>CAILKX010000064.1 GCA_903834975.1 uncultured Curvibacter sp.
GACCTTGGGGCTCATCAAACCCGGTCACTTGGTGGTCGATTTGGGTTCCTCACCGGGTGCCTGGAGTCAGTATCTGCGGCGGCGTTTGTCGCCCGAGGGGGCGGCGGTCGGGGCCCTGAACGGCACCATCATCGCATTGGACCTGTTGCCCATGACACCCATCGAGGGCGTGAACTTCATTCAAGGTGACTTTAAAGATGAGGCCGTTCTGGCCCAATTGGAAGAAATGGTGCAAGGTCGTCCCGTGGATGTGGTCGTTTCAGACATGGCGCCCAATTTGTCGGGTGTTGGCGGCGTGGACGCCGCTCGCATCGAGTTGTTGATCGAATTGGCGCTGGATTTTTCCAAAGCCCACTTGAAGCCCGAGGGGGCCTTGGTGGTCAAAGTGTTCCATGGCGAGGCCTACGACCATTGCGTGAAGCTGTTCAAAGAGGCCTTTAAAGTGGTCAAACCCATCAAGCCCAAAGCCTCTCGTGACAAGTCCTCAGAGAACTTTTTGGTGGGAATTGGCCTTAAATAACCCCTCCGAGGCTTGAAAAGCCTAAAATGGGCCTAACGTATGTTTCTTTCAGGAGTTCCACTTGAATAATCAGTGGTTTTCAAAAATTGCCGTTTGGCTCGTGGTGGCCATGGTCTTGTTCACCGTGTTCAAGCAGTTTGACGCCCACAGCGGCTCAAACGGAACCTATGTGGGCTACTCAGACTTCCTAGAAGAAGTCCGCACCAACCACATCAAAACCGCCACCATTCAAGAAGGTCAGGGCGGCACTGAAATCGTTGCGGTCACCAACGACGACCGCAAACTCCGCACCACCGCCACCTACCTCGACCGTGGATTGGTGGGCGACTTGATTCGCAACAACGTCAAATTTGACGTCAAGCCGCGCGAAGAAGGCTCATTGCTCATGACCTTGTTGGTCAGCTGGGGCCCCATGCTGCTGTTGATTGGGGTCTGGATTTATTTCATGCGCCAAATGCAGGGCGGCGGCAAAGGCGGTGCCTTTAGTTTTGGCAAAAGCAAAGCCCGCATGTTGGATGAAAACAACAACACAGTGACCTTCGCGGATGTGGCGGGCTGTGACGAAGCCAAAGAAGAAGTCAAGGAAGTCGTTGACTTTTTGAAAGACCCCCAAAAGTTCCAAAAACTCGGCGGCCGCATTCCCCGCGGCTTGTTGTTGGTGGGTCCTCCGGGCACGGGGAAAACATTGCTCGCCAAGTCGATTGCTGGCGAAGCCAAAGTGCCTTTCTTCAGTATTTCGGGCTCTGACTTTGTCGAAATGTTTGTCGGCGTGGGCGCTGCCCGTGTTCGTGACATGTTTGAAAACGCCAAGAAAAATGCCCCCTGCATCATTTTCATCGATGAAATTGACGCCGTGGGCCGTCAGCGCGGCGCGGGTTTGGGTGGGGGTAACGACGAGCGCGAACAAACCTTGAACCAAATGCTGGTCGAGATGGACGGCTTTGAAACCAATTTGGGTGTGATCGTGGTGGCCGCCACCAACCGCCCCGACATTTTGGACGCCGCTTTGTTGCGTCCTGGCCGTTTTGACCGCCAGGTTTATGTCACCCTGCCCGACATTCGGGGCCGTGAACAAATCCTGAACGTCCACATGCGCAAAGTGCCCTTGGGGCAAGACGTCAACGCCAGCATCATTGCCCGCGGCACGCCCGGCATGAGCGGCGCTGACCTGGCCAATTTGTGCAACGAAGCCGCTTTGATGGCCGCGCGCCGCAATGCCCGCACCGTTGAAATGCAAGACTTCGAAAAGGCCAAAGACAAAATCTTGATGGGTCCCGAGCGCAAGAGCATGGTCATGCCCGAAGAAGAGCGCATGAACACGGCCTACCACGAGTCCGGTCACGCCTTGATTGGCAAGTTGCTGCCCAAGTGCGACCCCGTCCACAAAGTGACCATTATCCCGCGTGGCCGTGCGCTTGGCGTGACGATGAGTTTGCCTGCTCAAGACCGCTACAGCTATGACCGCGACTACATGCTGAACCAAATCAGCATGTTGTTTGGCGGTCGCATCGCTGAAGAAGTCTTCATGCACCAAATGACCACCGGCGCTTCCAATGACTTTGAACGTGCGACTCAAATTGCCCGCGACATGGTGATGCGTTACGGCATGACCGAGTCGCTGGGTCCCATGGTTTACGCTGAAAACGAAGGCGAAGTGTTCTTGGGTCGCTCAGTGACCAAAACCACCAACATGAGCGAGCAGACCATGCAAAAGGTCGACGCTGAAGTGCGCCGGATTATCGACCAACAATACGCCTTGGCGCGTGAGTTGATCGAAAAACACAGCGAACAAATGCACGCCATGGCCAAGGCCTTGCTTGATTGGGAAACCATCGACATCGAGCAAATTGACGACATCATGGCGGGCAAGCCCCCTCGCGCACCCAAAGATTGGACACCCCGTGTGCCTCCTTCTAGCGGTGATGGTGGCGGCAATGCGCCCAGCGTGACCCCAGACCCTGCCACCAGCGCTGTTTAATTTCCTGTGGTGGTCGGCTTGGGTGTGAGTCGCGAGCATCGACGTGTGGGTCCGATTTGGCAAACCAGCCGCTTTTTAATTGACCTGAGTACGCCCAGGGTCATGGGCATAGTGAATGTCACACCCGACTCTTTTTCAGACGGCGGTCAACACGCCACTTTGACCCACGCCCTTCAGCACGCCGAGCGCTTGCTGACGGAGGGTGCTGACGTGCTTGACATTGGGGCTGAATCCACCCGCCCCGGCAGCGTCCCGGTGCCCCTGGATGAAGAGTTGAATCGGCTCCTGCCCGTGCTGAAGGCGTTGGTGTCTTGGGGGGTCCCCCTTTCTGTCGATACCTACAAGCCCGAAGTCATGCAAGCGGCGCTGGACGTTGGCGTCGACATCATCAATGACATTTGGGCCCTTCGGCAAACCGGTGCGCGGGAGGTGGTGGCTGCCCATCCTCACTGCGGCGTGTGTTTGATGCACATGAATGGCAACCCCCAAACCATGCAGTTGTCGCCGCAAGAAGGTCCTTTAACGGACACGGTGTTGGCCTTTTTAAAGCAGCAGACCCAAGCCTTGTTGGACTTGGGCGTGAGCCCCGACCGATTGACCTGGGACCCCGGTATTGGCTTTGGCAAAACCGTGGCCCAAAATTTTGAAATTTTGGCCGCACAGGCGGTTTGGTCGACTGAGTACCCTGGCTTGGTGGGTTGGTCGCGCAAATCGTCTTTGGGCGCCGTCACGGGCTTGCCTGTGGAAGATCGAATGGTCCCCAGTGTGGCCGCTGCGGTGCTGGCGGTAGAGGCCGGGGCGCGGGTGGTGAGGGTGCACGATGTGCGCGAAACAGTCGCTGCACTGAAGGTCTGGAGCGCTTTGCAGCAGGCGCGAACAGCACCCAAAACCCATTCCGATCCCGGGGTTTGAGCTTGACCCATTCATAATATGGTCAAATTTAAAACCTTTTATCCCGTATCAGAAAAAGAGACATTTGCATGAGTCGACAATTTTTTGGCACCGATGGCATTCGTGGCACCGTTGGGCAGGCGCCGATCACGCCTGATTTTGTGTTGCGTTTGGCCCACGCCGTTGGCCAAGTGTTGCGCCGAAACGCCCAAGCCACCAGCCATTCAAATGGCCATTCAAGTCAAGCCCGTCCCCAAGTGCTGATCGGCAAGGACACCCGCATTTCGGGTTACATGCTGGAAAGCGCATTGGAGTCGGGCTTTAACTCGGCGGGTGTTGATGTCATCTTGGCGGGCCCCTTGCCCACGCCCGGCGTGGCGTATTTAACGCGCACTTTGCGCGTCGACTTGGGGGTGGTCATCAGTGCCAGCCACAACCCGTTTCCCGATAACGGCATCAAATTTTTTAGCGCACAAGGCTCTAAATTATCGGATGACTGGGAACTGGAAGTCGAAGCCGCTTTGGGCTTGCCCCCTGTTTGGGTCGACTCGGCCCATTTGGGCAAAACGCGTCGGTTGGATGACGCCGCTGGACGCTACATTGAATTTTGCAAGAGCACTTTTGATTCCGCCTTGACCCTCAAGGGCCTCAAGATTGTGGTGGATGCCGCCAACGGGGCGGCCTACCAAATTGCGCCCAAAGTGTTTCATGAACTGGGTGCTGAGGTGCACGCCATGGGTTGCCAACCCGATGGTTTGAACATCAACGACGGCGTGGGGGCCACCCATCCCGAGGCCTTGGCCAAAGCGGTGGTGGAGCAGGGCGCAGACTTTGGCATTGCCTTGGACGGCGACGCCGATCGGCTTCAATGGGTGGATCGCCAAGGTCGTTTGTACAACGGCGATCAATTGCTTTATGTGCTTGCCATGGACCGCTTGGCGCAAGGCCATCCAGTGCCCGGTGTGGTCGGCACCTTGATGACCAATTTGGCTGTCGAGCTGGCCTTGCAACAGCAAAAAATTCCGATGCGCCGGGCCAAGGTGGGCGACCGCTACGTACTGGAGGTGTTGGCTGAGCAAGGCTGGACTTTGGGGGGTGAGGGCTCCGGTCATTTGTTGGTGCTGGACCAACACACCACGGGCGATGGTTTGGTCAGTGCGCTGCAGGTTTTGCAGGCCTGTGTGCGTCGCGGTCAAGATGTGGCGGCCTTTTTGCAAGGCGTCGAGTTGTTTCCACAAACCTTGCTGAATGTGCCTTGGGGGGGCGGTCAAGATTGGCGCACCCATGCGGGCTTGGTCGCTGCGTGTGAACAAATCCAAGCGGAGTTGGGTGAATCGGGGCGCATTTTGATTCGCGCCAGTGGCACCGAGCCCGTCTTGCGCATCATGGTTGAGGCCAAAGAGGCTGAACAAGCCAAACGCTCAGCTGAATTTTTAGCGGCTGCTTTGGTTTAAGCCCCCTTTGACATCCTGCTTTAAACGCCAGTTTCCTGCCCCAGGTGGTGGCTGAAGCTGGGCTTGGGCTCAGGGTTGAGTTTGGTCATCAAATAGACTTTTTTCTGACACAGTCGTTTCACGGTGTTCTGCCAAAGTTTCAGCATTAAAAGAAACTGGGAGAACCTGTGAACACCTTGTCAGAGAGACACGTCGAGCGCAACAACAGAGCCACTGGGAACGCCCATGATCATCCCCATGCCCCCACCCATGCAGATGGCCCCCTTGTTTGGAACAGCGTTTGTCCTTCCAGCCAAAAAGACGCGGGTTTGCAAGTCAGCTGGGCGCGCCATGAAGACGAAGTGAAAGAGGCTCAAAAACTGCGATTTGATATTTTTTCAAGCGAAATGGGCGCCCGTCTCAACACCCCCGTGCCCGGCTTGGACATCGATCTGTTTGATGATTTTTGTGAACACCTCTTGGTGCGCGATACCCAAACACAGCAAGTGGTGGGCACCTACCGCGTTTTGACCCCTGCGCAAGCGAAACGCATCGGCAGCACTTACAGCGACATGGAATTTGACCTTACCCGCTTGCGCTCCCTGCGCTCGCGCATGGTGGAACTCGGACGCGCCTGCGTTCATCCAGATCACCGAACGGGGGGCGTTGTCTTGGCCTTGTGGGGCGCCTTGGCGACCTTTATGGTTCGAAATGATCTGGACACCATGGTGGGTTGTGCCAGCATTCCCATGATGCACAACGGCGTGATGACGGGGGCGGCCGCCGCCAGTATTTGGCACCAATTGCGCCAAACCCACTTGGCCCCCATAGAATACCAAGTCATGCCCCGTTTGCCTTTGCCGGTGGACGAGCTGGACGTCGAAGGGGAGGGCTGTGAAGCCGAACCTCCCGCGTTGATTCGGGGTTATTTGCGGTTGGGGGCCAAAATTTTGGGCGCTCCCGCTTGGGACCCCGATTTCAACACGGCGGACCTGCCGATGATCATGCGTTTATCGGATTTGCCAGCACGTTATCGCAAGCATTTTCTAGGGGGCGCTTAGTCATTCTTTAAGTGTTATGTCACCTTTGTCCGCCGATCTATCCCCTCTCAAAAATACCCATGAAGCGGGGCCATTGACCCCTTCAAGCCATCCCGGTGGACACCCTAAAACGGTTTTATTGGACCGTGACCACAGCCTTTTGGCCTTCAATGAGCGGGTGCTGAGTTGGGCCGCAGACCCTCAGGTGCCTTTGTTAGAGCGATTGCGTTATTTGTGCATCGTGTCGAGCAACCTCGATGAATTTTTTGAAGTTCGCGCCGAACCCCATATTTCAGCAGTCCTGCTAGAGGAAGCCAAAGGCCCTTATACGGCCTCGACGTTTCAACTGTTTGCCCAAAAAGCAGCGGCCCTGGTGGCCAAACAATACGTCATCTACAACGACCATTTGCAACCCGAATTAAGTGCACGCGGGGTCAAAATCTTGACCCATGCTGAAAGAAATGCGGTTCAAAAGAAATGGGTCAAGTCCTATTTCGAGCGAGAAGTTCGGCCCTTGTTGCTGCCCATTGGTTTGGATCCTTCTCATCCCTTTCCGCAGGTGGCGAACAAGTCGCTTAACTTCATTGTTCGTCTAAAAGGCAATGACGCCTTTGGTCGCGACAACGAAATCGCCATTGTGAAAGTGCCTCGGGTCTTGCCGCGTGTGATTCGTTTGCCCCAACGCGAAGGTTCACAACACCAACACTTTGTGCTGCTTTCCAGCGTGATTCGCTCCCATTTGGCCGACTTGTTCCCGGGGCGGCAGGTCACTGAATTTTCGCAATTCCGCGTGACCCGTCATTCCGACTTGGCGGTGGACGAGGACGAAGTTCGGAACTTGCGCACGGCTTTGCGAAAAGAATTGGCGCAGCGAAATTACGGGCAAGCCGTGCGGTTAGAGGTTTCCTCGGATTGCGCGCCTTTCTTGTCGGATTTTTTACTCAAACAATTCAACTTGCCCGAGGGCGCCATGTACCGCGTGCCTGGCCCTGTTAACTTGGTGCGTTTGACGCAGTTGATCGATTTGGTCAACGACCGTTCTTTGTTGTTTCCCCCATTTAAATCGAGCTTTCCAAAGCAACTGCAACAAGGCGTCTCTCTCTTTGAGCAACTGGCCTTGGGTGATGTGGCCATTCACCAGCCGTTTGAAAGTTTTGACGGGGTCATGGCCTTTTTGAGGGAGGCCGTGAATGACCCGAAGGTCTTGGCCATTAAACAAACGGTCTACCGTACGGGCTCTGACTCTGAAATGATGAACCTTCTGCGCGAAGCGGTTCGACGTGGCAAAGAGGTGACGGTGGTGGTGGAACTCAAAGCACGTTTTGACGAAGAGGCCAACATCAACTGGGCCGAAGCCCTGGAAACCGTCGGCGCCCAGGTGGTTTACGGCGTGGTGGGCCTAAAAACCCACGCCAAGATGCTTTTGGTCACGCGCCGTGAAGGCCGTCAGTTGCGGCGCTATGGCCATTTGTCCACGGGCAATTACAACCCCAATACGGCCAAGCTTTACACCGACATCAGCTACCTCACGGCCCAGCCGGCGTTAACGGCCGACATGGATGCGGTGTTTTCTCACTTGGCCAGCCAAAGCAGATTGCCCAAGCTGAAGCAACTGATCATGGCGCCCACGCAGTTGCAAAAGCGCATGATCGATTTGATCGACCAAGCGGGGCATGCCGCCAACCGCCCGGAAGGCGCACGCATTGTGGCGAAGATGAACACCTTGACCGACGAGCCTCTGATTCGTGCCTTGCTGGCCGCGGGGCAGCGCGGCGTCAAAATTGACCTCATTGTTCGCGGTGCTTGCACCTTGCCTGCAGGCGTACCGGGCGTGTCTGACAACATTCGGGTTCGCTCCATCATTGGGCGCTTTTTAGAGCACTCACGCGTGTTCTATTTCCGGATGGGCAAAGAAGAGCACCTGTATTTGTCCAGCGCCGATTGGATGAACCGCAACATGCTCAGACGCATTGAGCTGGCTTGGCCTGTCACCGAGCCGAAACTTCGCCAGCGTTTAATCGACGAGTGTTTGGTGGCCTACTTGCTGGATGACCGAGACGCTTGGGAGCTTCAAGGCAATGGGCGTTACGAAAAAATGAAACCCTCATCCTTGCCAGCGAAGAGTGCGCAAGAGGCCTTGATGCGCAAATTTGGCAGTTTGGGTCATCGTCATTAGGAGAGCGGCAATGGACTTGATTTTGTGGCGACACGCTGAAGCAGACGAACCGCAAGGTGGGTGTGATGATTTGGCCCGGATGTTGACCTCCAGAGGCGAAAAACAAGCCCAGCGCATGGCCCATTGGCTGGATCGTCAGTTGCCCGAAGGTCTGAGGGTCTTGTGCAGTCCAGCCAAAAGAACCGAACAGACGGTTCTGGCCTTGGGCCGAAAATACAAACTCCGGGCTGAGTTGTTACCCGGTGGCACCGGCGAAGATTTGTTGGAGTTGGTGCAGTGGCCCGCCCAAAAGGGCGCTGTGTTGGTGGTGGGCCACCAGCCCATGTTGGGCGCCGCCGCTGCTTTGATATTGGGCCTGCCCCAACAAAATTGTGCGGTCCGCAAAGGCGCTGTTTGGTGGCTGCGCCACCGGGAACGCCAAGGTCAGGCCGAGACGGTGGTCATGGCTGTGCAGTCACCGGAGCTGCTTTAACCGGCTTGGCTGTTTTAGCAGCTTTGGGCTTCACTTTGGCCTTGGCCACGGGCTTGGGGGCTTCGACCGTGTCTTCGTTTTTCGGGCGTCCCGTCTTGATGGTGGGCACTGCCTTCAAAGCCGTCAACAAGGCTTTGTCATTCAAGCCACTCAACAAACGCAAACCAGCACGCAGCACTTCACTTTTCTTGATGCTGAGGCCGGCGGCTTGAGCGCGGTGTTTGATGGTGCCCAAGGCTTCGAATTCGTCCTTGGGGATGGTGAAACTGTCGCGAACCAACTTGGTTTTTTTGACTTTGACGACGCCTTGAGAAGCAGGTTGGACGCTGGCCGTTGGGGCTGCTTTTGTCTTGGTTTTGAGGGCAGGTTGCGAAGCCGTTTGAGGCGTTGCAGTTGCGGGCTTTTTCTCAATCGTCGTCATGAGAGTCCTTAAGAGTGAAATGATTTATACAGTATAAATCGTTTCAATCATGGAAGTCCAGCCCTAATTCCCAGCCAGTTTTTTGCCAAAGGACGGTTTCTTCACGCAGCAAATGAGCGGATTGTGGAAACTGTTGGGCCCACTGCGTGCTGGCTTTTAGGTGGAATGTTTTGCCTTGATGGCTTAATTGAAGCGGACTCAAGGAAGGCGTCCGGCGGGCATGGCAAAGCAAAACAGCCAAGCGAAGGCACATCAGCTGTTTGACAAAGGCTTCATTTTCAAAATCGGTGTCGAGCTTTCTGACCTTGCCGCGGTGACCCAGCAGAAGTTGACCCAGGTGGTGCCATTCCGGCAGAGAAAAGCCGGGTGCATCGGTGTTGTCCAAAATGTAGGCACCGTGCCGGTGGTAGTCCGTGTGGGCAATTTGGAAGCCAATTTCGTGCAGGCTCGACACCCAGCCCAATTTGCGTTCAGCGCGCTCGTTGCCGTTGGGCTCAATTTGATGGTGAAAGGCCATGGCGGCCTCGCAAACACGTTCTGCTTGAGCCCGATCGACCTGAAAACGTTCTTGTAAGGACTGAACGGTTTGGGCCCTCAAGTCGGTTTGAGGCAATTCCCGGTCGAGCAAATCATACACGACACCTTGGCGCAAAGCGCCCTGGGCCACGTGCATGACGTCGATGTCGAGCAGGTCAAAAATAGCGCTCAGAACACTCACGCCACCGCCCAAAACGGGACGGCGGTCTTCCTTCATGCCCTCAATGCGAACCTTGTCGACATGGCCTGCTTTGATGAGACGGTCTTTCAACCACGCCAAACCCCGGCGACTGACGGTGCCAAAGGGCTCACCCGCCGCTTGCAAGATGTCAGCCACTGCGCCGACGGTGCCCGACGAGCCATAAGCCACATCCCAGGTGCTTCGGCTGTGGCTGTCCAAGGCCTCGTCCAGAACGGCTTTGGCAGCCACTTCGGCGGTGGCAAAGCTTTGTTCGGTCAACAACCCATCCGGAAAATACTTCATGGACCAAGCCACGCTGCCCACGCGGTACGAGGCCATGACATGGGGTTGATAGCCTTGGCCCAGAATCATTTCGGTGGAGCGGCCGCCAATATCCACCACCAAGCGGCGCTCGTTCGATATGGGCAACAAGCGGGAAACGCCTTGGTAAATCAGGCGCGCTTCTTCGGGGCCGGAGATGACATCAATGGGAAAACCCAATATCTGATTGGCGCGTTGTAAGAAATCGTCGCGGTTTTTTGCTTCGCGCAGGGTTTGGGTGGCCACTGCACGCACTTGGTGCTTTTGCAAGCCAGCCAATCTTTCGCCGAATCGGGCCAAACAATCCCAACCGACTTGCATGGCCTCGGGCCTCAGTCGGCGTTCTTCGTCTAGGCCGCTGCCTTGGCGAATGCTTTCTTTGAGGTATTCGACTCGCTGGATTTGACCATGCACGAAGCGAGCGATTTCAAGTCGATAACTGTTGGAGCCGAGGTCAACCGCGGCCAGTAGGGTTCCGTTTTCCATGGGGTCTTCAACGCAGGCAATCTAACAGCATATCATCCGTTGATAGATTTGTTGTGACAGAGCCGGATAGAAGCCGAAAATATTTAGTGACAAAAATATGACAGTCATGAAGCAGGCGGTTTTGGGTTCAATCCGCCTGCAAATTCGGTTGAAAGTGTCTCTAAACTGTCATATTAGGCCATTACATTAAAAAAGTTATCAACACCTAGAGGTCCCTCTCATGACATCCTTCCATCGCATCACTGGCATCGCCTTGATTACTTTGAGCGCTTTCGGCAGCGCTTTTGCTCAACAAGAAGCCACTGGCGCGGGTGCCAGTTTCCCAGCGCCTTTGTATTCCAAGTGGGCCTCCGACTACAACAAGGCCACCAATGTCAAGATCAACTACCAATCGGTGGGCTCGGGCGCTGGATTGAAGCAAATCGAAGCCAAAACCGTTGATTTCGGCGCTTCCGACATGCCTTTGAAGGACGAAGACCTGAAGACCAAGGGTTTGATGCAATTCCCCACGGTCATTGGCGGCGTGGTGCCTGTGATCAACATCAAGGGCATTCAACCCGGTCAATTGAAATTGACTGGCGAGGTGTTGGCCGACATTTATCTGGGCAAAGTGACCCACTGGAATGACCCTGAGATCAAGGCTTTGAACCCTGGTTTGCCGTTGCCTGACTATGTGATTTCGCCCGTTCGCCGTGCCGATGGCTCTGGCACTTCTTTCATCTTTACCAACTACTTGAGCAAGGTCAGCCCTGACTGGAAAGCCCAAGTGGGTGAAGGAACCGCTGTGAACTGGCCCACTGGTGCAGGTGGTAAGGGCAACGAAGGCGTGGCCGCTTTCTTGACCCGTTTGCCCAACTCCATTGGTTATGTGGAGTACTCGTATGTCAAGCAAAACAAGCTGAACTACGTTCAAATGAAGAACGCGGCCGGCAAGTTTGTTTCTCCCGACGAATTGGCCTTCAAGGCCGCTGCTGCAGGCGCTGATTGGAACAAGAGCTTCTACCAAATCTTGACCAACCAAGCAGGCAATGATTCTTGGCCCATCACCGGCGCTACTTTCATCTTGTTCCAAAAGGTCCAAGACAAGCCCGAACAAGCCACCACCGCGTTGAAGTTCTTCAACTGGGCCATGACCAGTGGCGACGCCACCGCTTTGAGCTTGGACTACGTGCCCATGCCCGACAGCGTGAAGGCCCACATCGTCAAGTCTTGGGCTGACATCAAGGACGCTTCTGGCAAGCCTGTCGCTTACAAGTAATCGACTCGGACACCATGTCGTCTGCCTCTCCTGTTGAACAGAACTCGGGCGCTGCCCGAGCGAAATCCATGACCACTTCCAGCCCATCTCAGCGCCATCAACCCTGGATTTCCGGGGTGATGGCGGACCGCATTTTTGGTTTTTTTGCCAAAGGCGCCGCCTACTTGACCTTGGGCCTATTGGTCGGCATCTTGGTGTCTCTGGTGATTGGCGCCTGGCCAGCCATCGACAAGTATGGTTTGAGCTTTTTGTGGCGCAGCCAGTGGGATCCTGTTCAGCAGGAATTTGGTGGTTTGGTGATGATTTATGGCACCTTGGCCACTTCGATCATTGCCTTGTTGATCGCTGTCCCGGTGAGTTTTGGGATCGCTTTGTTTTTGACCGAGCTGTCGCCAGCTTGGTTGAAGCGTCCTTTGGGTACCGCCATCGAGTTGTTGGCAGCGGTGCCTTCAATTGTTTACGGGATGTGGGGCTTGATGGTGTTTGGCCCCATCTTGGCTGAATACGTTCAAGCGCCTCTGCAGTCGCTGTTGACAGGCATCCCCTATTTGGGCGCCTTGGTTTCGGGCCCCCCGGTGGGCATCGGTATTTTGTCAGCGGGCATTATTTTGGCCATCATGGTCATTCCCTTCATTGCTTCGGTGATGCGCGACGTGTTTGAAGTCGTCCCACCGATGCTCAAAGAATCGGCTTACGGCTTGGGTGCCACCACTTGGGAAGTCGTTTCCACGATTGTGTTGCCATTCACCAAAACGGGTGTCTTGGGCGCCATCATGCTGGGTTTGGGACGTGCCTTGGGTGAAACCATGGCCGTGACTTTCGTGATCGGTAACATGAACCAATTGACCTCTTTGTCGGTCTTTGAAGCCGCAAACAGCATCACCTCGGCCCTGGCCAATGAATTCGCTGAAGCCGGCGCCGGCCTGCACCAAGCCTCCCTGATTTACTTGGGCCTGGTGTTGTTCTTCATCACCTTTGTGGTCTTGGCGTTCTCCAAACTGTTGCTGGTTCGTTTGAAAAAATCTGAAGGGGCCAAATCATGAGTGCAACTTCTGTGCAAAAAGTCAACTCAATGGCCGAGCGTCAAGCGCGATACAACAGCCGCAACCGCGTCAACACCGTCGCCTTGATCTTGGCTGTGGGCGCCATGGCCTTCGGTGTGTTTTGGTTGATTTGGATTCTGATCGAAACCTTCCGTTTGGGCTTGGGCGGCATGAGCCTCGCCCTGTTCACGCAGATGACGCCCCCACCCAACGAAGTTGGTGGTTTGGCCAATGCCATTTGGGGTTCTTTGGTCATGGTTGTTTTGGCCACTTTGATTGGGACGCCCATTGGGGTCATGGCCGGTATTTACCTGGCTGAATACGAGCCCCGTGGCTGGTTGGCTGAAACCACCCGCTTCGTCAACGACATTTTGTTGTCAGCGCCCAGCATTGTGATTGGCTTGTTTATCTACTCGCTGGTGGTGGCTCAATTCAAGAGTTTTTCGGGCATTGCGGGCGTCTTGGCCTTGGCCTTGATCGTGATTCCGGTGGTCATCCGAACCACGGAGAACATGCTGGCCTTGGTGCCCGCAGGTTTGCGTGAAGCCTCCTATGCCTTGGGCACCCCCAAGTGGAAGGTCATCACCAAAATCACCTTGCGATCTGCCCAGGCCGGTGTGTTGACGGGCATTTTGTTGGCCGTGGCCCGTATTTCGGGTGAAACCGCGCCGTTGTTGTTTACAGCATTGAGCAATCAGTTCTGGAACTCCGACTTGAGCAAGCCCATGGCCAGCTTGCCCGTCACCATTTTCAAATTCGCCATGAGCCCCTACGAAAACTGGCAAGAGCTGGCTTGGGCTGGCGTCTTCTTGATCACCATGGCCGTGTTGGGGCTGAACATTCTGGCCCGCGTGCTGACCCGTCAAAAGTAATCTGAGGAAATACCATGGTTGAAACCACCAATACCCCATTGACTTCCAAAATTTCGGTTCGTAATCTGAATTTTTATTACGGCAAATACCACGCCCTCAAAGGCATCAATATGGAAATCCCTGAAGGCAAAGTCACTGCTTTCATCGGACCTTCTGGCTGCGGCAAGTCCACCTTGTTGCGTACCTTCAACCGGATGTATGGTTTGTACCCCGAGCAGCGCGCAGAAGGCGAAATCATTTTGGACGGCGAAAACCTGCTGACCACCAAAACCGACGTCGCACTCATTCGCGCCAAGGTCGGCATGGTGTTCCAAAAACCAACGCCCTTCCCCATGTCCATTTATGACAACATCGCCTTTGGTGTGAAGTTGTTTGAAAACCTGTCGGCCTCAGAAATGGACGACCGCGTCGAGTGGGCCTTGCGCAAAGCGGCTTTGTGGACCGAGGTAAAAGACAAGCTGCAACAAAGTGGTTCCGGCTTGTCAGGTGGCCAGCAACAACGGCTGTGCATTGCCCGCGGCGTGGCGATCAAGCCCGAAGTTTTGTTGTTGGACGAGCCTTGCTCCGCGCTGGACCCCATTTCCACCGCCAAAGTGGAAGAATTGATTGCGGAGTTGAAGAACGAGTACACCGTCGTCATCGTGACCCACAATATGCAACAAGCCGCCCGCTGCAGCGACTACACCGCCTACATGTATTTGGGCGATCTGGTTGAATTCGGCGAAACTGAACAACTCTTCTTCAAGCCCCAACGCAAAGAGACTGAAGACTACATCACTGGCCGTTTCGGTTAAGGAATCACGGATGCCTGATAAACACCTTTCAACGCAGTTTGACAGCGATCTCGACAAAATCTCCTCGCGGGTGATGGAGTTGGGTGGTTTGGTGGAATCGCAAATTCACCAAGCGATTTACGCCATGTCGCACCACAGCACCGAGTCCGCCAACCAGGTGTTGGAGATCGAAGTTCGTGTCAATGGCCTTGAAATCGAAATTGACCGTGAATTGGCCTCGGTCATTGCCCGTCGCCAACCCGCCGCCAATGACTTGCGTTTGATTTTGGCCATGTCCAAAACCACCGCCAATTTGGAGCGCGTGGGCGATGAGGCCAGTAAAATTGCCCGCATGGTGAAGTCCATCATCGACAGCGGAACGGCACGTGCATTGCCTTCGAACGACCTGCGTGTCGCCGCCGACATGGCGGCCGGTTTGTTGCGCAAAGCCTTGGATGCGTTTGCCCGCTTGGACACTTCCGCTGCGTTGGACATCTTGAAAGAAGACGACCAACTCGACCAAGAGTTCGACGGCTTTGTGCGCAAGCTCATCACTTACATGATGGAAGACCCCCGTACCATTTCCTCCAGCTTGGATTTGTTGTTTATTGCCAAAGCGATTGAACGCATCGGCGACCACGCCAAGAACATTGCCGAGTTCATCGTCTATGTGGTCAAAGGCACCGACATTCGTCACAGCTCTTTGAACGACATTGAAACGGCTTTGCGTTGAAGCCCACTTGTTTTAAATTCCACTTCGTATGAGAAAACTGCCCCAAATTTTGGTTGTTGAGGATGAACCCGCGATTGCCGAGTTGATCGCAGTGAACCTTCGTCACAACGGTTTCCAACCCATTTGGGCTGAGGACGGTGTTTCTGCTCAACGCGAATTGGATGCGGTTTTGCCCGACGTCATCTTGCTCGACTGGATGCTGCCGGGTCAAAGTGGGGTGGCCTTGGCTCGCAAATGGCGCGCTGATTCACGCACCAAGGGCGTGCCCATTTTGATGTTGACCGCCCGTGGTGACGAAAACGACAAGGTGCAAGGCTTGGACGCTGGGGCCGATGATTACATCACCAAGCCATTTTCCACCCAAGAGTTGCTGGCGCGCATTCGGGCGGTGTTGCGTCGCCGGGCACCTGAGCAAGTTTCGGACTCGGTCACCATTGGCGAGTTGGTGCTCGATGCCGGCACCTACCGCGTGACCTTCCAAGGCCAAGCGCTCAAGGTGGGCCCGACTGAATTCAAGTTGTTGCATTATTTAATGAAACACTCCGAGCGGGTCCACAGCCGTTCCCAGTTGTTGGACAAGGTTTGGGGCGACCATGTTTTCATTGAAGAGCGCACCGTTGACGTGCATGTGAAACGCTTGCGAGAAGCATTGGGTCTGGCGGGCGTCATGGTGGAAACCGTGCGCGGTGCTGGTTATCGTTTGACCGCCCAAGCCGTTTTGCCTTTGCAAGCTTAACCCAGCCGAATGCCTTTTCGCCTATTGATGTGGCTGCTGGCCCAAAGCGTGGGCGCAGGGTTGGGATGGGCGTTTAGCGGCAGTCTGACTGGGGCCCTTTTCGGCGCGTTGGTGGGTTTGTGGGCGGTGTTGTTGATCGACGTCGTTCGGGCCGCCCGTTTACTGCGCTGGCTTAAAACAGGGGATTTGAAACAAGCCCCCGTGCTGACAGGTTTTTGGGGCGAAATCACCGAGCGCAGCCGTCGCTGGATTCGCGGTTTGGACCAGCAGTTGACCGAAAGTGAAGGTCGACTGCAGGACTTCTTGGCCGCCATTCAGGCGTCACCCAATGGGGTGCTGTTGCTGGACCCTGAAGGGCGCATTGAGTGGTGCAACCGCACAGCGGCCTTGCATTTCGGTTTGGATGAGCAACGCGATCAGCGCCAGTTGATTGGTAATTTACTTCGCGACCCTGATTTTTTGCGTTACTACAGCGCCCGAGATTTCAGCCAAGACGTGGTCGTGGCGGGCCGACGCAAAGGCCTGGGGGGACGTCAAGAATCCATCTCCGTCCAACTCCATTTGTATGGCAACGCCCAGATGCTGATGTTGTCGCGCGACATCACGGCTTTGGAGCAGGCCGAGGCCATGCGGCGCGACTTTGTGGCGAATGTGTCGCACGAAATCAGAACCCCATTGACGGTGTTGTCCGGCTTCATCGAAACTTTGCAGAACCTGCCTCTGGAGAAGCAAGAACGCGCCCATTACCTGCGTTTGATGGGGCAACAAGCCAGCCGCATGCAATCGGTCGTGAGTGATTTGTTGACCTTGTCCCGGTTGGAAGGCAGCCCCTTGCCTTCCAGCACGGAGTGGATTCCCGTCACCAGCCTGTTGGCCCACTGTGTTCAAGAAGCCAAGTCGTTGTCGGAAGTCATCACCCTGCCGCATGGACGAGCCCATGAGTTGAGCGTTGACTTGTCGATGGCCGATCGCTGTGAATTGGCGGGCTCTTCGGTGGAGCTTCAAAGTGCGTTTTCAAACCTGGTTAACAACGCGGTTCGCTACACGCCAGGGGGTGGCCGCATCGACGTGGTTTGGCGCGTTTTACCCGACGGCCATGCGGAGTTCGAAGTGAAAGACACCGGTCCCGGCATTGCGCCTGAGCATTTGCCCCGACTCACCGAGCGTTTTTACCGGGTGGACCGCAGTCGGTCGCGTGAAACAGGCGGCACCGGCTTGGGCTTGGCCATCGTGAAACATGTTCTCCAACGTCACGATGCGCACCTCAGCATTCAAAGCACCATGGGCGTCGGGTCTTGTTTCAGCATCCGCTTTCCAGCAACGCGCACGCGTCAAACTTGATGCCCCATTCCCTCAAGTTTGACGTGCCATTTCCTCAAACTTGACGTGCCATTTCCTCAAACTTGACGCGCCATTTCCTCAAGTTTGACGTTTCACTGCTCGCCAGAGCATGGCGCTGAAGACCAAAGCGGTGGCCATCAATGCAAGGCTGGAGGCCGCCCAAAACGCATCGGGTGTCATGGCCAATTGCCCCAACCCAGTTTGAGAGTCGGTGTTAACGAAAGCGCCGTTGAGGCCATACGCCAGCACGTAGCCCCCGCCCAAACCCACGCCCCACAGCAAGCAGCCGTAAACAACAAAAGTTGAAACGGTGATGCGAAAGCAACGCAAAACAAAAACGCACAAGGTCTGCAGGCCGTCGGCCGCATGGTAGAGCGCTACCCAAGCCAGCAATGGGGTGGCAGCCAGTTGCACCGCCGCCACGGGGCTGTACCAAGTGGGGATGACCGCGCGGCCCCACCACAGCAAGCCCGCGCAGAGCCAACTCAGGGCCAGCGTCAGCGCCAAACCCGTCAAAATGGCCCGTCGCATTTCAACTGGATTTTTAGCGCCAATCCAGTGGCCTGTGCGGGCGCTTGTGGCAATGGCCAGTGAAAGGGGAACCATGTACATCAGCGCGCCCAGATTGGCTGCAATTTGGTGGGCGGCACTGGCTGTGGTGCCCATGCGTGAAATAAACAACGCCATTAAGGTGAACGAGGTCACTTCCACAAAAATCGACAAACCGGAAGGCAGGCCTTGGCGCAACAAGGCTTTGAGGGCGCTCCAATCGGGCGATTCAAGCCGTTGCCAAAGGGCGTAGGGTCGGTACAAACGGTGTCGGCTTAGAAGCGAGAGGGCGGTGGCGAGCATGACAAAATTAACGCTCCAGGTGGCCAAGGCGGCACCACTGGCCCCCATTGCAGGCACCCCTGTACCCCCCCAAGTCAGCCAGAGAGACAGCGGAATTTTCACCAACAAACTGCCCAATTGAACGAAGGTCACCAAGCGCGGGTGGTGCAAGGATTGGTTCAAGGTGCTGAACAACCGGAAGAACAAGGCAGGCCATAAGGACCAAGCCAAGATTTGCAAATACTGGCGAACTTCAATTTGAAGATCGATGGGCACTTGTGCATAGCGCAGCGCGGGACCCGGGCAGAGCAGCAAGACCATGCCGAAGGCGGACAAGATGAAAGTCAGGTAGACGGCTTGCCGAAAAGAACGGCCCAAGGCTTCTTTTTGGCCCCCGCCATTGAGTTCGGCCCAGACCGGCAGCAAGGCCTGCAAAACACCCAAAAGCCCCACAAAAACACTCACATAAAGCGCTGAGCCGACCGACAACGCAGCCAGTGCATGCGGCGAATATTGACCCACAATGATCGTGTCGGTGATGCCTGAAACCACCAAGGCCAATTGCCCCACAAACACCGTGCTGGCGTGCTGGGCAATGGGTCGCAATTCGCGCCAACGGGTGGTCATGGGCTTTAGTTCACCGAACTTACAGAGGTGCTGATGCCGCGGCATAAACAGGTGCAGTAGGCACCTTGCGGCGGAACAAAACCAATTGGTCAAAGCGATCGGTTGGGCGCTGCAAGAGGCCCACGCTCTGCCACTCTGGGGAATCGACCACGTGGCTTAAGGAGGTCAGTCGCCAGGCGCACGAAGCGCCCATTAAGTCGCTTGGGGGGCTGCGTTCTGGGTTGTCTTGAACGGGCACCAACCGCAAAGGGGCATAGTATTGAAAAGCGGCTATTTGGGCTCGGGTCAACCCGTCTTGTTCCACGCATTGTGTCTGGTTGGTTTGAGACGGCAAACCCATCCATTGCCGGGCCTGTTTGACCATGGGTTCATAGCTCAAGGCATAGTTCAATGCGGGCAACCACAAGGTCATGAACAAAACCCAAGCCAGCACGGTGCCACCGGCCGGGAGTACCAAACTTTTCCACAAGGCACTGCGGTGGCGTCCAATGCGCCAGGCCAATAACCAGGCATAAGCCAGGGTGGCCACCAGCGCCAAACAGAATTCTTGCCAAACCCAGTGGGGTGTAAAGCCCGGTGTCCGTCGGGCCACAGCGGCCGCGGCTGCAGCGGGACTCCCTGTGACCGCGGCAAACCAATAAAACCAAATCAGCAAGGCCAACAAGGCGAAGAAAAGCAAGGTGAACCAATCGATCAGAGCGCTCAAGCGGCGGTTCAGGGTCGGCAACGCAAAAGACGCCAAGGCGCACAAGGCAGGTAGGCCCAACAGCAAAGCCCTGTCCGCCGGCTGGGTGGTGCAGGCGCTGAACAAAGAAATCGCGACAAAGCCCAAAGGCATCGCCAGGTGGGTGGGCCAGCGCCAATGGCTCAATTGATGACGCCAACGCCAAAGGGACCACAACGCCAGCGGCCATGCGGGCCAGCCAAACCAGACCAACAACCGCAAAATGCCGTTGGCTTGAAAGGCATAGAACGGGTTGAGGACCCGCCAGGTAAACAGGCCCAGCCCCCATGAAAAGGCGAAAACACCGAGGCTGATCAAAACCATGAGCAGGGGCAGTCTGAGGGGAGAGGCCGAGAGGGCGCTCGTGGCGGAGGTCTCCCGCTTCAAGGCCACGACGCCAGCGCTGAGCAGCCCCAAGGCCAAAGCCACGCTGGGCGCGCCGCTCAGAGCCAAGGCCAGTAGGGCGAATTGAAACCCCACCAAGGGGCCCAAGGGTTGCCAGCCCGCCTTCGACGCTGAAGCCAGCGATGAAGCGGCATAAAACAAACCAGCGGTACTGCAGAGTTGGCACAAATAAGCGGTGGTTTCATGGCCCAGTTGGGCCAGGCCCAGACAGGCGAGCAGGGCCAGCAAAGCGCCATCGGCCAAGGTGCGTGCATAGTCTTTGGGGTGGGCCTCGCCGCCAAATGCAAAGGCCACGGGTTGGGCTTGGGGTTGGCTGGCCAACTGAACGACGGCTTGCCAACTCAGCCACAAGGTGGCGGGCAACAGCACCATGAACGGAATTCGGGCGGCGAAATCAACCGGCAGCGCGGGCAGCCCGAGCCAACCCAGAGCCGAGGTGAAGGCGCTGGCGCGGATGGCCCAAGCCCCGAGCCAGTAGCCCAACAAACCATCGCTTTCGGTGGGTAAGCCGCCCAGCAGGGGGTGCCACCAATCGGTCAAACCTCGAGCTAAGGCCAACATATAGCCAAATGAAGCCATGTCGGCGTTTTTCCAAGGGTCCCGCCCCAAAAACCCGGCCAGCACATAGGCCGCGCACAACATGACCAGCGCACTGCGAGGCAGGCGGCGCACGGCAGATTGGGCGACAAGGGCGGGCGACGGGGAGCGGGGGGATGTCACGCTGGGACCTTGAAAAGAGGGGCTGAAAACAAAAAAGGCAGCACGGTCAACGAGCTGCCTGGGTTTGCCGGATGAGCCACCAAAAAGGGTGGCTTAGGCAGTTTGCAAATTACTTTGCAATCGTGGTGGTCTTGCCAAAACGGTTGCGGAATTTTTCCACGCGGCCGCCCATATTGTCCACGGATTTTTGGGTGCCCGTGTAGAAGGGATGGGATTCGCTGGAAGTATCGAGCTTGTAGAGGGGCAGTTCGCGGCCGTCTTCGGTGGTGCCCATTTCTTTGGTGTTCACGCAGGAACGGGTCACGAATTTGAAGCCGTTGGACAAGTCAACGAACAAGACTTCGCGGTAATTGGGGTGAATGCCTTCTTTGGCCATGTCGTACTTCCTTCTTCCATTTAAGGTGTCGTTGCGGTAGCCACTGCACACCCGCTGCACAGCACTTTCCACTAAAGCCCACGATTATCGCATTTTTTAGCCGCCGCGGCGCATCATGTCGAAGAAATCGACATTCGTCTTGGTGGCTTTCATGTTTTTGATCATCAATTCCATGGATTCGATTTCGTCCATGTTGTACATGAATTGGCGCAGGATGCGTGTTTTTTGCAGAACTTCGGGTTGCAAAAGCATTTCTTCCTTGCGGGTACCGCTTTTGTTGAGTTCGATGGCCGGGAACACACGCTTTTCATAAAGGCGGCGGTTCAGGTGAATTTCGCAGTTGCCGGTGCCCTTGAATTCTTCAAAAATCACTTCGTCCATGCGGCTTCCCGTATCGACCAAAGCCGTGGCGATGATGGTCAGTGAGCCGCCTTCTTCGACATTGCGCGCTGCGCCAAAGAAGCGCTTTGGGCGTTGCAGGGCATTGGCATCGACACCGCCTGACAAGACCTTGCCGGACGAGGGAACAACGTTGTTGTAGGCGCGGGCCAGACGGGTGATGGAGTCGAGCAGGATGACCACGTCTTTTTTCAGCTCCACCAAGCGCTTGGCGCGTTCGATCACCATTTCGGCCACGTGAACGTGGCGAGCGGCGGGCTCGTCAAAAGTGGAAGCAATGATTTCACCTTTGACCGAGCGCTGCATTTCGGTCACTTCTTCTGGGCGCTCGTCGACCAACAGCACCATCAAATGCACATCCGGATTGTTGGCGGTGATGGCGTGGGCAATGTGTTGCATCATCACGGTCTTGCCGCTCTTGGGCGGTGCCACGATCAAGGCCCGTTGGCCTCGGCCAATTGGGGCAATGATGTCGATGATGCGGCCGGTGATGTTTTCTTCGCCCTTGATGTCGCGCTCCAAGCGCATTTGTTCTTTGGGGAACAGGGGCGTCAAATTTTCAAACATCACCTTGTGTTTGTTTTGCTCGGCGGGACCGCCATTCACGGAATCGAGCTTGGTCAAAGCAAAGTAGCGTTCGCCGTCTTTTGGGGTACGCACTTCGCCTTCGATCATGTCGCCGGTGTGCAAGTTGAAGCGACGCACTTGGCTGGGCGAAATGTAGATGTCGTCGGTGCTGGCGGTGTAGCTGGTATCGGGGCTGCGCAGAAAGCCAAAACCGTCGGGCAAGATTTCAAGAACGCCGTCAGCAAACACCTGTTCGCCAGCTTTGGCGCGCTTTTTAATGATGGCAAACATCAATTCTTGTTTGCGCATGCGGCCCGTGTTTTCGATTTCGAGCTCTTCGGCTTGTTTGAGCACTTCGGAAACGTGAAGGGCTTTGAGTTCGTTCAAATGCATGGAGAGGTCCTGTTGGGACAAAACCCTTGCGGGGTTTAAAAAAGGGGGAAAGCCTGAGAAGGGGCTCGGTGCTGTGTGAGCGATTCGAGCAAGCCACTGGGGCCAAATGTCTGATCAAGAACAGGGTGGGTTCGTGTCGACGGGGGAATTATGACAGGAAATGGCGAGCGATCGTCAGGGCGGTGATGGGCTTCATGGGGCCCAGCCTTCAAACCCGCTTCACGGAGGCTTCACGGCGCCTTCTTTTGAAAGAGAAGCGCCGGGGTCTTTGGCGCTTTAATCCGATCCGTTTTTGGCCTTTTGGCCGAGATCAGGCCAGGTTTTGGTCGATAAAGCTGGTCAAGGCGGCTTTGTTCAAAGCGCCGACTTTGGTGGCGGCCAAGGTGCCGTTTTTGAAAATCATCAAAGTGGGGATGCCACGGATGCCAAACTTGCCGGGCACGTCGCGGTTTTCGTCCACATTCATTTTGGCGATTTGCAATTTGCCAGCGTAGCTGGTGGCCACTTCGTCCAGAATGGGGGCGATCATTTTGCAGGGGCCGCACCATTCGGCCCAGTAGTCCACCAAAACGGGGGTGGTCGATTGCAAGACGTCGGCTTCAAAAGACGCATCTGAAACATGCTTGATCAAGTCGTTGGCCATGATTTTTCCTTGAGGGGTCTGGATGGGTTGAGTGTTGTGGTGTTTGTATTTGCCGCAGCGGGGGGCGCTAACGATACAGTGGCATTATTTTGACAGAAACCAAGTTCTCTTTGATGCCCAATGCGACGAATGTGAAGAATGTGACAAATCTTTCAAATCCACCGATTTTGGTGATTGGCGCAGGGCCAGCCGGGTTGATGGCCGCTGACGTGCTGTCACAAGCGGGGCAGCAGGTGGTCGTTTTTGACGCCATGCCTTCGGTAGGCCGCAAATTTTTGCTGGCGGGCAAGGGCGGGTTGAACTTAACCCACAGCGAACCGCTGTCCCCATTTCTCAGCCGTTATCGGGCCGGAAACGCGCCTTCTTCTTTGTCGGCTAATACGTCAGCTAATACGTCAGCTAATTCGTCAGCTAATTCAACTGCTCAGTTGCCCGCATCCTTGTTAAGTGCCTTGGGCGTTTTTGATGGTCCTGCCGTTCGTGCTTGGGCCGAATCCCTGGGTATCTCGACCTTTGTGGGCAGTTCTGGACGGGTCTTTCCGACCGACATGAAGGCCGCGCCCCTGCTTCGGGCTTGGCTACAACGCCTGCGGTCGGCGGGGGTGATTTTTCACATGCGGCACCGTTGGTCGGGGCACTGCGAGCCTGTTCCTTCGGATGACCTTAACGGCGCAACACAATGGCAACTTGGCTTTCAAACCCCGAAGGGGGATGTGAAGCAAACGGCCAAAGTGGTCGTATTGGCTTTGGGGGGCGCCAGCTGGGCCCGTTTGGGCTCCGACGGCGCTTGGTGGCCTTGGCTGGAAGCCAAAGGGGTGTTACTCAACCCTTTAAAACCCTCTAATTGTGGGTTTGAAGTGAAGGGGGGGTGGTCGCCCTATTTTGCCGAACGTTTTGCAGGCCAACCTTTCAAATCGGTGAGCCTGCGCTGGGGGTATTTTGAGCGGCGGGGCGAATTCGTGGCAACCCAGCAGGGGGTCGAAGGCAGTTTGATCTACGCCGTTTCTGCCTTTTTGAGGGCGGCCATTGAGCAAACGGGTCAAGCCACCTTCGAGCTCGATTTGCTGCCTGACCACCCTCTGGAGCGGGTGCAAAAAGAGGTGAATCACCCCCGAGGTGCCCGCTCATTGGCCAATCACCTAAAAAGTCGTCTTGGGCTGGAAGGCATCAAGTTGGCGTTGTTGGTCGAACATCTTGGCCGCGACGGTTTGAGCGACCCACATCGCTTGGCTCAGGCCATCAAGGCGCTGCCCATGACCTTGAGCGCAACACGCCCGATCGACGAGGCCATCAGTACCGCGGGTGGGGTGAGTTTCGAGGCTTTGCAAAATGAACCCGCATCGAATTCCACGGGCTTTGAGTTGAAGGCTTTACCGGGCGTGTTTTGCGCTGGCGAAATGCTCGATTGGGAAGCGCCGACCGGCGGCTATTTGCTGACGGCTTGCTTGGCGACCGGTAAAGCCGCTGGTGAGGGTGTGCTGCGGCATTTGAAAAAACACCCGCAAAGTTGACGAGCCTGACCCCGGCACTGACGCCACAGTTAGGGCTGCTTGGTTCCCCACCTGACCCGGTTGGCTGCTTTGCCATGCGGGGAGGCCCGTCAGTTTGAGATTGTAGGCCAGGTCAAGCCCTAGAATGTCAACCATGTCTTACCTTGTGCTTGCCCGTAAATACCGTCCGCGAAAATTTGCCGAAATGGTGGGGCAAGAGCATGTCGTTAAAGCACTGACCAACGCGCTGCAAACCCAGCGTTTGCACCACGCTTATTTGTTCACCGGCACCCGGGGCGTGGGCAAGACCACGGTGTCGCGGATTTTGGCCAAATCGCTGAATTGCATGGGCGTGGATGGCCAAGGCGGCATCACCGACGAGCCCTGCGGCGTCTGTCAGGCTTGTACCGACATCGACAGCGGCCGTTTTGTCGATTACACCGAACTCGACGCGGCTTCGAACCGCAGCGTGGATGAGGTCCAAGCCCTCTTGGAGCAGGCTGTTTACAAACCCGTGCAAGGCCGCTTCAAGGTCTTCATGATCGATGAAGTGCACATGCTGACGGGCCATGCCTTCAACGCCATGCTGAAAACCTTGGAGGAGCCCCCCGAGTACCTGAAGTTTGTGCTCGCGACGACCGACCCTCAAAAAGTGCCGGTGACGGTTTTGTCGCGTTGCTTGCAATTCAATCTGCGTCCGATGGCGCCCGAAACCGTGTTATCGCACTTGGGGCAGGTGTTGAAAGCCGAGGCGGTGCCCGCTGAAGTGGGCGCGTTGAGGTTGCTCGCCAGAGCGGCACGAGGCTCCATGCGCGATGCTTTGTCGCTCACCGACCAGGCCATTGCGTTTGGCAATGGCGAGTTGCAAGAATCCGCTGTGCGCCAGATGCTTGGCAGCGTGGACCGCAGCCATGTTTTCAACCTCATCGATGCCTTGGCTTTGGGTGATGGCCCCCGTTTGCTGGGCACTTTAGACACCCTGCGTTTGCACGGTTTTTCACCAGCCTCGACCTTGGAAGACATGACCGAAGTCTTGCAGCGCATGGCGGTTTATCAAACGCTCAACCGGGCGGGCCAACAACGCCCCGAGGCGGACGAAACCGACCCCGAGGCCACCGAAACCCAACGGCTGGCGTTGTTGATGCCCGTCGATGAAACCCAGTTGCTGTACAGCCTGTGCTTGCATGGCCGCGCCGAGTTGGGCTTGGCCCCTGACGAACACGCTGCCTTGACGATGGTTCTGCTGCGTTTGCTGGCATTCAAAGCCCCGGAGACGTCACAAGTCTCTCCAGTGGTGGTTGCTGAAAAAAAAACACTGAATTTTGAAACTGCTGCGTCGACTAAAACCCCAACGACCGATTCCTTAACGACTGAATCCTTAGCGCCTGAATCTCCACCTGGGCCAAGATCGTCGCTTCCATCACATGAGGCGCTTGCGTCACATGAGGCTCTTGCGTCACAGGGTTCTCTGGGGTCTTCTGCGTCCAATCAGAAGGACTCACCACCAGTAGCTGCGCCTCAATGGGTGGCTGTGCCGGTGCGTCAACAGCCAGAGTCGACCCACGAGCGCGGCGCTCGCTATGACATTGCCACTGCCGCGCGGGTGCCCGCTCGGTTTACCGATACCGAGGACGGCCCTGTTTGGTTCGAAGCCGTGCAACAACTCATCGCTTCTGAATCCATCACCGCCCTGGTGCGTGAGTTGGCGCTGCAATCTCAATTAATGGCCCGCAGCCCCGATGCCCACTGGCATTTGCGGGTGGAGCGCGAATCGCTCAATCAGACGGCAACCCGCGAGCGATTGGCGCTGGCGTTGAAAGAAGCCGGCTTGGCCTCAAGCCTCTCAGTAGAGCTGGGCGCGGTGAGTGATACCCCCGCCAGACGCTTGGCGCATGCCGCGGCGGAGCGGCAGGCGCAGGCGGAAGCGTTGGTCATGGGCCACCCTTTTGTGCAAAACATGATGCAAAATTTTGGCGCGAAAATAGTCCCCGGCAGCATTCAAGTCAGCAAAGACGCGGCAGCGCTTCAAGCCGAGTCCCTCTAAACTGAGTCACCCTCATTTCATTCTCAATCCCACATTAGGAAACGACTATGTTCAACAAAGGTCAATTGGCAGGTCTCATGAAGCAGGCCCAGGCCATGCAAGACAACCTCAAAAAAGCCCAGGACGAACTCGCCAACATCGAAGTCGAAGGCGAATCAGGTTCTGGCATGGTCAAGGTGTTGATGACCTGCAAGCACAATGTCCGCCGCGTCACCATCGACCCCAGTTTGTTGGCCGACGACAAAGACCTGCTGGAAGACCTGGTGGCAGCCGCTTTCAACGACGCGGTGCGCAAGGTGGAAGTCACCAGCGAACAAAAAATGGGCAAGATCACCGCCGGGATGCCAGGTTTGCCAGGTGGCATGAAGTTGCCCTTTTAAGAACATCCCATTAGCCGAGCAAAGGGTCAGAACAGAGTGATCTCAGAGTGAGCGATGCCTACGCCTTAGATGCCTTGGTGAGTGCCTTGCGGCGCTTGCCCGGTGTCGGCCAAAAGTCGGCCTCGCGCATGGCCTATCACTTGTTGCAAAGCGACCGTGAAGGCGCTCAATTGCTGTCACGGGCATTGCAAGAGGCCGTCACTTTGGTGGGCCATTGCACCCATTGCCACACGTTGACTCAGGCCCAGATTTGCCCCACTTGCTCAGACCCCAAGCGTGATGCGACCCGTTTGTGTGTCGTCGAAACCCCTGCCGATCAAGCAGCGCTGGAGCGCACCGGGGCCTACAACGGGCATTATTTTGTTTTGCTTGGCCGCATCAGCCCGTTGGACGGCATGGGTCCGAATGAGATCGGTCTGCGAGAGTTGTTTGACCGCGCCAGCTCAGGCGGCGTGCAAGAGGTCATTTTGGCCACCAACTTCACCGCTGAGGGCGAAGCCACGGCCTACGTGGTGAGCGAAGGCCTAAAAAATCGGGGCTTGCGCGTGACCCGATTGGCCCGCGGCGTGCCGGTCGGCAGTGAGTTGGAATACGTTGACTTGGGCACCATCGCCCATGCCTTGGCCGATCGGCGCTAACGCCTTAAGGCGTTTGTTTTTTCTTGGCGTTGTTGGCACCAGCGGCTTGTTTCTTCGAAGCACTTTTGGAAGCGGGGGCATTGCCCTTAGATTTTTGGCTGGCCTGATTGCCTTGCTTGTTTTTCTTGCCTTCTTGATTGGTTGGACCGCCCGTCACGGAGACGAACACAGACAACACCTGTCCGTTGCGCAAGGCCGCATTCGGGCTCAGATTCAAATTGTTCCAAAGTGCCAGTTGGGCGGGGTTGACTTTGTAGCGTTTCGCCACACTGGTCAGTGTGTCTTTGTGACCCACCTTGACCGAGATTTGTTTCTGCACAAACTCAGGTGAAAAGGACAACTGTGCTGTGTCCGCGATGTGGCCCGTCACGTCTCCTTGGTCGGCCAATGCCCCATTGCGTCGCACGATCAAAGTCGAACCTTGCTTGACCAGCATGTGCGGCGGGATGTTGTTGACGCTGCGCAGTTCGGACTCGCTCATGCCGACGCGCGTGGCCACCGCCGCCACAGACAAGGTGCTGGGGGCGATCCAAGCCGTCCAACTCGCCAGCTGACCGGACTGGTAAGCCGCCAGGTTCTTGTTAAACAGCGCCGCATTGTCCCAAGGCAGCAAAATTTGCGGGGTTCCAGACGCCAAAATCACCAACTTACTCGCCGAGGGATTGAGGGCTTGAAAGTCTGCCAAAGTGATGTCGGCCAAACGAGCCGCTAAAGCCACATCGATGTCACGGGGCAATTCGACGGTGTCAAAGTAAGGGTGATTGGCAATGAAGGGCAGTTCCACCTTGAACTTGCTGGGCGCTTGAACAATGTTTTTCAGAGACTGCAACTTGGGCACATAGTGCCGCGTTTCATTGGGCATGCTCAAGTCTTCAAAACCCGTGCCCAAGCCCAATTTCTGGTTTTTGGCAATGGCTTTGGCGACGTTGCCTTCACCCCAGTTGTAGGCCGCGAGGGCCAGATGCCAATCGCCAAATTGGGCATGGAGTTTTTGCAAATAGTCGAGCGCCGCACGGGTCGAGGCCAACACATCGCGGCGGTCGTCCCGAAACAAGTTTTGATGCAGGTCGTAGGTCGTGCCAGTGGCGGGCATGAACTGCCACATGCCCGCGGCTTTGGCGCTTGAAACCGCTTGGGGATTGAAGGCGCTTTCGACAAATGGCAGCAGGGCCAATTCGGTGGGCATGCCGCGTCGTTCCAGCTCTTCCACAATGTAGAAGATGTATTTTTTGGAACGCTGCGCCATGCGGCTCATGCTGTCGGGTCGGAGGGTGTGCCAACGCTCGCTCTCGTGCACCAAGGGGTTGTCCAAGTTGGGCATGTTGAAACCCACCCGAATCCGATCCCACATGTCGGCAGGGGGCACCACGGTGGCCACCTGGCTTTCGCTGTCCAAAACCGTCTGAGCATCAATGGCCAGAAAAACCTTGGGGGCGCCTGTGCTTTCTTTGGCTTTGCCCGAGTTGACTTTGGGGGGTGCGCCTGGAGCGGTTGGAGCACTGGGCGTCTCCACCGTCGATTTGAGGCCTGGTTCACTGGCCTTTGCCGTCGAAGCCGAGGGGTCTGTCGGCAAAGGCGCGCACGCGCTGAGCAGTAAAACAGCCGACCAACCCGAGATCAAGGCCCACGCCGCAAGACCTCGTCTTGCATTCAGCCTCTTCATTGGAAGTTGTTCTTCCATTCACGCAGATGGGCAAAAACGGTGGTCTCGTTCCATTCGTTGGTCTTGCGCTGTGGAAAGTGTTGTTGGACCGCTTGAATCACGCTGATTTCTCGACTTCGCAAAAAAGGATTGATCGCCAATTCCTGCCCGATGGAAGAAGGCAGGGTGGGCATAGACTGGGCGCGCAGCGTTTGACACGCCAAGTTGTATTTCTGTAAGGCGGCGTTGTCCGTCTCAACAGCCAACGCAAATCGCAGGTTGGACAAGGTGTATTCGTGCGCGGCACAAACCCGAGTGTCCGCTGGCAACTGCGCGAGGCTGTCCAATGAAGCCAACATTTGTGCCGGTGTGCCTTCGAACAAGCGCCCGCAGCCGCCAGAAAAAAGGGTGTCACCGCAAAACAGCAAGGGCGCTGCCACGCCGTTGATCTGGGCGTTCTCGCAAAAGTAAGCAATGTGGCCGGCGGTATGGCCTGGCACGTCAATGACCTTGAAATCGAGCCCCAAGACGTTGATGTGCTGTTGACCGACCAAAGGCTCAACGGGTATTGGCATTTTTTCCAACGCAGGCCCGAACACCTGTGCACCCGTTCGGGCCACCAACTCGGCCACGCCACCCACATGGTCTGGATGGTGGTGGGTGATCAAAATCGCCCCCAATTGCAGAGCAGGGTGCTCAGATAAGAAGGCCAAAACTGGTTGAGCATCGCCCGGATCGACCACCAAGGCTTGCTGGTCATTTTGCAAAAACCACAAGTAGTTGTCGCTGAAGGCCGGCAAAGGCGTCAGGATGTGGCTGGATTCAGGGCGGGACAAGGTCATGGTTATTGGCGTTTTAAAGGATTATAGAAAGCCGCTCTTTATTCCCCCCTTTGAACGGCCAGGAGTCACCCTTCAGACGCCCAAGGGCCTTAAACTGCGGGCTGTTTAAACGGTGTCCCCAGGTCAATGAATTCACTTTCTGATTGGTTGCAAACGCCCGCGGGCCAGTATTTGCTGGCTTGGGAGCAGGCTCAGTTGAATGTGTCGGTGGCTGACATTTTTGGTTTTCATGGCTTGCAACTCGGGCTACCTGAGATCGACGCCCTGGCTGCCAACCGGATGCCCCATCGCTGGTTGGCCTTGGATGCACCCAGCGAGGTCAAGCCCAATCTCTATTGCGACTTGGCTGCCCTTCCTTTTTCCGAGGCCAGCCTGGATTTGGTCGTCATGCCCCACACCTTGGAGTTGACCACCGATCCGCACGCCGCCTTGCGTGAGGCCGCCCGCGTCTTGGTGCCCGAAGGGCGCTTGGTCATCACTTGTTTCAACCCCAACAGCTTGTGGGGCCTCAGGCAAAGCCTGTCAATGGGACTTTCTAAATGGGGCTTGAGCGAACCGTTTGTTCCGGTGACCGGCGAATGGTTGGGCACGTGGCGCTTGCGAGATTGGTTGCACTTGCTCAGTTTGGAAGTGGAATCGACCGACTTGGGGGGCTATCGATTGCCGATGAGCCGGCAGGGCTGGCTTGACAACACGGCCTATTTGGACGCTTGGGGCCGACGGGGTTGGCCGATTTTTGGCGCGGTTTATTGCATGGTGGCCGTCAAAAAAGTGCACGGCATGCGCCTGATGGGCCCGGCTTGGAAAAAGTCAGTCCGCGTGCCATCGAGCACCCGGGCGACTGGCCTGCCCGCAGCCAGACAAGAGTCGGGCCATTCAAACCTTAATTTGTAGACGAAAACATGAATTCTGTGGTCATTTATACCGACGGTGCTTGCAAAGGCAACCCAGGCCCAGGTGGCTGGGGCGTGGTGCTCCGATCCGGGGCGCAGCAAAAGGAGTTGTTTGGCGGCGAATTGAACACCACCAACAACCGAATGGAAATGATGGCGGTGATTCAGGCCTTGCAAGCCTTGAAACGCCCCTGCGAAGTGACCCTGTTTTTAGACAGCGAATATGTCCGCAAGGGCATCACCGAGTGGGTCCACGGTTGGAAGGTCCGGGGTTGGAAGACAGCGGCCAAACAGCCCGTCAAGAATGTGGATTTGTGGCAACAACTCGACCAGTTGGTCACCACAAGTGGGCACAAAATTGATTGGCGCTGGGTCAAAGGCCATGCCGGCGACCCGGGCAACGAGCGTGCCGACGAATTGGCGAACGACGGCGTGAACAAGGCGTTATCGGCCTAGGTGGCTGCGCAGATTCAGGCAGGTGTTAAACCAGCTTCTAACTCAGAAGGGGTGTTGACATTGGCAAAGGCCTGCGGATCGGCGAACACCACGGGCAACGCCTTTTGTTGTGCCAACCACAGACCCACTTGGCGCTCACCCTGGGCCAGAAACTGCACCAGGCTGGGGGCCAAGTCTCGGTGAATCAGCGCCATCACGGGGTGTTTGTCTTTGCCGTTCGGCGCGGTGCAGGCGAAGGCTGCCCGAGCAGTCGGCGCATCGGGTGCATTCAAGGCCGAGCAAAATTGTTCGGCCAAATCAAGCGGAAACAAGGGCGCGTCGCAAGGGACGGTCAGCAACCACTCGGTTTGCATATTCAGCAGGCCCGCGAGCACGCCCGCCAAGGGCCCCATCAAAGGGTTGGGTGAGGGGCTGCGTGAGGGGCTGCTTGAGGGGCTGATTAAGGTGCTTGCTGAAGCGCTTTTCAAAGGCCCCTCTTGGAGGCCCATTTGATTTGTTTGGCTAGGTTGGCCGGTTTGACTGGTTTGACTGGTTTGACTGGTTTGAGCCTTTGGGCGGTCGATGCCGTTGTCGCGCCAAAGGGGCACGCCCCATGGGGCGTAAACATCGAAACAGCGGTTCACATTCAGCGCGATGGTTTTGACTTGGGGCCGAAGCCGTTCCAGTGCCCTTAGAGCCAGAGGCCGGCCCTGCCAAAGGGCCAAGCCTTTTTCTTGGCCCAGCCGTCGACCTTCGCCGCCCGCCAGCACCAAGCCGGTCAGGTGTTGCAAGGGGTCCAAGTGATGCGGATGCGCCAAGCCCTCAACCCCCGATGTAACTCATTTCCACCCGGCGTTTTTCGGCAGTCGGTTGATCGCTCTCGGCTGGTGCTGAGGCCCGCATCTCGTGTCGAATTTGCGAATAACGGTCCTCTCGGCCTTGCCAAATATGGCCGATGGCGCTGGCCACTTCCGTGTCGTCGGCGCCAGCGCGCAACAGGCCACGCAAGTCATGGCCTTGGTTGGCGAACAAGCACAGGTAGAGTTGGCCTTCGGTGGTCAACCGGGCGCGGTTGCAGTCGCCGCAAAAAGCCTGGGTGACGCTGCTGATCACCCCCACCTCGCCGAGTTGGGGGTCGAATACCCCTTGTTCGTTGGCGTAGCCCCAACGCTGCGCGGTTTCCCCGGGGGCTTGGGCCTCCAGCGGCACCAAGGGGAAGGCCGTTTGCAAACGGGCAATGACCTCACGCGAGGGCAAGACCTCGTGCATGCGCCAGCCATTGGTGCTGCCCACATCCATGTACTCGATGAAGCGCAGTTGCACACCGCTGCCACGGAAGTGGCGGGCCATCGGCAAAATTTGGTGGTCATTGGTGCCCCGTTTGACCACCATATTGACCTTGAGCTTCTCGCCCAGCCCAGCGTCTTGAGCGGCTTGGATGCCCGCCAACACATCGGCCACCGGAAAGTCCACATCGTTCATTTGGCGAAACACCGCGTCGTCCAACCCATCCAAGCTGATGGTGACGCGGTTCAAACCGGCGGCTTTTAGTCCAGCGGCTTTTCGGGCCAGCAAACTGCCGTTGGTGGTCAGGGCGATTTCTGGCGGGTGGCCTTCCAGGGTGCGGAGCTCGGCCAGTTGGGCAATCAAAACTTCGATGTTCTTCCGCAACAACGGCTCTCCGCCCGTGAGTCTGATTTTTTGCACGCCATGCGACAAAAACAAGCGGGCCAGTCGGGTGATTTCTTCAAAGCTCAAAAGCGACTGGTGCGGCAAATAGGCGTAGTCTTTGTCAAACACCTCTTTGGGCATGCAATAGCTACACCGGAAGTTGCAGCGATCGGTCACGCTGATGCGCAAATCGCGCAAAGGGCGACGCAGTGGGTCCTTCAGCAGCCCATTCGGCAAGAGCGTTGGCTGCGTGGTGGGCAGCGGGTTTTTAAGCTTGACTTGGCGCAAGTCGACCAGGGGAATCGACCGAACGGTCTGTTCGGAAGGGGGGGGCGAGGCGGTGGCCGCGGGCGCCTCATGCGGCAGAGCGGGCGTCACAGAGGCAAAGCGTTCGGACATGCGCGAATATTAACCCTCTGAGCGGCCATTTGGAGTCACTTAGGCTTAAGTCACTTAGGCTTAATCTCGTTGCCCCATCGCTTAACCCTTTCAACACTTTCCCAGATGTCCCTTTTCCAGATGTCCTTTTCAGTGCCTTCCCGCCCGCCTTGCAAGCTCGGTGAAAGTCGATGCCCAGTAAAATGAACGAGTTTTAATCACTCCTCTACCCAATCCATGTCACTCAATCTCGTATCCGCTGGCAAGAACCCACCCGAACAGTTCAACGTGGTCATCGAAATCCCGATGAATGCCGACCCCGTTAAGTACGAGGTGGACAAGGAATCGGGCGCCATTTTTGTGGACCGCTTTATGAGCACGGCCATGCACTACCCCACCAACTACGGTTATGTGCCCCAAACCCTGAGCGGCGATGGCGACCCCGTGGATGTCTTGGTGATCACGCCCTTCCCCCTGTTCCCCGGTGTGGTGGTGCCTTGCCGCGCTTTGGGCATTTTGAAGATGGAAGACGAAGGCGGCGTGGACGGCAAGGTGTTGGCCGTGCCGACCGACAAAATTTTGTCGATCTACTCGCAGTGGCAAAAGCCCGAAGACATCAACCCTTTGCGTTTGAAGCAGATTGCCCATTTCTTTGAGCACTACAAAGACCTCGAACCCGGCAAGTGGGTGAAGGTCTTGGGTTGGGAAGGCGTCGAGGCTGCCAAGGCAGAAATCATGGACGGCATCAAGAATTTCAACGCGGCCAAGAAAGCCTAAAAAGCTCAGAAAGCGCAATCAGCCTCAAAGCTTGGTTAACCTAAGCTTGTTTGAACGGGTTTCGCTCGTTCAAATGTTCGAGGTAGTTGGAGACCCCTTCGGTTTCTCGCTCTAAAAATCGGCCCACCGCCTCTGCAAAAGCGGGGTGGGCCAACCAGTGGGCGCTGCTGGTGTTGACGGGCATCAAGGCCCTCGCCATTTTGTGCTCGCCCTGGGCACCCCCCTCAAAACGGTCAAATTGGTGCGCGATGCACCAAGCCAAGGGTTGGTAATAGCAAGCCTCGAAATGCAGGCAATCGACCCGCTCCAAAGCCCCCCAATAACGGCCATAGGCCACTTGACTCGAACCATTTTGCAAGAGCCCTATCAAGCTGCTGGCAATGGGTTTTTGGTCGCGCTCGGCAATGAACAACAACCACGATTCGGGTTGCAGGGCGGCTTGTGCCTCAAAAAAGGCGCGACTCAAATAGGGCGCATTGCCATGCTCCAGGTAAGTTCGCTCGTAGCATTGGTAAAAAAACGCCCAATCGGTTGGGGAAATGTCACTGCCTTGGGCCCATCGAAAAGTCACGCCTGCTTCGGAGACTTTGCGTCGCTCTTGTCGAATTTTTTTGCGCTTTTCTTGGTTCAAGCTGTTCAAGAAGTCATCAAAGTCTCGGTAAGGTTCTGGTTGGCGGTTGAGCCAGTGAAACTGCACCGTGTGGCGCGGCATCAACGCCCATGTTTGGCTGACGGCCATGTCTTCGGCACTGCCAAACAACAGGTGCAAAGATGAAACCCCCCACCCCTTACACAGGCGCAGGGCCTCTGCCAACAGCTGCTCGCGCCGCTCGGCATCAATGGCCAGCAAGCGGCTACCGGGCACCGGCGTGAAGGGCACCGACAGGACGGCCTTGGGGTAATAGGGCAGGCCGTGCTCTTGGTAGGCGCGGGCCCAGGCCCAATCGAATACGTACTCGCCGTAAGAGTGGGTTTTGAGGTAAATCACGCAGGCGCCCAGTAGCTTTTGGCTGGGCAAAGGCGCCCACATGGTCAACACTTGCGGCGTCCAGCCGGTAGCGGTGGTGGCGCTCTCGCTGGTTTCTAATGCGCTGAGGTATTCATGGCGCATGAAAGGCGTCGGGACACTTTGCACGGCCAGCAAGCCATTCCAAGCTTCTGCCGGAATGTCGAGCATCGATTGGGCAACCTCAATGCGATAATCGTTTGGACTTTTATTGGCACTCATGACTCTTTCCATTTGCGTCGCTCAGCTTAACTTCGTCGTGGGTGATTTGACGGGCAATGCCCAGCGAATTATCCAAGCCGCCCGCAGCGCCTATGCGCAAGGGGCCCGCTTGGTGCTTACCCCTGAATTGTCGATCGCCGGCTACGCGGCTGAAGATCTTTTTTTACGCCCCTCTTTTTTGGAGGCCTGCGATTTGGCGCTGGCCCAAGTTTCGCAGGCGTTGGCCGACTTACCGGGTTTGTTTGTGGTGGTGGGGCACCCCGCTCGTTTGGTAACGACCACCGCCGCAGCCCCTCATCCAACTTCCCCCGGTCATTCTCCACTGAATGCCGCTTTTGCCCGCTCTTTGTCGGTGGCTCAATGCACCAACTCGGCCACGGTGTTGAGCGAAGGCCGTGTCGTCGCGACTTATGCCAAAAGGGAATTGCCCAATTACCAAGTGTTCGATGAGCGCCGGTATTTTGTGCCGGGCCAATCGGCCACTGTTTTTGAGGTGGCGGGCGTGAAAGTGGGGTTGCTGATTTGCGAAGACGCCTGGTTTGATGCCCCTGCAGAAGAGGCCAAAGCGGCCGGCGCTGAAATGTTGGCCGTCTTGAACGCCTCGCCCTTCCATGTGGGCAAAACCCATGAACGACAAAGCCGCATGGCGGAATGCGCCCGCGCTGTGAACTTGCCCTTGATTTATGCCCACTTGGTGGGGGGACAAGACGAGGTGGTGTTTGACGGGGCGTCTTTTGCCGTCCAAGCCCAAGGTGAATTGGCGGCCCTGGCGCCTTCATTCCAAGAAATCAAGATGCAGCTGGGTTTTGAAAAATCCAGCGACTCAAATCAGCCTGGGATTTGGGTGAACGGCTCGGTGGCGCCTGAGCGCAGCCCCGAAGCCGACCTTTGGGATGCTTTGGTTTTGGGCGTGCGCGACTACGTGACCAAGAATGGTTTTCC
>CAILKX010000065.1 GCA_903834975.1 uncultured Curvibacter sp.
GCGCGACCACCGCAAGTTAGGCAAAGAGCTCGATTTGTTTCACATCGACGAGCACGCGCCCGGCTTGGTGTTTTGGCACCCCAAGGGCTGGACGGTTTGGCAAGGCGTGGAGCAGTACATGCGCCGCGTTTACCAAGACAACGGTTATCAAGAGGTCAAGGGCCCGCAGATCATCGACAAGTCTTTGTGGGAAAAAACCGGCCACTGGGACAAGTACCGCGAGAACATGTTCACGACGGAAAGCGAAAAGCGTGACTACGCTTTGAAGCCCATGAACTGCCCTGGCCACATCTTGATTTTTAACCAAGGCGTGAAGAGCTACCGAGACTTGCCTTTGCGCTTCGGCGAGTTTGGTCAATGCCACCGCAACGAGCCCAGCGGCGGCTTGCACGGCATCATGCGGGTGCGCGGCTTTGTGCAAGACGACGGCCACATCTTTTGTACCGAAGACCAAATTCAAAGTGAAGTCGTGGCCTTCACCACTTTGCTGAAAAAGGTCTACAAAGACTTTGGCTTCAACAACATCATCTACAAGTTATCGACGCGTCCTGAAAAGCGCATTGGCACCGAAGAAAGCTGGGACCGCGCTGAAAACGCCTTGGCCGAAGGCCTTCGCGCGGCCGGATGTGAGTTTGAATACTTGCCAGGCGAGGGCGCTTTTTATGGCCCCAAGATCGAATACACCCTGAAAGACGCCTTGGGTCGGCAGTGGCAATGCGGCACGATTCAGGTTGACCCCAACTTGCCCGAGCGCTTGGACGCTGAGTATGTGGGCGAAGACGGCGCCCGTCACCGCCCCATCATGCTGCACCGAGCGATCGTCGGCAGCTTGGAGCGATTCATTGGGATTTTGATCGAAGAACACGCCGGCGCCTTGCCCACTTGGCTGGCGCCGGTGCAGGTTTCGGTGCTCAATATCACCGATTCGCAGGCCGAATACTGTGGCGAAATTGCCAAAACTCTGCGAAATCAAGGGCTTAGGGTCGAGACAGATCTCCGAAACGAGAAAATTACGTATAAAATACGCGAGCATTCGATGCAAAAGGTGCCTTTTATTCTGGTCGCAGGCGACAAAGAAAAAGAGGCCGGTACCGTCGCAGTGCGCGCCCGAGGCAACAAAGACCTCGGTGTGATGTCCCTCCAAGCGTTCTCTGAACTGATTGCCGCGGACATCGCTCGTAAAGCTTGATTTCTATCGATTGACTGAGAGAACGCTTTGGTGTGCGCCGCCGCGTGCGGTTTTTGCTGTCTAAAAGACAGAGATTTTTTGAGGATTTGAGCCATCGCTACTGAATTTCGTGACCGCCGCCAGCGGGAAGAGCGCAAGCACCGACTGAACCGTGAAATCATGGCCCCTGAGGTTCGCCTCTCCGGCCCTGAAAATGAGCCCCTGGGCATTGTCAGCTTGGCTGACGCCCTGCGCATGGCCGGTGAGTTGGATGTTGATCTGGTTGAAATTGCCGCGACTGCGGTGCCCCCAGTCTGTCGTTTGATGGACTACGGCAAGTTCAAATACCAAGAGCAAAAGAAGGCCGCGGAAGCGAAGTCGAAGCAAAAGGTGATTGAAGTCAAAGAAATCAAGTTCCGACCCGGAACCGATGACGGCGACTACAACATCAAGATGCGCAACATTCGGCGTTTTTTGGACGATGGCGATAAATGCAAGATTACCTTGCGATTTCGGGGACGTGAGATCACCCACCAAGAGTTGGGTCTGGACTTGTTGAACCGAATTCGTGATGAGTTGGCCGACAGCATTGTTGTGGAGCAGTTTCCCAAGTTGGAAGGGCGCCAGATGGTGATGATGATCGCGCCGGGACGTAAAAAGACCGGTTCGGCCAAGCAAGTTGTTGAGGCAGCGCCCGTCGCCGCCTGAGCAAAAAAGTGTCTCGGGGCCATCAAGGCTGTCAATTGTTGACAGACGCCTCACGAGCACAAATTAAAGGAGCATCAAAATGCCCAAAATGAAGACCAAGAGCAGCGCTAAAAAGCGTTTTCGCGTTCGTCCCGGTGGCACCGTTAAGCGCGGTCAAGCCTTCAAGCGTCACATCTTGACCAAGAAGACCACCAAGAACAAGCGCCACCTGCGTGGGGCTGTCGGCGTGCATGAGACCAACATGGGTCACATGGCACAAATGCTGCCAGGCACTGGCATCTAAACGGACGAATTAGGAGAAAAATATGCCTCGCGTTAAACGTGGTGTGACGGCCCGAGCCCGTCATAAAAAAGTATTGGCCCTGGCCAAAGGTTTCCGTGGTCGCCGCGGTAATGTCTTCCGCATCGCCAAACAGGCGGTGATGAAGGCCGGTCAGTATGCTTACCGTGACCGCCGTACCAAGAAGCGTGTGTTCCGCCAACTGTGGATCGCCCGTATCAATGCGGCTTCGCGTGAGTTGGGTCTGACATACAGCCAATTTGCCAATGGCCTGAAAAAAGCCGCCATCGAAATCGACCGCAAAATGCTGGCCGATTTGGCCGTGCACGACAAAGCTGCTTTTGGCAGCATCGTGGAACAAGTCAAGGCCAAGTTGGCTGCTTGATTGATCACGGTTAAGCCCTGCTTCTCGGAGTGGGGCTGAAGTCCAGAAACAAGGGCCCTCGCTAAGTTCAGCAAAGGCCCTTTTTCATTGTTGAAGCTGCAAAGATAAATGTCTATGAACGAGTTGGACGCCTTGGTTGAGAGCGCTGCGCAAGGATTTGCCCAGGCCACCACCCCCGCCGATTTAGAAAATGCCAAGGCCTTGTACCTCGGCAAATCAGGCCGCATCACCGAATTGATGAAGGGCTTGGCCGCCTTGCCGGTGGAAGAAAAGAAGACGCGCGGTGCCGTCATCAACCAAGCCAAACAAGCCATTGAAGCCGCACTGAATGCGCGCCGCCAGGCCCTGGCCGATGCCGAGTTGGAGGCCCAACTCAAGGCCGAAGCGCTGGATGTTTCGCTGCCCGGGCGCAGTTTGGGGCAGGGCGGTTTGCACCCCGTTTCTTTGACGCTCGAGCGCATCGAGGGCATTTTTGGCAGCATGGGTTTTGACGTGGCCCAAGGCCCAGAAATCGAATCCGATTGGTTCAACTTCACCGCCCTCAACACGCCCGAAGACCACCCCGCGCGCTCGATGCACGACACTTTTTATGTCGAAGGGGGCACCCAAACCGCGCCCAACTTGTTGCGCACGCACACCAGCCCGATGCAGATTCGCCACGCCGTGCAGCATGTGCAACGTTACAAAGCCTTGCTGGACGCCGGTGAGCCCATGCCCGAAATTCGGGTCATCGCCCCAGGCCGCACTTACCGTGTCGACAGCGACGCCACCCATTCGCCGATGTTCCACCAGTGCGAAGGCCTGTGGATTGGTACGAACGTGAGCTTCAAAGATTTAAAGGTGGTCTTCACCGATTTTTGCCGCACCTTTTTTGAGTCGGATGACTTGGTCTTGCGTTTTCGACCCAGCTTCTTTCCGTTCACCGAACCCAGCGCTGAAATTGACATTCAATTCCCCAGTGGCCCCTTGGCGGGCCGTTGGTTGGAAGTGGCTGGCTCGGGCCAAGTGCACCCGAACGTGGTGCGCAACATGGGCCTCGACCCTGAAAAATACATCGGCTTTGCCTTCGGCATGGGCCCCGACCGCTTGACCATGTTGCGCTACGGCGTGAACGACTTGCGCTTGTTCTTTGACGGTGACGTTCGCTTCCTGTCGCAATTCCAATAAGTTAAAGCCATGCAATTCCCAGAATCTTGGTTGCGCCAGTTTTGCAACCCCCCCTTGACCACCCAGCAGTTGGCCGACACCTTGACCATGGCCGGTCTGGAGGTTGAAGAACTACAACCCGTCGCCCCGCCTTTCAGCCACATCGTGGTGGGCGAAATCAAAGAAGCGGTGCAGCACCCCAATGCCGATCGCTTGCGCGTCTGCCAAGTCGATGTGGGTCAGACCGACGCTGCGGGCCAGTCGCAACTGTTGAACATCGTGTGCGGCGCGCCGAACGCCCGCGTGGGCATTCGCATTCCTTGCGCCTTGGTCGGCGCTGAGTTGCCGCCGGGAGACGATGGCCAGCCCTTCAAAATCAAACTTGGCAAACTGCGCGGCGTGGAAAGCCAAGGCATGTTGTGCTCCGCCCGTGAATTGAAACTGTCTGAAGACCACGGCGGTTTGATGGAGTTGCCGTTGGACGCCCCCTTGGGTCAAAACATCCGCGATTTTTTGAACCTGGACGACACCTTGTTCACGCTGAAGCTCACGCCCAATTTGGCGCATTGCTTGAGTGTTTATGGCGTGGCGAGGGAATTGTCGGCGTTGACTGACACGCCCTTAATGCCTTTAACGCCTTTAACGCCTTCACAGAATGCGGACGTGGCAACGGGGCACAACGACGTGTTGCCCGTGAAGGTCAGCGCGCCTGATTTGTGCGGTCGTTTTTCAGGCCGCATTGTGCGCGGTGTGAATCCCAAAGCCAAAACGCCGCAATGGATGGTGGACCGTTTGGCACGTTGCGGTCAGCGCGCTGTGACGCCCTTGGTGGACATCTCAAATTACGTGATGTTTGAGTCGGGCCAACCCACCCATATTTTTGACCTCGACAAAATTCAGGGTGGCTTGAGTGGTTCAGGCACTGGCTTGGAGGTTCGTTGGGCCCGTGCGGGTGAAACCCTGAAGCTCTTGAATGGCAACACCATCACCCTCGATGAAACCGTTGGCGTGATTGCCGACTCGCAAGCGGTTGAATCGCTCGCGGGCATCATGGGCGGTGACGCCACGGCGGTGTCCGATGACACCCAAAACATCTACATTGAAGCGGCCTTTTGGTGGCCCAAAGCGGTCGCAGGGCGCTCACGTCGATTCAACTTTTCGACCGATGCGGGGCACCGCTTTGAGCGCGGTGTCGATCCCGCACTGACCGTTCAAATCATTGAGCGCATCACCCAATTGGTGCAAGCCATTTGCGGCGGCGAGGCGGGCCCCATTACCGATGTGCAACCCAATAGGCCGTTGGCTCAAGCCGTGCCACTGCGTGTGGCGCGCGCGGCTAAAATCATTGGCATGCCGGTGACTGAAGCGCAGTGCGTGCAAGCGCTGCAACGTCTGGGCTTGAAGGTAGAGCAGGGCGGTCAAGGCACCCCCGCAGGCGCAGAAGGCTTAGAAGTGGGCACCTTGATGGTGACGCCGCCCAGCTACCGTTTTGACATCACCCTTGAAGAAGATTTGATCGAAGAAGTGGTGCGTTTGGTGGGTTTTGAAAACCTGCCCACCACCAAACCCTTGGCGCCCATATCGCCCAAACTGCCTGCCGAAAACACACGCAGTCCTTTCGCCGTGCGCCGTGCTTTGGCGGCTTTGGGTTACCAAGAAACCATCAACTTCAGTTTCGTCGAGGCCGCCTGGGAGCACGAGTTGGCTGGCAACCCAAATCCGATTCAACTGTTGAACCCCATCGCCAGCCAAATGAGCGTGATGCGCTCGTCGTTGATGGGCTCTTTGTTGCAGGTGTTGAAGTTCAACACCGACCGCAAAGCGGCTCGGGTTCGTGTCTTCGAATTGGGTCGCGTGTTTTTGCGTGACGACAAGGTGCAAGATTCTTTAACCACCGTCGCCGGCTTCCATCAGCCCATGCGCTTGGCGGGTTTGGCTTTTGGGCCCCGCGCACCGTTGCAGTGGTCGGGCAAGGAAACGATGGTTGACTTTTTCGACGTCAAGGGCGAACTCGAAAATTTGTTGTCGACGTACGGTAAAGGCACGCTGGCATTTGTGCCCGCCACGCACCCGGCCTTGCACCCAGGCCGCACGGCTGAAATCAAATTGAATGGTCTTGTCATTGGCGTGGTGGGTGAGTTGCATCCCAAATGGCGTCAGCAATGGGGTTTTTCTTCGTCGCCGATTTTGTTTGAATTGGAATTGGACGCGGTCTTGGCGCGCCGCGTAGCGGCCTTCCAGTCGGTTTCGCGCTTGCAACCGGTGAGCCGTGACTTGGCCTTGGTGGTGGGTGAAGCCGTGCCTTACGCCTTGGTTGAAGCCGCCATTTTGGAAGCACCGCACCAAGGACTGTTGCGTGACGTCACTTTGTTTGACGTGTATCGCCCCGCCAATACCGCTGAGAAAAGTTTCGCCGTTCGCCTCTCGCTCCAGAGTGAAGACGCCACGTTGACCGACGAACAGATTGATTCCGTGGTGCAAGCTGTGATAAAACACTTGGCCGAGCGCACCGGCGCGCGTTTGCGAGCATAAAACCATGGCGGATGATTTCGAAATTCAATTGGCGGTTGACGATCTGGAAACCCCAGCGTTAACCAAAGCCCAATTGGCAGACATGCTGTTCGAGCAAATTGGCTTGAACAAGCGCGAATCCAAGGACATGGTGGACGCTTTTTTTGACCTCGCTATTGAACGTTTGGTGCAAGGTGAGGATGTCAAAATTTCAGGTTTTGGCAACTTTCAAATTCGCACCAAAGCACCACGTCCAGGCCGCAACCCGCGCACCGGCGAGTTGATTCCCATTGGGGCGCGGCGGGTCGTGACGTTTCACGCCAGCCAAAAACTCAAAGAACAAATTCAAGGCACTGCCGACTGATTGAGCCATGGCATCAGAGTCTCTTCAATCCAATGTGCCCGGCTTGCCCGCCATTCCGGCCAAGCGTTATTTCACCATTGGTGAAGTGGGCGATTTGTGCGGCGTCAAGCCCCATGTGCTGCGTTATTGGGAACAAGAGTTCACGCAGCTGCGCCCCATGAAGCGCCGTGGCAACCGGCGCTATTACCAGCACCATGAAGTGCTGATGATTCGTCGCATTCGTGAATTGCTTTACGACCAAGGTTTCACCATCAGCGGCGCGCGAAACCAGCTGCAGGAGGGGGCGCCTCTTGCAGCGGCGACGGTCAGCTTTGAGCCCATTGAGTTGTCTGACCCATCCCAAAAGGGACCCTTGCTGCACATCGAAGACATTCGCAAAGAGTTGTCTGAAATTAGGCATCTCCTTTTTGATCAGCTTTCTATTTAGGCCTCGTTTTCTGGCTATAATTTAAGGCTTGTCGGCGTGTAGCGCAGCCTGGTAGCGCACTTGCATGGGGTGCAAGGGGTCGCGAGTTCGAATCCCGCCACGCCGACCATTTTTTCAAACAATCCAAAGGCCAGCTCTCTAAAAAAGGGTCGGCCTTTGTTTTTAGGTCCTCCGGGGAATCTTGGTCATGTTTGAGTTCATTCGTACGCATTCCAAATGGGTCATGGCGGCCTTGTTTGTTTTGATCATCCCGTCGTTTGTGATGTTCGGTATCAGCGGCTACAACAAAGCCATGGACAAGGGCGATGTGGTCGCTAAGGTGGACGGCAATGCCATTACCCAAGCCGAATGGGACGCCATGGTCAACAAAGAGGTGCAACGACTGCGCGCTCAAAACCCCAAAGCCGACCCCAAGATGCTCGACACCCCAGAGGTTCGCTACGCCATTCTGGAACGCATGGTGCGTGAGCAAGTGTTGAACGCCGCGGCCAAGAGCAAGCACTTCACCACACCCGACGCCAAACTGGCCCGCACCTTGTTGGAAATTCCCGCTTTGGCCCAATTGCGCAAGCCCGACGGCACCTTGGACATGGAGGCGTATCGCCAATTGTTGGCCGCTCAAGGTCTGACCCCCGCGGGTTTTGAAATTGATGTTCGCAAAGACCTTTCCAGCCAACAAGTTTTGGCCGGCGTGAACCAAAGCGCTTTTTCGACCAAGGCGATTGCTGACTTGTCTTTGAACGCCTTTTTCCAACAACGTGAAGTCCAGTTCGCTGTCTTTCCCCCCCAAGATTACATGGGCCGAGTCAGCCCCACTGAGGCCGATTTAGAAGCCTATTACAAAGACACCGCGCACGCTGCGCTGTTTCAGCAACCTGAAAAAGCCGACGTTGAATACGTGGTGCTCGACTTGGACAGCGTCCAAAAAACCATTCAGTTGAATGAAGCTGATTTGAAGTCTTACTACGACCAAAACCAAAACCGCTACGCTTCCAAAGAAGAACGCCGAGCGAGCCACATTTTGTTGACCGTTTCAACCAACGCCACACCCGCCGAGCGCGAAAAGGTGAAGGCCGACGCCACGGCTTTGCTGGCTCAAGTTAAAAAGAACCCCGCCAGTTTTGCGGATGTGGCGCGCAAAAATTCACAAGACCCCGGCTCTGCTGCCAAAGGCGGCGACCTTGACTTCTTTGGCCGCGGTGCCATGGTCAAGCCTTTTGAAGACGCCGCCTTCAGCTTGAAAAAAGGTGAAATCAGCGACTTGGTCGCGTCCGATTTCGGCTTCCACATCATCTTGGTCACCGACATCAAGGCGCCCGTGGTGCCGTCTTTTGAATCGCAACGCGCTGCCATTGAAAAAGACCTCAAACAACAGCAAGCAACCAAAAAATTCGCTGAAATGGCCGAGGGTTTTACCAACTCCGTTTACGAAGAATCTGAGAACTTCAAGGCGGTTGTTGAGCGTTACAAGTTGACGGTGCAAACGGCCAAAGACGTGAGCCGCGAATCAGCTGCCGCCTTGGCGGCATCGCCCTTGAGCAACCCGAAATTGTTAAACGTGTTGTTCAGCCCCGACTCGGTGGCCAAGAAACGCAACACCGAAGCGGTTGAGCTGGCCCCCAACCAACTGGTGTCGGCGCGCATCGTGGCCTACCAGCCTGCACGAACCCTGCCGCTTGATGACGTCAAAGCCAAAGTGCGCAGTGCGGTCTGGTCCGAATTGGCCGCCAACGCCGCCCGCAAAGACGGCGCCGACAAACTGGCGGAATGGAAGGCCAAACCTGAATCGGCCCATTTGTCGTCCCCATCGACCGTGTCCCGCGACAACCCACAAAAGCTGGACCCGAAAGTGGTCGATGCGGCCTTGCTGGCCAAGGCCAGCGGCTTGCCCCAAACCCCTGAATGGGTTGGTGTGGATCTGGGCTCGCGGGGTTACGCGGTGGTCAAAGTCAACAAGGTCGTTCCCCGCACTGACGTGCCTGCTGAACGTGCCACGCAAGAACAAAAGCAATACACCCAAGCCTTGGCGGCTGCCGAGACCATGGCCTACTATGAATTCTTGAAGACCGAATTCAAGACCCAAATCAAGGTGCCCAAACCAGCGCCGAAGGATGCCAAGGCCCAACCGAATTGAGCCCAGGTTCGCCAAGTCGACGCAGGCTTTTAGCGAAAATTAGTTTATAATTTTGCCTCTACGGTGGCTGTAGCTCAGTTGGTAGAGTCCAGGATTGTGATTCCTGTTGTCGTGGGTTCGAGCCCCATCAGCCACCCCATATAAATCAACAACTTAGCCCCGCTACACAACAGCGGGGCTTTTTTGTTTGTGGGCTAAACGGGCAATTACAGACTGCGGTACAGGGTTTTGTACCGTCTTTTGGACTCCATGAATTCAGCCCATACCTCCGCTATACCGATACGGACGCTCATATTTGTACCGGTCAGAAGTTTGAATCTATCCTTCAGAGCTCAGCCTTGACAGATGTGTATCCCAATTGCTACAATTGGTCATGAAATCGATTTATACAGCCGAGATCTTTGATGCTTGGTTTGAGTCCCTAAAAGACATACAAACCGCACGTCGGATCCAAGCTCGTATTGATCGTGCAGAAGAAGGAAACTTTGGTGACCATAAAGCTGTCGGAGAAGGCGTGTCAGAGATGCGAATTCACCATGGCCCTGGCTATCGTGTGTACTTCACTCGGCAAGGATTAGAAATTGTCATTCTCTTGGCGGGGGGAGACAAATCAAGTCAATCCAAAGACATCGAAACGGCGCACGAACTTGCGCGTCAACTCAAGGAGTAAGAACATGGCTGCTCTCAAATTACGTAAATGGGATAGTGCAGAACATCTCAAAACCGAAGAGGACATGGCGCTTTACTTAGAAGCATGCCTCCAAGAGGCTGGGGATGATGCAGCTTTCATCGCCAAAGCGCTTGGCACTATTGCACGAGCTAAAGGCATGTCGCAACTCTCACGCGATACAGGGCTGGGTCGGGAGAGCCTATACAAAGCGCTATCAGGCGAAGGAAACCCGAGTTTCGCAACAATTCTCAAAGTGACCTCGGCTTTGGGCATCAAGCTCCACGCGCAACCTATGCACGAAAGTTAAGTCGTTCCTTATGAATTTAAAGCCTGACATGCCCTCACATCCCCCTGTAGACCACACTAAAGCATGTTCGAGCCCCATCAGCCACCCCATATAAATCAACAACTTAGCCCCGCTCCACAACAGCGGGGCTTTTTTGTTTGTGGGCTAAACGGGCAATTACAGACTATTTACAGACAATTTACAGATTCCCGCAGATTGGCCCCGCACCACTTTGTTCAATGCAACAGCAAACAGCGTCCAGTCCCTTTTGTTATGGTCAAACACTTTCTAAGCGATGAAGACATGACTGTTCTAAGTGCCATCACGCTGCCCACTGAGCGAAAAATCCAGGATTACCGATCCACCTACAACGATGTTCGCGACTGGCAGCGTCGCGAAAAATCTTCAGACGAGAAAGCCAAGTCGACCATCGACTGGGATGACGTGGTCTTCGAGGTCGACTTGCTCAAGTCGCAGGAAATTAATCTGGATTACATCTTGGAATTGATTTTTGACCACAACAAGAAGATCAAGAGCAAATCTGACTTGGTGGAGGAAGCACGCCGCGTTATTCGTGCCAGCCTTGGCAATCGCGCCAAGGAGAATTTGCTGGTGGACTTTATCAACAAAACTGACCTAGACCAGATTGGCGATAAGGCCAGTGTGATTGATACCTTCTTCACCTTTGCGCAAGCCGAGCAACTGCGAGAGGCGGAGGAACTCATCCATTCTGAGGGCCTTAACGCCGAGGCGGCCAAGCGGTACATCACTGCCTCACTGAAGCGTGAATTTGTCAGCGACAATGGCACGGAGTTGAATGGTGTTTTGCCTAAAATGAGTCCATTGAATCCGGAATACCTCGGCAAGAAACAGGCCGTGCTTCAAAAAATTAGCGCTTTTGTTGAAAAGTTTAAAGGCGTCGGCGGGGAAGTTTAATTTTTCCTTGGGGACTCTCCTTCAAGTCGGCAACCACTTTACGCAGGCTCTGACCACGCCCCCGATTTCGATGGCGTGAAATCTCGATCCTCGTCATTTCAAAACCACCTATGGACACCGAATTTCCTGCCCTGGCCTTCATCGACATCGAAACCACGGGTGGCAATTCGGAGCGTGACCGCATCACTGAGATAGGCATCAAGACGTTGGCCAACGGGCAAGAAAGTGAATGGGCGTGCTTGGTTGATCCTCAAACCTTTATTCCGCAGTTCATCCAAAGGTTGACGGGCATCACACCGGACATGGTTGCGGGGCGACCTTCATTTGACAAAGTCGCACTTCAAATCAAAAAAGAGCTCGAAGGCAAGATCTTTGTGGCGCATAACGCCCGCTTTGACTATGGTTTTATCAAAGCTTCTTTTAAACGCTTGGGCATGGATTTTCAACCCAAGGTGCTGTGCACTGTCAAGCTCTCTCGGCTGCTTTTTCCGCAACAACCTCGGCACAATTTAGACACCCTCATTGCCGCACATGGCTTGACGGTCAGCGCACGGCATCGAGCCTTGGGCGACGCCGATTTATTGGTTCAATTTTGGCGTGTTTGTGAAAAAACTTTTGGGCAAGCGCGCCTACTTGAGGCTGTCCGTGAACTGGTGGGGCAAGTCAGCTTGCCGCCCCACATCAGCCCGTCCGCAGTGGAAGCGATTCCTGAGCGACCCGGTTGCTATATTTTTTACGGTGAGCACCAAGCGCCTTTGTACATTGGCAAAAGCATTTCAATGCGCAGCCGCGTGTTGAGCCACTTCCAAAGTGCGCTCACCGTTCGCAAGGAAATGAAACTGTTCCAACAAGTGCACCACATTGATTGGATCGAGACGGGTGGTGAATTGAGTGCTTTGATTTTGGAGGCCAAACTCATCAAAGAGCGCATGCCGAGTCTGAACGTGAAGCTTCGTCGTTCAAAAGACTTGTGCGCTTGGCAGTTGATTCAAGATTCATCTGGCTACTTAAGACCGACGCTGTTGACTCAACAGCAATTACAACCCGGTTTTCAAGAAAATATTTACGGTCTATTTCACAACAAAAAAGAGGCGCAGGGTTACTTAGCCACCCTGGCCAAGAAACACCAACTCTGTGAGGCGATGCTGGGTTTAGAGAAAGTGGAAGAGGGCAAACCTTGCTTTGGCTACCAGGTCAAGCAATGCCAAGGCGCATGCATTGGGAACGTTTCGGTGGCAATTCATAATCTCAAGCTGCAAACAGCGCTTCAGCTTGACAAGATTCCAATCTGGCCATTTGCTGGTGCGGTGGCGATCAAAGATGGGCAGGGCATGCTGGTGATCAACAAATGGTGTTACTTGGGCACCGCACAAGACCACGATGAACTGCATGAACTCGCCCAGTCTGACCACTTTGACTTTGATCTCGACATTTACAAAATCGTTAAAAAAGCCATCTCGGGTTCTCACCAATCCCATGTGGTGCCGCTGACCAACGCCCAAAATATTTGAAAAACGCCTTCGGCCGTGGGGCTTCTGCAAATGTTGCCCATGCAAACAAAGAGAATTTTGAAAGGGGTCGACATCAGACTGGATCCTCGCTTAAGTTAATGCCTTCATGCGCTGCAATTTTTTCCAGTGCGCTCTCGAACAGAGATCTGGCTGAGCCCGAGATCGACCGCAGGTAAGCGTGCAGGTGGGCGTCGTCGGCATTTTGATTCAGGCACTCTTGGCTGTACTCTTCAAAGCTGGCCAGTTGAGAAATTAATTCAGCCACATGCTTGGGGCATTCACACAACACATTGGTAGAAATGCTCGCCATTCGGGCCAGGGTCTCATCGGAATACTTTCTGGTGGGAATGACGGAGAGCGAAGTGCCAAACTCTTGTGCGCGAGCCGGGTCCACAAATCGAACCGACTGAATGAGCTCAAGCAGTTCGCTGTCCGAAAGGGGCTCTCTTCTGACGATCACACCCGTGGCCTTGATGGCCTTGACCACTGCCTCTGCAGCAAAGTGGTAGAGCACGATGGCGCGGGAGAAAGGGTGTTTTTTTAGCAGCGACTGAACGGCGCTGTGGACTGACATTTGCAGCGTGTTGACCTTGATGAGCAGCACCTGCGCTTGCGAGGAAAAAGAGGCATTCGCAGCCTGCGATAAGTCTTCCAACACATCCGTGACCAAGAGTGGCGTTGCGCCCGCAGAAAAATTTTGAGATTCGACTCGATTGGCCAGGCCCAAGCCCACGATGGCCAATTTAAGCGGCCCCGCCGCGTCGAGAGGGGGCTTGACGCCGATGCCCAGCGATTCGCTCATGCGGCGCAATTGATCGAGGTTCAGTGAGGCAATGGCGCTGATGGCATGCCCTTGGTTGGCGAGTTTCTTAAGCAGCAAGGCTTTTGAAACATCGTGCTCTTGAAATAAGCGTTGATTGCCCGCGGTTTTGACAGGTTTGAAAGCGCCATAGCGAGCTTCCCAAATGCGCAAGGTGGAAACCGGCACGCCTGCCGCTTTGGAAACCGTACCAATCCGGAACAGCTGAGAGCGGAATGGCTGAGAGGTCTCAAGGGGGGAGGACATGAAAACGATTTTGAGTAGATGTTGAGTAGATAATTTGATGATAATCGATTAAATCAAACAAAAAACAAGCAATGAATAGGTTTTCATTTCAAAATACTACTCAATTGGAGGGTTTTTAATGATTTCCAGTAAAGCAGTCAACGCCATCAACCTGTGCGTCTTGCTCGCATGTCACCAGTGGTCGGGGCCACTCACCACCAAGCAGATTTCGCAAAAGCTGAACTTGTCGATCAGTTATCTGGAGGAAATGCTGAGCGAACTCAAAAAACAAGGCCTTTTGTTGTCAACGAAAGGGCCTGGTGGCGGCTACCGGTTCGTTGGCGACCCTGCCGAGTTAACGGTTTGGGACATCGCCTCAAAATATGAACAGTCCTTACTAAGCGAAGAAAACCCGCTTCATTTGGCTGACATCGACGATTACGAATTGGGGCTTGAACAGGTGGTGATGAACACATTGAAAAGCTTTCGGCTTTCTCACTTCATCGATCCGCAAGCCATTCAGCCAAAGCCGACCTCGGAAATCTTCAGCCGCTTTAACTTCAAACCACTGCCTAAGCCTTTTATTCCACAAGCCGCCAATTCGGTGTTTCAATTGCACATGTGGATCTAATGGGGCCCCTAAAAATGCCTGCAGGAGGCGTAGTTCATGTCTGAAGACCCGAGGTGCTGCGTCACCAGCACCTACACTGACTCCTACACCTGCATCAATAACGACGCCCGTGTGCACTAATTTCACGCCAACCAAAAACGGAACCTGGGTCAAAGAAAAGTTCGGGGTCGATCTCCCTGAAGGGTTTCCCGCTGAAACCTACCCAAGCTTTAACGCGCCATTGGTGGTCAAGAGCCACCAGACTGGGCGAGTGGCCTGCGGGCTGGCCCATTTTGGTTTGATTCCGTCCTGGGCCAAAGACAACAAAATCGCTCGCCACACCTACAACGCCAGAAGTGAAACTGCCGCAGAAAAACCCAGCTACCGCACGGCCTGGCGCAAACGGCAATTTGGTTTGGTGTTGGTGGACCACTTTTTCGAGCCCAGCTACGAGACGGGCAGGGCGGTGCGGTGGAAGATTGAGTTGGCATCTGGAGAACCATTTGCCATCGCTTGCTTGTGGGACCGCTGGACCCACTCCGTGAGCGGTCAACTGGTGGTCAGCTTTTCGATGTTGACGGTCAATGCCGACAAGCACCCTTTGATGCGGCAATTTCACAAAGAAGGGGATGAAAAACGCACCCCAGTGATCATCGCGCCAGCGCTTCACGACGCTTGGTTGAGCGCTGATGTGACCCAAGCCAACCAGTTGATGACGTGGGCGCACATGCCTCCACTCAGCGCGACGGCGGCGCCAAGAATTTAAAGCACGAAGTGGTTGGGGAAGACTTGCCCTACGAAGCAAGTTTTAATCAGGGCAAAAAAAGCACACCCTTTGAGGGGGTGTGCTATCAACATCGTTTATTGGCTCAGTTTGACGTGAGCGGGTTCATTGTGCCTTGTCGTCGTCAAATTTTGAATAGTCCAAAATGACTGGTTCTAAAGTGCCAAACGCAGCACCAAGTCTTTGGGCATCATGGTGAACGACAGGACCTCCTCGGGTTCTTGGCCGTTGGTGGTGCCGACAAAAGTAATTTCAAACTGCCCCAACAAAACCACCATGGCCATTTTGATCTCGGTCATGGCCAAATACCTGCCGGGGCACATCCGCGGCCCTGCGCCAAAGGGCATGGAGATTTTTTTGAGTTGAGCGCCTTCTTGTTCCCAACGTTGCGGCTCAAAGGCGTGGGCATTGGCAACACGATCGGGGTCCACAGATTCGCTGCGCAATAAATTAATGATCAGCGTGCCTTTTGGAATCCGAACTTGGCCAATTTGGGTGTCGTGCAAAGCCTCTAAAGGCAATTGCGGCGCCACGGGTTTCAGGCGCATGGTTTCTAAAATGCAGGCCTCTAAATAGGTCAGCTGATTCAGTTCATCGTAAGTGGGGCATTTCACATCGCTGATGCGTTCGCGTATTTCATTTTTGGCGCGCTCCAGAGTCGATGGGTTTTGCCAAATCAAATAGGTCAGCCAAGCAATGGTGTTGGCGGTGGTGTCTTCCCCCGCGAGCAGCATGGTCATCACGTTGCCAGCGACCAAGGCGTCATCGACGCCGCTGCTTTCCAGTTCTGTGGCCAGCAACATGGCCTGTAGCAAGTTGTTCGGCTTTTCTCGCAGTTCAGGTTGCTCGGCCAAGGCTTGGCGGGCTTGTTGAATAAAACCCCGGATCGCCTCTTTGATGAAAACAATGCTTTGATCGAGGGCGCGGTCTGAAGGCAGTTTGAAATACCGCCAATAGGGAAAGATCGTCAACAAGCGGTTGAACAACTTGGGAAAGATTCGATCCAAATGGGATTGAATAAGGTCTTCTTCAGAAGACAGCGTATTCACCGCCACCCCAAACGCGAGACCAGCGATGGTGTCGACGGTGTAACGCATCAAGTCGCGCTGCAAATCAATGCTTTCTTGATGGATAGCGGCCTTTTCCCAGCGCTTGGCCAATTGTTGTGCCACCATTTGAAGGCTCGGAAAGTACCCTTTGACGTGGGCGGGGTCAAAACCAGACATCACCATGCGCCTTTGCACGCGCCAGGTGTCGCCTTCAGAGCCAAACAGCCCAGGATCCAGCGCCATCTCCTGACCGACTATTTTGAGTTTTCGGGTTCGGCTGAACGAATCGGGTCTCTGTTTAAGCAGTTGGGTGATGATTTCGCTGTTTGACAAAACAACAATCGGTTGAGGCCCCAAGCGCAGTTTGTAAAGCGGGCCAAATTCTTGAGCCCACTTCTCCAATTGCTGGTGAAAACGGGGTTTGTCAATTTGCAACAAATTCCCAACCAAAGGCAAGCCCCTGGGTCCCGGCAGATCAGCCAGATCGGTCAAGGGCCCTTCGTTTGGGCTCATCAAGTGTTGAGGGTTCATTTTTTAAACCATTATCAAGGTAGCGAAGTCTAAATGGCGGCCCATTAATTGGGCAGGGTAATTCCCACACTGCTTGAACTAATCAAAGCATAGAATTTTTGAATATTGCCCGTTATCCTATTGGAATGTCATTTAGCCATGAGTGAAATCAGAACTTTGGGCCTGGCCCTTAAATCGACCGTGACGGTCATGGGCGATTTGGGGTCCATTGGTGAGGAAGTTCTCGCAGCGCACGACATTAAAAACATCGACATCACCGCAACCTATCCAGGCAAGTTGCGCCAAGAGATTCATGAGGCTGCCTATCGACGATTCGGTGCCGCCGCATTACTGAATTTCGGTTTTGCGATGTATGACGACTATTCTTTTGAGGCGGTTAACAAGGCCGTCGAAACCTACTGGTCGGTGACCCAAGACACAGGCCCCACCTTAGAGGCGTTGGATGCCGTCTTCCAAGTCATTATTTCGCACCTCGATGCCAGCATGAAGCGAGGCCACCAACATGACGAGCAAGTTTATGGTGTGACATTCCATCGAATCAACCCGTTGGTTTATGGAATTCAGTGGGTCACGACCTCGCTTCCACACCACGAGGCTTTCGCAGAAGGCATCATCCACTCCACCATCGTGCGCTTCATCAGCTCGGATTGGCAGCATGACTTGGTGTTCCATGCCGATCGCACCACCGCGGATGCCGCACACAGCACCTTTCATTGGACGCTCTCTTTCCAGCTCAAATCCGACCGCTCGATTACCTGTCGAGAGCTCATAACGCGATACGAACTTGAGCTCAAAGAAACGCTTTTAAAAAATGTGTTGGAAGACGCCAATCGGTCTTTGTCGACGGTCATGTCCTCCGTTAAATACGCCAGCCGATTGCAGCGCGGGCAACTGCCCCGACCCGAAAGAATCCAAAACCGATTCACGTCTTTTGCGACGCTCTGGGAGCCTCGCGACACCATCGGCGGGGACCTTTACTGGCTTTCTTCTTCTAGATTAGAAGGCCCATTTGTGTTGTCGGTGGTGGATTGCACCGGTCATGGCGTGCCTGGGGCCATGTTGTCCCTCTTGGTCAGTAACCTGCTTGAGCGCATTTATGCCCACAACACCAAAACCAATCCGGCAGAGGCCTTGTTGGCGCTGGATGACCATGTGCGCCGAGGCCTGAATCAGGACCAAAAAGACAGTGAGAGCGACGATGGGTGCGATGCCGCTATTTTGAGAATTGACCCCCATCAACGCCTTCTTGAATATGCAGGCGCCAAAATTGGGTTGCTTCAAGTCTCCGCTCAAGGACTTCTGACGAGGCATTCGCCTGCGCGTTGCAGTTTGGGTTATCAAGAACCCATTGGCGTGGACGCCAGACCTCAGCTTCATACCATCCCCTACCAGCCTGGCGATGTGTTTGCCTTGGTATCTGATGGCATCACCGATCAGGTGGGTGGGCCTCTTGGCAAGCGTTCCTATGGATACCGGCAGTTAGAAGCCACCCTCACGGCCCAGGCTGCCATGTCTGCCAATGACATCATTGAGTCGATGAAAAAAGACTTCGCGGATTGGCAAGGCAAGTCGGCCCGGCGCGATGACGTCACCGCGGTGGTCTTTAAAGTATGAGCCTGCCCGAATTACTCAAACCCCGAACCGTCGAGGTCATTGGCCGTGCCTTGGCCTCCACCAATGAGTCCATGGGCGACTTTGGTTCCATAGGACTTGAGGTTTTGAAGCAGGCCGGAATTGCTGAGATCGACTTGCAAACTTGGTATCCCATCCGACTGCGCGATGACATGCACGAGGCGGCACACCGTCGCTTTGGCGATGCGGTGTTGTTTTATTTCGGTTTTTGTATGACCGACTATTACCCCGAGATACTGGCGGGTTTAGACACCCAATTGGCCCATTACAAAATGTTAATGGCCAGTAGCGATCCTTTGGAGCACGAAAAAGCCGTGGGCGACTACACCGCTCTTTGCGCCTCGCTCTACGACCGTGCCACCAAAATGTCGGGTCGCTTTGTGGGCCAAATCAAACCCTATACCGTCGTGTGCAGCGCTCGGGGGAAGGGACAATTTGAGTACCTCGCTACGGGCTACCTGTTGCCGAGCCATCACGCCTTTTCCAGGGGTATTTTGGAAGGCATGATGTACCACTGTCTGGCCGAAGACTGGCACTTTAGCGCTGAATTTTCACCCGACGAATTCACCTTTGATGGCCTCTACTCGGTTTTGCCATTTCGTTATCAATTCGAGCGACGGACTCAGTGGGCGGGAACGTCAGCGCAGTTGTCGCGCCAATACAAAGCCGAAATCAAAGAGTCTTTGTTGAAGTCAGTGATTAAAGAAAGCAACCATTCCTTGGGCTTGATCAACGCCTCGGTCCGTTATGCAAGTCGTTTACAGCAGGCCTTGCTGCCGGATCTTGTCGAATTCAAAAGCCACTTTCTAAGTGCAGCTGTGAATTGGCAACCCCGCGATGTCATTGGCGGTGATTTTTGGTGGTTCAAGTCGGGGGGTGAACACAGAGAGGGGCGTCTCGCCTTGATCGACTGCACCGGTCACGGCGTCCCCGGCAGCATGCTCACTTTGGTGGTCAACGCGGCCTTGAACCGCATCCATGAAAACACCCCTGACCTCAATGCAGCCGAGGTGTTGCAGGCCTTGGATCAGGAGTTGCGGAAAAATTTAAAGCAAGAACAAACAACAGCCGTTTGGGGTCAAGACAGCGATGATGGGTGTGACGCCGGCTTGGTGTATTTCTCTTCGCAACGCCCTTGGCTAGCGTTTGCGGGCGCCAAGATCAATTTGATTCAAAAATCGCTCACGGGTCAAATGACGTTGCATGCAGGCTCACGCATCAGCCTGGGTTACCGGGGGCCCCTGAACGCGGCCCCTTCCTTACAAAAGATTCCGTTTACCAACGGGGATATTTTTGTGCTCTATACCGACGGTGTCACGGATCAAACCGGGGGGGAGTCGGAGCGACCTCGCTCATTGGGCACCAAACGCTTGTTGGAAGCGGTTAAGCGTTGTGAAAGCGTCGACAGCGAATCGGTCAGCCAGTCCATTTGGACTGCTGTTAGCGATTGGCAAGGCAAAGGCAGTCAAAGGGACGACCGGAGTTGGATTGTCTTCCAAATGCCTTGAAGTTTGTTTATAGAATGTGCCGAAGCATTTTTGGCACTTGTTTCATCGAAGGGTCATCAGCATGGATCTCAATCAAGCGATTGGTTTACGCAACCAGCTCAGGAACAACAAGGTCATCATGGCTTACAACGGGGCCATTTCTGATGACCTGATGCTGACTTTGGCCGATTTGCTCAAGAGCCGCATGTTGGCGCAGGACGATCCCAAACGATCGAAAACCATTTTTTCGGTTTTTATGGAAGGCGTTCAAAACTTGATTTGGCATGGCGGCAATGACTCGGACACTTCAGGCATGATTTTGATCACTCAAAACGAAGGCCAAGTCACCATCATGTGTGGCAATCGCATCGCCCAGAAAGACACCCTGGAATTGAGGGAGCGGCTCAGTCGCATTGAGAACGCTGACAAAGAAACCATTCGCCAGCTTTACCGCGAGGGCATGTCCAGCTCGAACGAACACGAGGGGCCTGGTGCTGGGTTGGGTCTCTTGGAAATTGCCCGTCGATCAAGCCAACCCATCAGCTACGCATTTGTCGATGTGGACGCCGACACCGTCGACTTTATTTTGGCCGCGACCATTTAAGGAATTCATCATGTTGCTGAGCATTGCCGCCACCGACCGCACCCCTGAAATCAGTTTGACCCACGAACCCGCCAAGCTGAGCATCAAAGGGGAGTCTTACCCCGAAGACGTCTCGGCTTTTTACGGTCAGGTTATTCAGGCGGTGAACCACTTGGTGGAGTCGCCCCAGGGCGATTTGGAGGTCGAGGTTCAACTCATCTACATCAACAGCTCGAGTATCAAAGCCTTGTTCAGGATCTTTGAAGGCTTGGAGGATTACCGAAAGAAAGACAAGGCCGTTCACATTCATTGGTTGGCTGATGAAGACGATGACATCATGCAAGAACTGGGTGAAGACTTTGTTGATCGCTTTCCGAATTTGAAAATTACCACGCAGTCCACTTGAACAAAGATCCTTTTGATTTATACGACCGAGAAAAGGCGCTGATTTCAGAAGGGTCCACCCTGCTGGAGTCAGCAGACTTGGCAACCCTTCGACCTTTTTCACAAAGGTTGTTTGAACGCTTTATCAGCCTTTTCAACGAAAACCAGGATTTGTTGCGTCACTCTGACCGACAAGAACAACGCTTGGTCAAGCTGAATCGAAACCTAAAGAGCCAAACCCAAGAGCTCGAACTTAAACGCCAAACGCAGGAGTTGCTTTCGCAGCAATTGGCCAAGTACTTGCCGCCGCAAATCATGTCGGCCTTGTTGTCTGGGACCTACCAGTCCCAGGTGGCGACACAAAGAAAAAAACTGACCGTCTTTTTCAGCGACATCCGTGACTTCACAGCCACTTCAGAATTGCTTCAACCCGAAGCCTTGACCGAATATTTGAACGAGTATTTCTCGGAAATGACCGAGATCGCTTTGGCCCATGGCGCCACAATCGATAAGTACATTGGTGACGCCATGATGGTCTTCTTTGGCGACCCTGAAAGCAAAGGCCACCAAGCTGACGCTTTGGCCTGTGTGCAGATGGCCATGGCGATGCAAGCGCGCATGAAAGACCTTGCCATTCAATGGAAGAAAAAAGGCTTTGAGAATCCCTTTGTGATCAGAATCGGCATCAACACGGGGTATTGCAATGTGGGCAACTTTGGCAGCGACCAACGACTCAGCTACACCATTATTGGGGGTGAAGTGAACCTGGCCCAGCGACTCGAAGCGCACTCTGACCCTGGCGGTATTTTGATGAGCTACGAGACCTATTGCTATGTGCAAGATTGGGTCGAAGTGGAAGAGCGTCAGCCCGTCAAAATGAAGGGCATTGCCCGCGATGTCAAAACCTTTGCCGTCATGGGGCCCAAGAAAACGCAGGCTTCGAGCAACGTGGCATTGAGTCACCAAGCCGGTGTTCACATCGACCTCGATTTGGACACCCTGGACCCAATAGAGCGCCAAAAATTGGCTGAGCAGCTTCGCGCCGTGGCCCATCAAATTTCGTAAACCGGTTGAGCCCAACTGAGGAACCCCGCCATGATCAATTTAATTGACTCCTCGATCAAGGTCTCAGGTGCCTTCTTTGCTGCCGCCGTAGAAACCCTCAAAGAGTTCAATCATTTGGGGCAAGCGGTTTTGGACAAGCACCAGATCGACACACTGGATCGCTCTGTCTATTACCCCAATCAGCTTCGGTTCGATTTGTTTCAGGCGGTTTATGAGCGTTTTGGGGATGCCGGGCTGGAGTGGGTGGGGTTGGAGTCGCCCAGGCAATTTATTTCTGCTGATGATCTACAAAATTCACCGATGTGGATTCGCCTGAGTGCAATTGAGTTGTCCCCCCAAGTTCAAAAAGATCCTCAGGAACTGGAACGCTACTTCCTCCACTTTCTGGAAATCTATTGCGAAGAAATTAGCAAAATTTTGATAGCCTCGACAAAGGATGCTGACTATCCAGTGGGACAGTTCTTGCACAAACACCCCTCTGGCTTGCCGCTCCACTACTTGGTTCAAGTCAACTCGAAATTACCCCGAACCTATGCGCGCTGGACATTGGGAACGCTTCACTACAACCTTCGCATTCATCTGCCAGAAGGTTGGGACTTCAAGCTAACTTTGAACCCTGAGTTGACCCGGGAACTGACCTCCCATTCGGAGTACTTTTTCAATCTGGATATCCTGCCCATGGCCCCAGATCAAAATCGGGCTTACTGCACTTTGAAAGACCGACTTGACTGCCGAGAAGCCCTGCTCAAGGCGGCGCTCAATCAGACGTTCAAGCAAGAGCAAGCGTTGAAGCGGGTTCATGAAAAAACCATGGAATCGATTCGTTATGCCGCAGCGGTTCAAAAGAATCAATTGCCCCAAGTGAGCCCGAGGCATGGTTTTAAAGATTTGTCCGTGCGTTGGGAGCCCAAGGACACCATTGGCGGTGACACTTGGTGGTTGTCTTCAGAGGACTCGTCTGGCCCGGTGACCTTGGCCGTGATCGACTGCACTGGTCACGGTGTGCCAGGGGCCATGACCGCCATGTTGGTTAGCAATGCCTTGACACGGCTCTTTGCAGAGAATCCATTTTGCACCCTGGAGTCCGCCACCGCGGGCATTGGCGAAGCCTTGTCGCAGTCATTTGGCAGTTTTGACAAAAACAGCGATGTTGCCAATGGTTGCGATTTGGTTCTAATCCAGCAAGTTCCGCAATCCAATCAATTGCGCCTGGGGCTGGCGGGCATTGATGTCATGCACTATCGACGAGCCCAAAAGAAGCTCGATTGGATTGAGTCACCGCGCAACGGTATTTCTGCCAATCCCAGCAGGGATCCTCCTCTGCAAATTCAATACCTTGAATACGGGCGAGGCGACCGATTGCTCATTTGCACCGACGGCTTGACCGATCAAGTGGGCGGGCTGGAAAGACTGCGCTCCTTTGGCTATGGCCGTACCAAGGCGGTTTTTGAAGCCACTCAGGAAAAAACCGTGGATGAAGC
>CAILKX010000066.1 GCA_903834975.1 uncultured Curvibacter sp.
ACCTTTGGGACACCCCATTTTTAGGAACGCTCGATGCACGCCTATCGGTCCTCAATGCCTTCGACCGTATTTACCAGCTTCGTGACGGCACTGGCATTGGTCTCGGGGCCCCCCAGTTTGGCCAGAGAAGAACGCTCTATTTCAGTTTGTCTCGTCCGTTCAACCTCTGAGAATGGGCTGAGGTGAGTTGTGAAAAAGGTTCAACCGCGTTGCTCAGTCGGCCATTGACAAAATAGGTCATGATTTTTCCTAGCCCTTTGCACTCAATCAACTCTCGCTCTTGTATGTCAAAGCGGCTCTTGACCTGCTCGTAGGTGCTGGGTGATATCTGGATCTTTCCCGGTAGCGACGTGGACTCCATACGACTGGCCGTGTTGACCGTATTGCCCCATAGGTCATAAGAGAACTTGCTGTGACCAATGACCCCGGCTACGACAGGACCCGAGTTGATGCCGATGCGCATGTCAAGATTCATCGAATGCCGATGATTGAAATCTTTCAAATCTTCGTACATGCCCAAGGCCATTTCAATGACCTTCACAGCGTCATCGTTGACCGCTGACGCCAATCCGCCAGCCACCATATAGGCGTCCCCAATGGTTTTTATTTTCTCGATTCCTAAATCAAGCGCCCTGATATCAAACCTCGAGAACAAGTCATTCAGCAAGAAAACCAGTTCGTTTGCAGACTTGGATGCCGCCATGGCTGTAAAGCCCACAAGGTCGCTAAAAAGCAGGGTGGCATTTGGGCACCCATCGGAAATGGTCTTCTCCCCTGCTTCCAATCTGGCTGCAATGCTTTTTGGCAGCACGTTGAGCATCAACTCTTCAATTTTTTTAACCTTGTCCTTGACCAATCTTTCCTGATCAAAGGCAAAGTCCAGCGCGTTCTTATAAAGTTGCTTTTGCACCTGATCAAGTTGGGCTGACCACAACTGTGCATGAGAGGTGTTCGCTTGCATTTTCTTAAAAACAAGTCTGAAACAGCAATGACTGTGTGGACCACTGACATAAGACAACTCAGGAACGTATTCGAAACTGAGGTCGATTCCCTCCGGGAAGATCAGTCGAAAACAAAAGAGGCAATTGGCCCTCAGGGCCGCTTCAAAGGCCAAGGGAGAGAGAGAAATGTTCTTCAAAATGAACCGGGCAATTTCCCCTTCCTCTGCCGTTTCTTCGCTATGTGACCAGGTCGAAATGGCGTCTTCCCCTCTTAACCCCCTTTGAGCATCCAGCGACAGCTCTTGGTTATGAAGCATGACCATTTTTTCCAAGGCTTGTGAAGTCTTCTTAACGTCGCCAAGGTCAATGAAGTCTTTGATCTCTTGCATGTAGGGCCCAATGACTGACATATAAGTCGATGGCGTCCCCTTTTTCTCAAGGACCTGCGAAACACGCTCAGGTATTTTGGCGCCCAACATGAACAACCCGGGCCAGCCCAAGCGATCGAAGATTTCTTGGAAAAACCTGATTCGGTATTCATAAGGATAGAACAAGGTCGGCTCAAACGACTCAATGCCCAACGCATGCAAAAAAGATTGTCCTAGGCGATCGATTTCAGAGAGCGTTTCGATCGCAATATTCAAAGAGAAACCAAGCACTTCTGTCGACTTCATAAGCAACTCTGTTCCTTTTCCAAATGGGTTGACCCCAGTCTACTTCCAAGCAATTCAATCTCTTAAACTTTGAACATTTGAAATCCATTTGTTGAGTCTTTGCTGGGAATTCGCTGGGCATTTATCGCACTTTGCCAAAAATTGTTATTTGCTTTTATCCACTCCACAATGACACTCTGAATTGTGATTTCGTTCAAAAACCAGGAGACCGCTTTGAAAAAATTTAGCCTTATTGCGTACTTTACGGGTCTATTGATCCTTTCTGTGAGCGCTCATGCGGCAGACATTAAACGCAAAGACACAGATCCCATATGGCTGACTCAGGCGCGGGCGAGCATCAAAGCCAATAACTATCAGCTGGCCATCGAACAACTCCAAGCCGTGCACGAGGCGCAATCCGCTGATTGGAACAATTTAATGGGTTTCAGTTCCCGCAAGAAGACGCCTCCCGATCTGGAAGCGGCAGAAAAATACTACCAAGCTGCACTCAAAATCGACCCCAATCACAAAGGAGCCCTTGAGTACTATGGGCAATTGCTTGTGATCAAGCAAGATTTGACTGGGGCACAGGCCCTCATGTCCAGACTGGAGAAACTTTGCCCTTATGGGTGCGAAGAACTCGGGGACTTAAAGCGGGCAATAGAAAAGTCCAAAAATACAAAGTAATTTCAAGAATCATCAGCGCACACTGCCGACCGATTTCGCCACCCTTCCGACGTCACATTTGCAGGCACCTTTGACCGTGTTTGCCAGCTTTTGAATGGCACCTGCAAGGGTCTCGGAGGGGATGCCCGAGACCAGGACAATCAGTTCACAATTCATTCGGCTTTTCACAAAGAGCCCAGACAGAAATTAGTTAGAAGATTACAACCATGAAATTACTGCGTTTCTTTGGCGTCTCTTGCGCCACTTGCCTGCTGATGATGAGCAACCCACTATGGGCTACCGCCATGAATCCTTTTGCAAAGACCAGCACCCTCCCCTATGAGTTGCCAGACTTTGAAAAGATCAAAGACGCAGATTTCATGCCTGCCTTTAAGACGGGCATGAAAAAGCAACTCAAAGAGGTGGATCAAATTGCTACTCAAACCAGCTCCCCTACCTTTGACAACACCGTGGTCGCCTTGGAGCGCTCCGGTGACATGCTTCAACGGGTGAGTAGCGTCTTCTTTAATTTAGTTGTCTCGGACGGCAATCCAGCTCGGCAAAAAATTGAAGCGTCCATTTCGCCATTGCTTTCTGCACATCAAGATGCCATTCACTTGAATCCAGCTCTGTTTTCACGCATTGAGGCGCTCTATAAGCAGCGTGATGCCTTGGGTCTTGATTCCGAATCCCAACAACTGCTGAGCCGCACCTATATTGAGTTTGTACGTTCTGGCGCTCGACTCACTGGGCCCGAGAAAAAACGACTCAAAGAGATCAACGAAAAGCTGTCCAAAGCGACCACCCAATTTCGTTTGAATGTTTTAAAGGCTTCCCAAGCGGATGCGCTCGTTGTGAGCGACAAAAAATGGTTGTCTGGTTTATCCGATGCTGAAATTAGCGCCGCTGAATCTTCAGCCAAGGCCCGTGGCCTGAGCGGGAAATATGTCCTGGCACTTCAAAACACCAGTACTCAACCCTTGCTTGCCAAATTAAGCGATCGAGGCCTTCGCGAAAAACTCTACCTGGCATCCATCAACCGCAATGCGTCAGGCCCCTACGACAACCGCACGCTGGTGGTTGAGATCATGCAGTTGCGCAATCAGCGCGCCCAATTACTGGGTTACACAACCCCAGCTGATGAGGTGCTCAGCGATGCCAGTGCCAAAACGCCTCAAGCGGTGAACGAGATGTTGAGCCAAATCACACCTCTGGCCGTGCACGCTGCTCGCCAAGAAGGCGCTGCGCTTCAGGCTTTGATCCACGAACAAGCCACTCAGGGGCTGGGGGCCGACTTCAAATTAGAGCCTTGGGATTGGGACTTTTACGCCGATCAAATTCTGGTCAAACAATACGCTGTAGACCCTAATCAAGTCAAACCCTACTTTGAATTGAACCGTGTCTTAGCCGATGGTGTTTTTTACGCCGCCCAGCAATTGTTCGGCTTGACCTTCAAGGAACGAAAAGACCTCAAGGCCTACCGAACCGATGTTCAGGTTTACGAGGTGTTTGATGCGGATGGTTCAGGGCTTGGTCTTTTCTTGTTCGACCCATTTGCTCGTGAGTACAAGCAAGGTGGCGCTTGGATGAATACCTTTGTTGACCAATCGAACCTGCTAAAAACCCGACCCGTGGTCGTCAACAATTTGAACATCCCGAATCCTGGTAAAGGCAAGCCTGTTTTATTGACCTTTGATGAGGTGACGACCTTATTCCATGAATTCGGACATGGTCTGCATGGCCTGCTGTCAAACGTTAAATACGCATCACTTTCGGGCGCTCATGTGCCGCCAGACTTTGGCGAATACCCTTCGCAATACAACGAAATGTGGGCGCGTGACCCCATGGTCGTGTCGCATTTCGCCCGCCATTACCAAACAAACGAAGCCTTACCGAAAGAATTGCTGTCTAAGGTCATACGGGCACAAAAATTTAACCAAGGCTTTGCGACGACCTCTTATGTGGCTGCCGCAGCACTGGACCAAGCATGGCACCAATTGCCCGCCTCGAAGCTGCCGACGCCTGCTGGGGTGATGGATTTCGAGCAATCGGTTTTAAAGCAGGCTGGATTTGGCTATGCCCCCGTGACCGTACGTTATCGCTCCCCCTACTTCCTCCATATTTTTAGCAACGGTTATTCAGCCAGCTATTACGCTTATTTGTGGAGCGAGGTGCTGGCCAGAGATACGGGTGATTGGCTCAACAAGCGCGGCGGTTTGAACCGTGAAAATGGCGATGTTTTGCGCGCGAAGATTTTGTCTCGAGGCAGAAGCGAAGAGCCAAATGCTTTGTTTGAATCCTTCTACGGCGCACCGCCCGATGGAGAGGCCTTACTGGAATACCGCGGCTTGAAATAGATTTGAGAACGATCAATCAGCCCCTGAGCAGGACAAATGCCTTTTCAATGAAAAACAACTGGCGAGACTGCAGACTTCTGTCTGGGCATTGATGCCGACCGGGCTGATGCTGACGCTAATCACCTTCGCAGCTCAAAGAGGTCTACCCGCTGATCAACACATCTTGAATTGGGTTTAAGTCAGTGCAGAAGCAGTTTGATAAAAGATTTATAGCTTTAAAATCAAGCCCATCAATGCGGGTGTAGTTCAATGGCAGAACGGCAGCTTCCCAAGCTTCATACGAGGGTTCGATTCCCTTCACCCGCTCCAATTCGATCAGCCTGCTGAGGCCCATCCTTCGGCTGGCTCAGGCTCTGGCGATCAGCAAGTCGTCCCATCGGGTGGTGTAATGGGGCGTTCGGCGCTCTTGCTTCATGCCCCAGACTTTCGGCGTTGCCCTGGCGCCTGAGCTGGCCATGTGCACCGTGCCTTTGCCATAGCGGCTGTTGATCGCGTCCATGGCGAGCATCAGTTTCACGCTGTCCTCGGCGTCATCCCCTTCCAAGTCGAGCTCATATTGCAAGGTGTGGTCGGGCACCAAATCGAGCAACATGACGCCCGCTTTGCTCCACTCGTAACCCGATGCATAAATGCTTTTAATGCCCCTGACCGCCGCGCGCACCAGCAGCGCGGTGTCGGCGGTGGGACGGCGCAGCGGCACGAGGGTGCTTTGAGAGCGTTTCGGACCCGGCCGAAACGGCGAGGTCCGCACGAACACCAAGACCTCAGAGGCCAAGCTGTTTTGACGCCGCAGTTTTTCGGCGGCGCGACTGGCAAACTCACTCACGGCCTCGACCAAATGATGCAGCTCGGTGACGGGTCGACCAAAACTTCGGGTGCACGCAATTTCTTTTTTGGGGGTGGGCGCATCGTCCAAATCGATGCAAGGCTGGCCTTGCAATTCGCGCACAGTGCGCTCGAGCACCACGCTCCATCGGCTCCGAACGGTGGATGGGCTGAGTTGGACCAGGTCATGGACGGTGTGCACGCCAGCCTGCTTCAATTGTTTGCCAATGCGGGGACCGACGCCCCACACCTCCCCCACTTCGGTGGCTTTCAGGACGGCGGCGAAGTCGCTGGGCGGCAAGGCCGCCAAATTGCAAACTTGGGCCAATTCGAGGGGATAGCTGCCGGGTTTTCTTTCCGCGGTTTTGGCAATGTGGTTGGCGAGCTTGGCGAGTGTTTTGGTGGGGCCCATGCCGATGCCGCAGGGAATGCCAATCCACTGGTTGATGCGGGCGCGAATGGCCCTCGCACGTTGCGTCAAGTCGCCCGATACGCCGTCGAGTCCAATGAAACTTTCGTCGATGCTGTAAATTTCTTGGGTGGGGCCCAGCCCGGCCGCCAAGCTCATCATGCGGTCGGACATGTCGCCGTACAGTGTGAAGTTGGCGGACAACGCGACCAAACCCGCCTCGTTTTGGAGGTGCCTGATTTGAAACCAAGGCGCGCCCATTTTGATGCCCAGCGCTTTGGCCTCGTTCGAGCGGGCGATGGCGCAACCGTCGTTGTTCGACAACACCACGACCGGAATGCCCTGCAAAGACGGCCGAAAAACCCGCTCGCAGCTCACATAAAAATTATTGCCATCAACCAGCGCAAACATGGGGCGGCGTCCTCCAAATCAAAGCGCCACCATTTCCACCGAGCCGCTCAAAATGGGTTTGCACAAAATTTTGTAGGCGTCGGCGTCAAAGTGAGCGTCCACACGGGCCAAGGCTTTGGCCGTTGCCACATCGTGGACGGTGCCCAAATGGCACCAATTTCTCACCACATGGAGGTCCAGGTCATGGGCTTCGTTTGGGGGATAACGCTCAATCAACCCCAGAGCACCCGTGTGCGGCCACACATTCACCTGCATCTCCGCCAAGCAGGCCAGCAAGCGCGCGTGGTGCTCGGCTACCGATTCACGGCCACAGCAAGCGCCCTCACACAAGTGGAGTTGCGAGCGGAAACAAGGCTTGCCTTGCGTGCTGCGCTCCAAGCCCAAATGGGTGTAGCAAAGCTTGTTGTCGTCAGCCAGGTTCTTCAGATGCTCGAGGGCGGACCGGTGGCTGTTGAACAAGCCGTAAAGGTGCTCCGTTTTAGAAAAATCAATGGCCTTGGCGTCGACAATTTCGGGGGCTTGGGGTACTTGGGTTGCACGCGATGCCGGGTTTGATAAGCGCAGCGAACAGAGTTGCCGGCTGCGTCGCAAGCGTTTATTGAACAGGGGAAAGTCTTGCTTGATCATCTTCGACTCCAGCAACAAAGCCCCGATTTCGCCCGCGGTTGGAATGTGCGTGATGCGTTTGGTTTGGTGCAACATCCGCGCCTCTTCAGGTGTCCGCAAGTGCGACAAGACGCGGGTTCGAATGTTGATGCTTTTGCCAATATAAAGAGGAAGATCAACCCCGTCCCCGTGAAAAACATAAACCCCGGGCGACGAGGGTAAGTCGGCCACCTCAGGGGTCAAGTGGTCTGGGTACCGGTAAGGGACTTCAAATTCCATAAAGGCGCCAACCCCATTCAGGCAGAAAACCATTTCACACAAGCCGTCACCACGCCCCAAATTTCCAGCGTCTGGCCTTCTTTGGGACGAATTTCGGGGTAGGTCGGATTGGCCGGCAACAGCTTCACCCGCCCTGCCCGTTGGTACAACTGCTTCACGGTAAATTCCCCGTCGACCACGGCCACCACAATGTGGCCATGCCGAGGCTTCAAGGCCTTGTTCACCACCAGCGTGTCACCGTTGAAGATGCCCGCATCCCGCATCGACTCGCCGCTCACCTTGAGCAAAAAAGTCGCTTGGGGGTGGGTGATTAATTTGGCCGTCAAATCCACGCGGTTGACCGCAAAGTCTTCAGCCGGAGACGGGAACCCCGCCGCCACCGAGTCGCCCGCCACGCCCAACCACAGCGGCGCCGAGGCGACAGGCAAAAGTCCAGGCACTGGGCCAGGCACTCGGCCAGGCACCGATTGGGCTGAGTCGAAAATACTGTTCATAAATACAGTATACAGACACGACAGCGCCACCCCTTGGCGTGCCTCAAAAGCACTAGACTCGGGAGTCAACTCAGTACGCAAGCCCCTTCATTTTTTCAGCCAGGAGACCCCCATGACCCCCTTATTCACCGGAAAAATCGCGCTCGTCACAGGTGGCAGCTCAGGCATCGGCAAAGCCACCGCTTTGGCCTTTGCCCAGCAAGGCGCCAAAGTCGTGGTGACCAGCCGGCGCGAAGAGGAAGGTCAAAACACGGTCCATTTGATCAAAGAAGCCGGTGGCGAGGCGCTGTTCATCAAAACCGATGTTTCCAAATCGGCGGACGTCCAAAACATGGTCAACCAAACGATTGACCATTTTGGCGCGCTGGATTTTGCTTTCAACAACGCGGGCATCAGCGGGTCGTTCTTGACGCCCTTGCTGAGTTACGACGAGTCCACCTGGGACGACGTCATTGACATCAACCTCAAGGGTGTGTTTTTGAGCATGAAGTATGAACTGCCCCACATCTTGAAAACCAAGGGCGCGATTGTGAACATGGCCTCCACCGCGGGCTTGAAAGCGGGCGCCATGGGTGTGGCTTATTACGCCAGCAAACACGGCGTGGTCGGCATGACCAAAGCCGTGGCCTTCGAATACGCCACGCAAGGGGTGCGCATCAACGCCGTGGCCCCGGCCATCATTGAGACCGACATGACGTCAGACGTCACCGTGAAAGGCACCCCCGTGTACGACCGCATCTTGGCTCGGCATCCGATGGGCCGATTTGGCCAGCCGGAAGAAGTGGCCAACGCCGTCCTGTTCCTGTGCTCGCCCGCCGCCTCTTACATGACCGGTCATATTCTGCCCATCGACGGCGGTTTTATGATCTAAACCTTCGAAGATACGCAAGGTTTCAAATGAGCGATTTTTGGTTGCTTTTGCAATCAGGGGATTTTTGGCTTTTTCATCTCATCAACCGGGTCTGGACTTTTGAGGGGCTTGATCAAGTGGCCCCCTATTGGCGCAGCGGCAGAATTTGGTTTCCGGCTTATGCGGTGCTGTTTTGTTGGCTGATCTACCGCTTTAGAGTGCGGGCTTTGGGGTGGCTGTTGATGTTGGCGGTCACCATCACGACGTCCGACCAATTGAGCAGTTTTCTGATCAAGTTTTGGTTTGAGCGCGTGCGTCCCTGCAACGATGGGGTCAACCACCTGGACGCGCGGTTGTTGTTGGAAGTTTGCCCTTCCAGTTTCAGCTTCACCTCCTCCCACGCGACCAACCACTTTGCATTCGCCGCGTTCTTTTATATGACCCTGTCGCAGCACCTGCCCATCGCCGCCCGTTTGATTTGGTGGTGGGCGGCTTCGGTGGCGTATCTGCAGGTGTACGTGGGGGTGCACTTTCCGCTGGACGTGACCGCAGGGGCTTTGCTCGGCACCGTGGTCGGCCTGTTGTGGGGACGCTGCACCCAACGATTTTGGCCGCTGACTTCAGGATCACCATGAAAAATTTGACGAATCAAATCGCCCTCATCACCGGCGCCAATGTGGGCATTGGCCAAGTCACCGCCATGACCTTGGCTCAGCGGGGTGCCCGGGTTTTTTTAGCAGGTCGCTCGCAGGCGCGCACCCAAGCGGTGGTCGACGCCATCATCGCTGCGACAGGACGTGCTGATGCAGCGCACTGGCTGCCCTTGGACTTGGCGGACCTGCACTCGGTTCGCGCCTGCGCACAGACTTTCTTGGGCATGAACTTGCCCCTGCATTTGCTCATCAACAATGCCGGACTGGCAGGCGCCAAGGGCGTGACGGCTCAGGGGTTTGAGATGGCTTTTGGGGTCAACCACCTGGGCCACTTTGAACTGACGCAACGTCTGCTGGACCGGATCAAGGCCTCGGGGCCAGCACGCATCGTGACGGTCGCCAGCCGCGCTCACCGAATGGCCGTTAACGGCATTGATTGGGCGGCTTTGCGAAAGCCAACCCAAAGTTGGACGGGCGTCAATGAGTATGCGGTGTCCAAGCTGGCCAACATTTTGTTCAGCGCTGAGCTGTCTCGCCAGTTGGTCGGCACCGAGGTGTCCACTTATGCCCTTCACCCCGGCGTGGTCGACACCGAAGTTTGGCGTGAACTGCCTTCCTTTTTGCGCCCCTTGCTGCGATTGCGCGGGCTGCTCACGCCAGAGCAAGGCGCGCAAACCTCCTTGTATTGCGCCACGGAAGCCCCCGCGCAAGAATCGGGTTTGTACTACGCCAACCGCAAAGTGCAAACCCCCACCGCCCTGGCGCAAGACCCCGCCTTGGCCAAACGCCTTTGGGAATTTAGTTTGAGTGTCACGGCAAATGAGAAGGCAGCCCTTTGATTTGAAAGGCCCTGTTTCAAAGTAGGTTAAGCAGACCTCTGGCCGAGTTTGGTTTACGCTAGGTCTTTAACTTCCGGTGTGGAGACCCCATGAAGCAACCTTTACGCGCTATTTTCGCCACAACTTGCTTGGCCTTCGCGGGCTTTTATGCCCCTTGGATCCACGCGGCCGAACCGCTGCATGTCATGGCCAGTTTGAGCGCCGCGCAAGAAGTGCCCCCCAGCACCAGCACCGGCAAAGGCGAATTGAACGGGCAATTTGACCCCGCCACCCACACCCTGACTTACAGCGTCAGCTACTCGGGTTTGACGGGCCCCGTGAAGATGGGTCACTTCCACGGCCCAGCGCCCAGCGGCCAGAATGCGGGCGTCGCACTTGGCTTTGCAGCGCCTTATGACAGCCCGATCAAGGGCCAAGCGGTGCTCAACGCCGAGCAAGAACAAGCCTTGTTGGCCGGCCTTTGGTACGTCAACCTCCACACGGCCGACAACCCCAAAGGCGAGGTGCGCGGCCAAGTCACGGCGCATTGATGGCCGGCGTTGTCTTTTGGTTTCGACAAGATTTACGCCTCCACGATCAGCTGGCGCTGAATTCGGCCATCGAGCAAGCCCAACGCTTGGGTGGCTGGTTGCTGCCTGTCTTCATTCATGAAGATCGATTTCAAACCCTGACCCCATGGGGTTTCAAGCGCAGCGGCGTTTTCCGGAACGCTTGGATGCGCCAAGCCGTCCACGACCTCTCCGCAAAACTGCAATCCCTGGGCAGTACTTTGCTGGAAGCCGAAGGCGACCCCGTGGCGCTTCTCACCGAAACCGTGAGGGCATTAAGCGATCCCTTGTTAAGCGATCCGGTGTTAGCTCGTCCCTTGTTGGTTTGTGAGGAAATAGCCGCCCCAGAAGAGCAAGCGCAGATTGAGGCGTTGCGACGCCATGGGGTCACTGTCAAAACCATTTGGCAATCGACACTGATGGCGCCAGAGTCATTGCCACTGCCGCCAGAAGACCTGCCCGATCGATTCACTTCATTTCGGCAAATTTTGGAGCGCCACGGCGTCAAGGCCGCTGCGCCTTTGCCTGAAACCAAGGCCCTCCCCCCCTTGCCAGCGGGTTCTTCGTGGGCGTCTTTGCGGGCGTCTTTTCGGGCGTCTTTGCCCAGCGCCTTCGGCGTGGTGGACAACTCTTCGCCAAAAAAACCACCTGTGCAAATTGATGCCCGCTCTGCGGTACCTTGGGACGCCTCGGCTTTCAGCCATTTGTCCCAATACTGCGATCGGGGGTTGCCGCACTCCTACAAAGCCACGCGCAACGGTTTGATGGGCATCGACTACTCGAGCAAGTGGTCGCCTTGGTTGGCCACGGGCGCTTTATCCGCACGGACCGCTTTGGCGGCGATTGCCGAATTTGAATTCGTGGCGGGGGCCAGCGACAGCAGCTATTGGCTGTTTTTCGAGTTGCTTTGGCGAGACCATTTTCGTTGGTTGCACCTGAAGCACGGGCGACGACTTTATGCAGCCCAAGGACTCAACCAAGCGCCTAAGCCCCCGCATGACCCCGAAGCGTTCTCAAGATGGTGCCTCGGTGAAACGGGCCACCCTTTTATTGATGCAGGCATGCGGGAACTTGCCGCCACGGGTTATTTGTCCAACCGGATGCGGCAAAACGTCGCCAGCTATTTGATCCACGATTTGGCTTGTGACTGGCGCGCTGGGGCGGCCTGGTTTGAGTCGTGTTTAATTGACTTTGATGTGTACAACAATCAAGGCAATTGGTTGTACCTCAGCGGCCGGGGGACGGACCCGCGGCCCCAGCGTCGCTTCAACCCCGAGTTGCAAGCCAAGAACTACGACCCCGACGGCGCCTACCGCCAACTTTGGGCCGCCTGAGTTTTTCCTGTTTTATGCCCTATTCCTTGGTTTGGTTCAAACGCGATTTGCGCTGGCAAGACCATGCGGCCCTTGCCCAAGCGTCACAAGACGGCCCGGTGCGCTGTCTGTATGTGGTCGAGCCCGAACTCTGGCTTCAGCCGGATGTCGCGTTGCAGCACTTTGAGTTCATCCGCGAATCCCTGCAGGTGCTCGATGCCCAGCTGCGCCGCTGGGGCGGTGAACTCGAGGTGGTGACTGGCGAAGTGCCCGATGTCTTGACGCGCATATGGCAAGAAGCGCCTTTTAAAGGCTTGTATTCCCATGAGGAAACCGGCAATGGCTTCACCTATGCACGCGATTTGAAGGTGGCCGACTGGTGCCAAGCGCAGGGGGTGGTTTGGCACGAATTTCCTCAATTCGGGGTGATTCGCCGGCTCAAAAACCGGGCCCTTTGGCAACCCGCCTGGGAACAGCACATGAAGGCCCCCCTGAAACAGGTGAGCACGATTCGGTTTTGGCGTGCGCCCAAAGCAACCCCCTTCAGCATGGCCGCCCCCGCTCACTTGCAGCACAACCCGCCACGCCGGCAACACGGCGGCCGAACGCTGGCATTGTCCACTTTGCACAGCTTTTTGATCGACCGCAGCGTGGGCTACCGAGGCGGCATTTCATCGCCCCTGTCGGCACCCGATGCCTGTTCGCGTCTATCCGCCTATTTGGCTTACGGCTGCATCAGCCTGCGCGAAGTGGTGCAACAAACCCGCCAACAGATGGCCCACTTGCTGCCGCATGAACACCGCCACCGCGCTGGCCTCGCGGCGTTCATCAGCCGCCTTTATTGGCATTGCCATTTCATTCAAAAGCTCGAGAGCGAACCGGCCATTGAGTGGCGCAACATGCACCGGGGCTACGACGACCTGCGCGAGCCCGCATTTAATGCTGGCCACTTTGAGGCCCTCAAAGAAGCCCGCACCGGCTGGCCGATGGTGGACGCTTGCGTCACGATGCTCCGTGAAACCGGTTGGTTGAATTTTCGGATGCGCGCCATGTTGGTTTCTGTCGCGGCTTATCCGCTGTGGTTGCATTGGCGCCCCGTTGGTGAATGGTTGGCCGCCCAATTTTTGGACTACGAGCCCGGCATTCACTGGAGCCAGTTGCAGATGCAATCGGGCACCACCGGCATCAACACCACGCGGGTTTACAACCCGATCAAACAGGCCCAAGACCACGATCCGCAAGGCCGTTTTGTCAAACGTTGGTTGCCGCACCTTCAGCGCCTGCCAGACACCTGGTTGTTCGAGCCCTGGAAAATGTCGCCCGAGGTCAAGGCTTACGCCGGCATCCAGGTTGACCTACCGCAACCCTTGGTTGACTTGGCAGCGGCCACCCGTGAATCCAAACAGCGCCTGCATGCCCGTCGTCAAGCGCCCGAAGTCAAAGCGGGTAAAGCCGCCGTCATCGACAAACACGCTTCACGCAAACCCGCACCCGCTCGCAAACGTGTCGTCCATTCAAAATCCCAACCCAATCTCACATCCAATGCCACCCAGCAACTGGGCTTTGACTTTTAAGGCCGCCCCATGAATTCCCCTGTGCGTCATCTCGTTTTGGTGTTGGGGGATCAACTCAACCCAGACGCCTCTGCGCTGGTCGACTTTGATCCGCAACAAGACGCCATTTGGATGGCCGAAGTGGCTGAAGAATCCACGCATGTGACGTCGTCAAAACAGCGCACCACGGTTTTTCTGAGTGCCATGCGCCACTTTGCGGCGGCGCTGAAATCGAAAAAATGGCCTGTGCATTACAGCTTGCTCGATGCACCCGACAACACAGGCACCTTGGCGGGTGAACTCAAGCAAGCCATCGAGGCCACACGGCCGCAAAAGTTAATCATGACTGCCCCTGGGGATTGGCGGGTACTGCAAAGTCTGCGCAGTGTCGCCAGCCAACAGGGCTTGGTTTTGGAAATTCGAGATGACCTGCATTTCTTCAGTACGGTACGCGAGTTTGCCCAACACGCGGAAGGCCGCAAGCAACTGCGTTTGGAATTTTTTTACCGTGAACTGCGGCTCAAAACGGGGATATTGATGGACGGGAAAACCCCCGTCGGCGGCAAGTGGAACTTTGACTCAGAAAACCGAGGCAGCTTTGGCAAAGCGGGACCTTCTAACTTACCCCCGCCGACCCGATTTGCGCCCGATGACATCACGCAAGACGTCCTGCGTTTGGTGCAACAAAAATTTGAGAAGCATCCAGGCTCCCTGGACACTTTTGGTTGGCCCGTCACCCGAGAACAAGCGCTCTTGGCCTTGGGTGAGTTCATCTCAAACCGCCTGCCGCACTTTGGCACCTACCAAGACGCCCTTTGGGAAGGGGAAGTTTGGCTCTATCACTCTCACCTGGCTTGCGCGCTCAATTTGAAACTCCTGAACCCCCGCGAAGTCATCACCGCCGCGGTCCAGGCTTTCGAGCGGGGGCACGCCCCCATTGAGGCGGTTGAGGGATTTGTCCGGCAAATTTTGGGTTGGCGTGAATACGTTCGGGGCATTTATTGGACAAACATGCCGGGCTATCTGGCGCTCAACACCGCCGACGCGCACGCCGACTTGCCCGATTTTTACTGGACCGGCGACACCGACATGGCCTGCCTTCGAGACGCCATCGCGCAAACGCTGAAGCACGGTTATGCGCACCACATTCAGCGCTTGATGGTGACTGGCCTGTATGCGCTTTTGTTGGGCGTGGACCCCAAGCAAGTGCACGCTTGGTACTTGGGGGTCTATGTCGACGCGGTCGAATGGGTCGAGCTACCCAACACCTTGGGCATGAGCCAATTTGCTGACGGTGGTTTGATGGCCAGCAAGCCCTACGTGGCGAGTGGCAAATACATTGACCGCATGAGCAACCACTGCAAGGGCTGTCGCTTCAATCCGGCCGAATCGGTTGGCGACAACGCCTGTCCCTTCACGACCTTGTATTGGGACTATTTGAACCGGCATGCCGATCAATTGGCGAAGAATCCACGCATGCTGATGCAACTGAAGAACCTGAATCGGTTGTCAAGCGAGGCCAAATTACAGATCGCCGAAGAAGCTGCGTTGCTCAGATCCAAGTAACCCATCGCACTTCAATGGCCCAAACTTCCATTGGGCGGACATGTTTTAGCGGCTGCTGGCGTGTTCGTTTTTTCAATGCACTTATCGGGGTCTTTGTTCAAAGATTCGCGGGCTTTTTTGTAGTCCTCGTAATCTGCCACGCTCCGGTAGCATGGACCCAGTGGGCTGGTGTCGCCGGCCGAATGAACACATCGGTTTTGCTGCCAGCCATGAAAAACGTTGTAAACAAAACTCTGGACGGCGTCTTGGCTCGGCAGCGATGTGCAGCCAGACATCAGCATCAGGGGCACCCACACAGCGAACAAACTGACCAACCGAAATGGAACCTGCGGGGCAAAGCGTTTCAAGGTATTCACAAGGGATCGACAGCGTTAATATTCAGCGACTCAATGATTCAATGGCCCAATGACCTGAAAACCCACTGGTTTTTTGATTTGAGAACATGTTAATGGAAGCGCTCCAGCCAGGGCCAATAGAAAGTCGACTTTTAAAAAGGGTTTCTAAACCGCCATGACGGGCTTGTTGGTCAAGCGCCCCATTTGCTCTAAACTGATTCACCACCATGACAACAATGCCAGGAGCCCACGCAATGACCCCCTTGTCTTCCTTTGAATTGCCCACCATCGACGGCCAAACCCTCAACTTGGGAGAACACGCAGGCAAGGTCATTTTGGTGGTCAACACCGCCAGTGCATGTGGCTTTACCCCTCAATTCACGGGCCTAGAAGCCCTTCACCAAAAATACGGCCCCGAAGGTTTGGTCGTTTTGGGGTTTCCCTGCAACCAGTTCGGCCATCAAGACCCGGGCTCCGATGATGAGATTGCGGGTTTCTGCCAGAAAAATTATGGCGTCTCCTTCACGATGATGAAAAAGTCCGACGTGAACGGCGCCCAAGCCAACCCTTTGTACCAATGGCTTAAAAAGGAAGCGCCGGGTCTGCTGGGCACAGAAGGCATCAAGTGGAACTTCACCAAGTTTTTAATTGGCCGTGATGGCCAAGTCAAAAACCGCTACGCGCCCACCGACACGCCCCAAAGTTTGAGCAAGGCCATTGAGGAGGCCTTGAAAGAGCCCGCTTGATGTTCCGCTAGACGCGACTGATGAGGCTGTGATTTACTTCATCGAATAAATCTTGTCGAACTGGCCGCCGTCATCAAAGTGAATTTTTTGGGCCTCTGCCATCGAGCCAAAATATTCACTCACCGGAATCAACTTCATGGGTTTCAGGGTGCTGGCGTATTTCTTCAAGAGCTCCGGTGAGCGTGGCCGCAAGGCGTGTTTGGCGGCTATTTCTTGGGCCTCGTCGGAATAGAGGTAGTTCAAATAGGCTTGCGCCAACTCGCCGCTGGCTTTCTTTTTGGCGGTTCGTTCTACCACCGCCACGGGGTTTTCAGCAACGATGCTGACAGAAGGATGAATCACTTCCACCTTGCCATGGCCGTACTCTTTTTCAATGGGCACCACCTCTGACTCGAAGGTCACGAGCACATCGCCGAGTTGTCGCTGCAAAAATATCGTTGTGGCCTCGCGTCCGCCCTTGGCCAAAACGGGCACATTTTTAAAAATCTTCTTAACAAACTCAGCCGCTTCCGCGTCGGTCTTGCCTGAATGGCGGGCGTAAGTCCAAGCCGCCAAATAGGCCATTCGACCATTGCCTCCCGTTTTGGGGTTCACCAAGATGACTTGCAAGCCGGACTTGGCCAGATCGTCCCAATCTTTGATGCCCTTGGGGTTACCGTTGCGCACCATGAACAACATGGTTGAAGAAGTGGGCGAGGCATTGCCTGGGAATTTTTTCGACCAATCTTTGGCCACGACGCCGTTCTGAGCCAAGAATTCAATGTCGGTGGGCGTGTTCATGGTGACAACATCCGCATCCAGGCCATCGTTGACCGCTCGGGCTTGGGCGCTAGAGCCGCCGTGGGATTGGTCAATCTTGACGTCTTTGCCCGTGGTCTTTTTGTAATTGGCCACAAAAGCGGCGTTGTAGTCCTTATAAAACTCACGGGACACGTCATAAGACACGTTCAACAAAGTTTGGGCCGATGCCGTGGCGCAGAGCAAAAACAGGGCAACAAACAACGCAGTGGGTGAAAACTTTTTCATGGGGTGGATGGCTTTAGAAAAGAGGCGATTCATTATCGCCTTGCCAAATCGCGTTAAATTTTCAAGTTAGTTGTCGAGTTACATTGCAGTTTCAATCCAAATGACAATGCAGAGGTAAAACATGGATCTCCAATTGACAGGAAAACGGGCCTTGGTGACCGGTGGAAGTCGGGGCATTGGCAAGGCGGTGGCCCGCGCTTTGTTGGCCGAAGGGGTGGATGTGGCCTTGCTGGCCCGGGACCCGGCTCAACTGGCAGCCACCACGGCTGAGTTGGCTGGTCTGCATGGCCGCTTGGTGGTGAGCGTCGTTGCTGATACGGGGGAACTGAACGCCGTCAACCAAGCCGTTGCGCAGGCGGAACAAGCCTTAGGGGGCGGCATTGATATTCTGGTCAACGCCGCCGCAGAACCCTCCGGCTTTGCCGCGCCTCCACAATTGGCGGAAATCACCGCTGAGTATTTCCATCAACACCTTGACATCAAGGTCATGGGCTATGTGCGCACCGCACAGGCCATCGCCCCCGGCATGAAGGCGCGAGGCTGGGGACGCATCATCAATATCAGTGGCTTGGCGGCGCGCATGACGGGCAACCCGGTGGGCAGCATTCGGAATGTAGGCGTCGCCGCCTTGACCAAAAACCTGGCCGATGAGTTGGGGCCCCACGGCATCAATGTCACCGTGGTTCATCCTGGCTTGACTGTGACCGAGAAAACGGCGCCCTTGGTCGCCCACCAAGCAAAAGCACGGGGTGTTGAAGAAGCCGTGATCCGGTCAGAATTCGATGCAGGCAACGCCACGCGCAAAGTAATCACCTCAGAAGAAGTGGCGGATGTGGTCGTCTTTTTGGCCTCTCCCCGCTCAAGGGCCATCAATGGCGATGCCATTGCGGTCGGCGGAGGCACCCCCAAGGGCATTCACTATTAAGGTGAAGATGACATGACGCTGCCGCCCTCACCCGTCATTGACGCCCTTCAATCGGCCTCAAAAAAGATGGCCGATCGCCACACGCCTTTTATTTTTGATGATTGGTACGTGGCTGCCTTTTCTGATGAGGTCTCTTCTCAGTTGTTGGCGAGAACCTTGTTGGGACGGGGCATCGTGATGTACCGCAGCGCAGCAGGGAAGGTGGTGGCCCTGGAAGACCGCTGCCCCCACCGGTCCATGCCACTCTCGGTCGGAGCGCTGCAAGACGATCACATCGTCTGCGCCTACCACGGCATGCGATTCAATACCCAAGGCGATTGCGTTCATGTGCCGTCTCAATCGACCTGCCCCAAGTCCATGGGCGTCCGAACTTATGTCACTTTTGAGCGCGGACCTCTGATTTGGATCTGGATGGGGCCGCCCGAAAGCGCTGATTGGAGCCGCCTGCCTGAGCAAGCTTGGTTGACCACTGAGCAATGGGCCACCTCGCACGGCTATATGCACCTCAAAGCCAGCTATGTTCGCTTGCATGAAAACCTGCTGGACCTGACGCACTTGAGCTTCTTGCATGCCAAAAGTTTTGGCACCCCCGATTACGCCAGTGCGGCCTACAAGACCGAAATCAAGCCAGGCCATTTTGTCGTCATGCGGGATGTGGTGCCCACCACCCTGCCCCCGGTTTGGGCCGAACCCACGGGCATCAAAGGTCAGGGCCAAGCCGCGCGGATTGTGCGTTCAGCGTTTTTAAGTCCGGCGATTCACGAGGTTTCAGTCTCGTTCTACGACTGCACTTTGCCCGAAAAAGAACGGCCCACTTTCCGCATCCGAACAGCCCATCTGCCCACCCCTGAAACGGCCACCAGCACCCATTATTTTGTCGTCCACGGTCGTGATTTCGCGCAAGCTGACTCAGCCATGACCCAGTTCATGCATGAGCAGCTTTTTGTTGCATTCAACGAAGACGTGACCGGACTGGCCCAACAAGAAGCCGCTTTGGCCCGAACGCCGACCAACGAGTTGTATGAATTTTCGGTGGGCGCCGATGGCCCCTCCGTGGCCATGAGGCGTTACCTCTTGTCGAGAGCGCTTTCCACACTTTGAATTTCAGCGGCCAATTGATGGCCACTCAACCAAGCGCCCTCGACTCGACCGCCGTTCAGCCAATCGCCACACAGCCCCAGCTTGCGGTTTTCATCCACCTTGAATTGGGGCATGGGATCCAAAGAGCCACTGGCATAGCGCCAGCGGTGAACAGACACCTTGGCGGGCTGTGCCACAAAACCCAGCTTCTGAGCGCACTCGAGGATTCGTTTTGCCGCCTCCTCTTTTTCGAGCTCGATCCATTCTTGGCTCCATTGAGGCGTTGCGTGCAGGGTCCACGTCTCCCTGCCTGAACGACCGGGTTTTGAATTGTTTCTGGCCACCCAACTGATGATTTCGCCATTCACAAAGGCGGCATCAAACGGAAGGTGGAGGCTCTCGTTGAACTCCGCCATGACTGTCCAGCAGCCCTTCATCTGGAATTGAAGCGTCGAAGTGTCCAAGGGCTCACCCGAGGTTTCTAGCAACGCCAGTGCTTGTGGCGCCGGCAAAGCCAAAACAAGCCAATCGAATGAGGCGCCCAGGTCACCAGACTCTGCGCTGTGCAGTTGCCACTTCCCATTCTTTCGGGAGACCTTGTCGATCGTTTGGCTGTAGTGGGCAGACACATTTTGGGCCAAAAACTTGCCCGGTGAATTCATGGCGGGTTTGCCCACGTATCGCCTCTCTTGGGACGGGCTGTCGCGCCACTGAGAGGCCTCGTAAACTTTTAATTGGGGTTGCCAAACGGCTGCCACATCCGCCTGAATCCAAGCATGGAGCGCCTTCAAAAAGAGCGGGTTTCTGGCGGTGAAATACTGAGCGCCATGGTCTGCAGAGGTTTCCTCGGTTTGGCGCGTGCTCATTCGGCCGCTGGCACCTCGGCTTTTTTCAAACACTTGAACTTGCAAGCCCTGTGCTTGTAGACGCGTCGCACAACTCAGCCCAGAAATGCCCGCACCAATCACCGCGGCGCTGATGGCTTTGGGGAAACACATCTTCTCACCATCCCAACGCTGGCCACACCAGCAGAGTCCTTCATCGTTGATGATGCACGTGCCTGTTCCACAGCATCTCGGGTCTTCTGACATGGGGGTCTCCAAATTTCGATGCGTCAAACATGGGCTCGTCGGGAGTCCGCCACCAAACGATCGTCAAATTTCATTTCAGGACTTCGCAAAGCCCGGTGCTTGGTCACACGCCCTTTCATTCGGGCGCGCCATAAACGAAAGGCCCCTCGGCTGAGTTCGGAGCGCATCAAACGGATCACGTCCGACTCAGTCAAACCCACCCGTTCTTGAATGGTTTCAAAAGAGGTTCTGTCTTCCCACGCCATCTGGATAACGGCCGAAATATCGCCTGCAGAAAGGCTTGAGAGGGGGCGGTGGTTTTTTGAAGCCATGGGCTGAAACAGTCTATTTGGACTATATCAAAATGCTTAATTGAAAAGCACAATTCAATGGCTGCATTGAACATGTGCAGCGAATGATGTTCAGCACACCCCTCACCGGGTGTGCTTTTTTTTTGCCCTTGATATTGGGCAGGGCACTGACCAGAAAGAGGCCCTTCATGGGGCCATGCTAGGATCAATAAACATCCCTACCAATGACTCAAAATTTGACAAGTTCTTTAGAAAACCGAGACCCGCGCGTTTTGCGAACGCCCGACCTTTCCCAAGGTGATGCTGATCAATTCAGACAGCGTTTGTCTGCTTATTTCAATTCGACCTTCAGTCTTTACGAGTCGTTGTTTGAAACGCTGGTCGACGAGGACAGCTTTCGGATCAAACCGATTTCTCTTCGCCACCCTTTGATTTTTTATTACGGCCACACCGCCACTTTTTTTGTCAACAAACTGATCCTGGCCGGGCTCATCAAAGAGCGCATCAATCCGCGATTTGAGTCGATGTTTGCCGTTGGCGTTGACGAAATGAGTTGGGACGATTTGAACGACGACCACTACGATTGGCCTACCTCGCAAGAGGTTCTGGCCTATCGAAACCAGGTGCGCGATGTGGTCGATCGGGTGATCAAAACAGCCCCCTTGCAAATGCCCGTCGATTGGTCCCACCCTTGGTGGGCCCTCATCATGGGCATTGAGCATGAATTAATTCATTTGGAAACCTCCTCTGTTTTGATTCGACAACACGATTTAGCCCGTGTGCAAAAGGCAGCGGCTTGGGCGCCCAACAAAGAGGGCTTGGCGCTCGACCAAGATTTAGCCAGCGTTCCTTCCAATCGTTTGGTGTCCGTGCCAGCTGGCCTTGTGCGTTTGGGCAAATCAGACACCGACCCCATTTATGGTTGGGACAACGAATACGGCACTCGTGAGACCCCCGTTGAAGCTTTTGAAGCCTCATGCTTTTTGGTCAGCAATGCCGAGTATTTGGAATTTGTTCAAGCCGGTGGTTATCAAAAAACCGAATACTGGGATGCCGAAGGTTTGGCCTGGCTGCAATTTGCAAAACCCAGCGCGCCTGCTTTTTGGAGGCCTCTGCAAGGCGACTGGCAATTGCGTCTCATGACGGAAGAAATTCCCATGCCTTGGCGCTGGCCCGTGGAGACCAATGCGCTGGAAGCCAAGGCCTTTTGTCGATGGAAGAGCGCGCAAACTGGCCGCCCCCATCGGCTGCCCACTGAAGACGAATGGACGCGTTTATACGATGTCGCAGGCTGCCATGAAGTACCCGAAAAAGAACCCGCGAGAGCCCAATTGCATCTGGACCACGGTGCCTCCTCTTGCGCCATCGACCGCCATGCGCAAGGTGATTTTTTTGATGTCGTCGGAAATGTTTGGCAATGGACTG
>CAILKX010000067.1 GCA_903834975.1 uncultured Curvibacter sp.
CCTTTGCTACACCTCCGGCACCACGGGCAACCCCAAGGGGGTGATGTACTCCCACCGCGCCATTTCGCTCAGCGCCCTCTCGGCTTGCCTGCCCAATGTGCTGAGCATTTCATCAGAAGAAACCGTCTTGCCCGTGGTGCCAATGTTCCACATCAACGCTTGGTGCCTGCCCTATGCCTGCCTGAATGCGGGCGCTAAATTGGTCCTGCCCGGCCCCAAATTAGACGGCGCCAGTTTGTACGATTTGATGGAGTCTGAAAAGGTCACCATCAGCGCTGGCGTGCCGACCATCTGGATGGGCCTGATTCAGCACTTGGAACAAAACAAGTTGAAATTCAGCACCATGCACCGAACGGGCGTGGGCGGCTCGGCGATGCCCAAGGCCTTGATTGCCAAATTCAATGACGATTATCAAGTCGACGTTCGGCACGGCTGGGGCATGACAGAAACCACGGCCATTGCGACGATGAGCAGTTTTGGCGGCCCCGATCGGGTGGCCAAACAAGGCAAATCGGTCTTTGGCGTCGAGCTCAAACTGGTCGACGACAACGGCAACACCCTGCCCCGAGACGGCGTGGCCCAAGGCGAGTTGATGGTGCGTGGCCAGTGGATTGTGAACAATTACCACAAGGCCGAAAAGTCGGCATTGGTCGACGGCTGGTTCCCCACAGGCGACATTGCCACCCTCGATGCCAGCGGCATGATGCAGATTCGCGACCGCACCAAAGACGTCATCAAATCAGGCGGGGAGTGGATCAGCTCCATCGACCTGGAAAATGCGGCCATCGCCCATCCACACGTGGCCATGGCGGCGGTGATTGGCGTGAAAGACCCCAAGTGGGATGAACGGCCTTTGCTGTTTGTCGTGCGCAAGCCCGAGAAGGCGCTTGAAAAAGCCGAGATGCTGGCCTTTTTGGAGCAGCGAGTGGCCAAATGGTGGGTGCCTGATGAGGTGGTTTTTGTGGATTCTTTGCCCGTGGGGGGCACCGGTAAAGTTCAGAAGAACGAGCTGCGTTTAAAGTACAGCAAATAATTGGAGACCAATATGCAGTTGAAATCTATTTTCCGTTGGGTTCTGGCCAGCGCCTGTCTGTGCCTGGCCGCTCAATCTCAGGCCGCTGAAACCGTCAAGATTGCGTTCATCGACGTGCTGTCGGGGCCGTTTGCCCTGACCGGCCAAGGCTCTCTGAAACAGTTGCGTGAAGTGGTCGCCCAGCTCAACGCGAGGTCAGCCGCCACCGACCCCAAATTTGAGATTGTGGACTTTGACAACAAAGGGTCGCCACAAGAAAGCATCACCGTGCTGAAAGCGGCCACCGACCGGGGCATTCGCTACATCACGCAAGGCGGTGGTTCTGGCGTGGCACTGACTTTGGTGGATGCGCTCAACAAAATGGCCGAGCGCGACCCCGATAAAGCGGTGGTATTTTTGAATTACTCGGCCATGGACCCGTCTTTGACGAATGACCGCTGCAGCTTTTGGCACTTCCGTTTTTATCCCTCCAGCGAAATGCAGATGGAAGCGCTGACCACCTACATGGTGAACCGCAAAGACATCAAAAAAGTTTATTTACTGAACCAAGATTACACCCACGGTCGGCAGGTCTCCAAGGCCGCTAAAGAGTACATGACCCGCAAACGGCCTGACATTCAATTGGCCGGCGACGAGTTCATTCCCATCGCGCAAGTGCGTGACTTCGCCCCCTATGTCGCCAAAATCGCGGCCACTGGCGCTGACACCGTGATCACCTCCAACTGGGGCAGCGATTTGACGCTGCTCATCAAGGCCGCTCAAGATTACGGCTTGAACGTCAACTTCTTCACGCTCAACGCCAACAACACCGGCACGCCCACCCAAATTGGCGCGTGGGGCGCTGGCAAAGTGGCGGCCATTTGGAATTGGAACCACAACGCCAACACGCCCGAGCTGGAAAAAATCTACCTGGCGTACAAGAAAAAGTACAACGAAGATTTCATCTACGCGGCCCATTGGAACACCATGAACATGCTGCACGAAGCCATGCGCAAGGCCAAAACCACCGATCCCAAACAAGTGGCTTTTGCCATGGAGGGCATGACCTACGCCAGCCCGCTGGGTGAAGTGAAGATGCGCAAAACCGACCACCAACTCGAAGCCCCTTTGTTCATGGGCGTCTGGGCCAAGCAAGGCACCAAAGGCGTGAAGTACGACGCTGAAAACACCGGCTATGGTTTCCGCACCGAAGCCGTTTGGGACGCCTACATCAGCTCGCAGCCGACGTCTTGCCAGATGAAGCGCCCGTCTTAAATGTTCAAAAAATCATGGCCCGTGGGCGGGGTGTCGCCATCAGCCCACCTGGCCAGCCTCTTCATCGGGGCTTTGGCGCTCATTGGCAACTGCCCGTCCGCCCTGGCCGCAAGCCCTAACGCCTCTCCACCCCAAGAGGCGGTTGACTTTTTGTCGGCCCACCGCGATCTGTCGGTGCATCCGGGTCAAGATTTTTTTCAATACGCCAACGGCGGCTGGCTCAAGCGCCACCCCATTCCCGCCACAGAATCGGCTTGGGGGATCGCGCAAGTCATTCAAGAACAGCTTTATGTGAACCTGCGAAAAATCAACGAGCAGGCCGCTGAGAACGCGAATCAAAAGGCGAATCAAAGGGCCAATCAAAACGCCAACGACGCTGAAAAAATTGCCAATTTTTGGTTAACGGCCATGGACACCGATCAGGCGAATGCCTTGGGCGTCTCGCCACTGCAGCCAGAATTGCAAAAAATTGCCGCGGTCAAAACAGCCTCAGAAGCCCTTGATTTGGCCTTCGAGTTTCAGCGCTTGCAAGTGGGGGCGTTTTTTAATTTATTCGTTTCCCAAGATGCCAAAGCCAGCGACCAAATGGCCGTTCACCTTTGGCAAGGCGGCCTGGGCTTGCCTGAGCGCGATTATTATTTCAACTCAGACGCCGCCATTGCCCGCAGCCGACAAGAATACGTGGCCCACATCGCGCGGACGCTGGCGCTGCTGGACGAGCCCAAGGGCAACGTGGGCAACGTCGTTAAAACCCAACGCGCTGCCGCCGCCCAGGTCATGGCTTTTGAAACGCGCTTGGCCCAAGCGTCCCGTCGCCTGGAAGCGCTGCGTGACCCCGTCAAGAACTACAACAAGATGACGCCGTCGGCGTTCACTGAAAATCTCACCCCTTCTATTCTTTGGTCCGCTCGGCTGGCCGACATGCAACTGACCCCTGCCGAGGTCATCGTCGGTCAACCCGAGTTTTTTGCCGCGTTAGAGGGCTTGCTGAAGTCAACGCCGGTCGCTGTTCTGCGCGACTATTTGCGCTTCCATTTGGTGGACACCTACTCCCCTTATCTCAGCCAAGCCTTTGAGAAAGAACACTTCCAATTTCACAACACCACCCTGCTTGGGCAAAAGCAAGCCCGCCCTCGCTGGAAGCGCGTGATCGACGCCGAAGAAGGCGCGATGGGCATGGTCGTCGGTCGCTTGTTTGTGCAGGCCTTTTTCAACGAAACCGCCAAGCAACGCTATGAGAACTTGGTGGAGGCTTTTCGCGCTGCTTATTTAGAACGCATCAACCGCCTCGATTGGATGGGCGACGACACCAAGGCCAAGGCCCGCACCAAGCTGGCGGCCATCACCAAAAAAGTGGGCTACCCCGACCATTGGAAAGACTTCAGCACCTTGCAATTCGGCCGCACCTCTTATGCCGACAACATGATGGCGTCTGCGCGTTGGCACTTCGCAGACATGTTGAGCAAACAAGGGCAACCCGTGGACCGCACCGAGTGGGAGATGACCCCACAAACCTACAACGCCTATTACAACGCCTCAAACAACGAGATTGTTTTGCCCGCCGCGGGCTTTCTCGTGCCCGGCATGCAGGACGCTGACGTCGACGACGCGGTGGTTTATGGCTACGCAGGGGCCTCCACCATTGGGCATGAAATCACCCACGGTTTTGATGACCAAGGCCGTCAATTTGACGCGGCCGGCAACCTGACCGATTGGTGGAGTGAGCAAGACGCCAAAAAATTCAATGCCCGCGCCAGCGTCATGGTCAAGCAATTCAACGCTTACCAACCCTTGCCCGGTTTGCACATCAACGGCCAAGCCAGCTTGGGCGAAAACATCGCCGATTACGGCGGGCTCTTGCTCGGCATCGACGCCTTCAAGAAAACGCGTCAATACCAAGAAGGTCAAACCATTGGCGGCCTCACGCCCATGCAGCGTTTTTTCATGGGTTATGCCCTGGGTTGGATGATGCAACAACGCGACGCCGCCCTGCGCCGAAACCTGCTGAGCGATGTGCACGCCCCCGCAAAGTGGCGGGTGATAGGTCCCCTGTCCAACTTGCCTGATTTTTACGAGGCCTTTGGCGTCAAGCCCGGTCAGCCGATGTTCCGTCCCGAGGCCTCGCGGGTTCGCATTTGGTGAATTTGAACGCCTGTTGAATCGCTGGCTTTGAGCTTGAGTGACTTAGTGACTTAGTGACTTAGGTGCGAAAAGTTCAAAGCCATTTCTGGAAAAACAGCGCTTGCCCGTGCTCGCTGTCCAACGCATAGGGCGCAAAACCCATGTGCCGATAAAGGCCCATCGCTGTCGTGTTGTTCGACAACACTTCTAAAGTCAGCTTGCAGCAGCCCCGCTGAATGGCGACCGCCTGCACGTGTTCGATCAAGGCCTTGCCAATGCCCTGCCCCCGAAAATCGGGATGCACCACGATGTCGTGGATGTTGATCAAGGGCTTGGCTTTGAAGGTGGACAGGGTTTCAAAGCAATTGATCAAGCCAATCGGTTGCTCGCGCTCGCCCCCTGTTTTCCAGGCGATGAAAGAACTGGCGTGCGGGTACTTTGCCAATTGCGCACAAAGCTGTTCGCCCACCGAAGGTGGCAAGGGCTCGCCGCCACCCAGGGGGTCTAAAGCATAGGTCTTTAAAAGTGCCACCAAGGCTTGGCCATCTGCCGGGGCGTTGTAATCGACGCGTTTAATTTCAATCGTTTTCATGAACGGCAATGTAGCATTGGTGATTCGGCGGCAGGACGAAAACCAAAATTTAACGCATACTCAATGCAGGTCATTTGCCTGTGCACTTTCGTTCTAATTAATGTTCGAATTGATGTTCGAATTGATGTTCGAATTTGTCCCTTCATTCAATTTCATCTCGGTCAAGGAATTCCCATGTCAGACACCTCTGCCACGCCGGTCGCCAGCTACGCGGCCAAGTCCGCCGCCTCGCCTTTGGCACCCCACAAAATCCAGCGCCGCGCGGTCGGCCCGAAAGACGTTCAAATTGCCATTGAGTTTTGCGGCGTTTGTCACACCGACTTGCACCAAGCCCGAAACGACTGGGGGCGCGCCAATTACCCGATTGTTCCGGGCCATGAAATCGTCGGCAAAGTGACCGCCTTGGGCGCCGAGGTCACGCACCTCCAAGTGGGCCAGCGGGTCGCGGTGGGTTGTTTTGTCGACTCCTGCGGCACCTGCCCTTCTTGCCAATCGCACCTGGAACAATATTGCTTGAGCGGTTTAAAAGCCACCTACAACAGCGCCACCCAAGACCCCGGCGGCTTTACTTATGGCGGTTATTCCAAGAGCATCGTTGTCGGTGAACATTTTGTTTTGCAAGTGCCCGATGGCCTCGACCCCGCGGGTGCTGCGCCCCTGCTGTGCGCCGGCATCACCACCTACTCGCCCCTGAAACATTGGGGCGTCACCGCCGGCAAAACCGTGGGCGTGATTGGCTTGGGCGGCCTCGGCCACATGGGCGTGAAGTTCGCGCATGCGCTGGGTGCCAAGACGGTCATGATCACCACCTCGCCCAGCAAAGCCGAGGACGCCTTGAAGCTCGGCGCCGACGATGTGCTGCTGTCCACCGACCCAACCGCAATGCAGGCCATGGCCAATCAGTTTGACTTTTTGTTGAACACAATCCCCGTCCCGCATGACTTCAACCCCTACATGTCCCTGCTCAAAGTGGACGGCACGATGTGCATCGTCGGTGCCATCGGCCCGACCGCCACCCTCAACTCAGGCCCCCTGATTTATGCCCGAAGGTCGGTGGCCGGCTCCTTGGTGGGCGGTATCAAAGAGACCCAAGAAATGCTGGATTTCTGTGCGGAGCACCAGATCACCTCGGACATTGAAATGATCAAAATCAACGAGATCAATGAAGCCTACGAGCGCATGCTCAAGAGTGACGTGAAATACCGTTTTGTGATTGACATGGCGAGCCTCAGCTGATGTTGACAGGTCAACGCCTCAATCTCTCCTAAGCCAAACACCGTGAAAAAATACAACTTGCTTTTTCTGTGCACCCACAACTCGGCGCGCTCCGTGTTGGGTGAAGCCATGGCCTCCACCCATTCGAGCGGCAAGTTCGTTGGCTTTTCGGCAGGCTCGACGCCCGGCACCCAAGTCAACCCCTTTGCCCGCGAGTTGGCGCTGAAGCTGGGGTACGAAGAAAGCAAATTGCGCAGCAAAAGCTGGGACGAGTATGGCCTGGCAGATGCCCCCAAAATGGACTTCATCGTGACCGTTTGCGACGATGCCGCAGGCGAAGTTTGCCCCTACTGGCCCGGTCAACCCGTCACCGCGCACTGGGGCTTTCCTGACCCCTCAAGGGTTCAAGGCACCGATGAAGAAAAGCGACACGCCTTCGAAAAAGTGTTGGCTGAATTGAAGCACCGCCTTGATTTATTGGCTGACATGCCACTCGACAAGTTGGACGCCATGAGCTTGCAAGCCATTCACAGCCCCGAGACCGCAGCGGCCTTGCCAAAAACAGCGTGAAAACCTACGCCAGCGAATTTTTGGGAACCGCCCTGCTGCTGACCATCGTGGCCGGCTCGGGTTTCATGGGCGAATCACTCGACTCGGGCAATGCCGCGGTGGCCTTGCTGGGCAACAGCATCGCCACCGGTGCGGGCCTGTTTGTCTTGATTGTTTTGCTGGGTCCCCTCTCTGGCGCTCACTTCAACCCCGTGGTCAGTTTGGTGGCATGGCGAACGGGGCAGCTGGGCCTGCGCAAGATGCTGGGCTACTGGATTTGCCAATTCAGTGGGGCACTCGTCGGCATCTTTTTGATGCACCTGATGTTCCATTTGCCGATCCTCCAGGAGTCCAGCAAAGTCAGAACAGGCCTCGGTATTTGGGTCAGTGAATTCGTCTCCACCTTGATTTTGCTGTCGGTCATTCGCTTGGGTGAATCCAACCCCGACAGCAAAGAAAAATTGCCCCTCCTCATCGCCATGACCGTCACCGCTGGCTATTGGTTCACCTCCTCCACCTTCTTTGCGAACCCAGCAGTAACCTTGGCGCGCAGCTTCACCAACACCTTTGTGGGCATTGCGCCCGCGGATGTGGGGGGGTTCGTTTTGGCTCAGGTCATGGCCGCCTTGGTGATTTCAAAAAAGGCCCGCAAAATTCAGCGCTGATCGGTCTTCTCTAGTTTGTTGATGTCCAAGCCCATGGCTTTCAAGCGGGACAGCAAAGCCGCGTATTGGGCCGATTCCACGACTGGCTCGCGCGACAAAATCCAGAGGTATTCACGCGAAGGTTCGCTGACAGCCGCCAATTGGTAGGACTCGTCCAAGTCCACCACCCAGTAATCGCCCCAAACAAAGGGCAGGAAGGACAACCAGGCCGGTGCGAAACGCACTTTGAGTCGGGCCGAGTCTGAATTGCCAACCTGTTTGGCTTGGCCGAGGGCGCGTTCCCAATCCCCGCTGGCGAGCTTGCATTGGTTCAACACACGCAGGCGCCCGTCGGCTTCAAGTGAGTAATTGGCTGATGTGCTGGAGACGCATTGCTTTTGAAATCGATTGGGGAATTTGGCAATTTCAACCCAACGCCCGAGGTAGCGCTGGACGTCCAAATGAGGAATGGCTTGCAGCGGCGGCATGCCTGCGGGGTTGGTTTGCGCGTGACACCCGAGCCCGCCCAGCAAGGCGGAGACCAGCAGCAACGATTTGAGTAAAGGGGTCATGAGGAGTCCAGTTGAGTTTGCCCGAACTTTACGCCAACGATAAGATGCGGTCCCATGATTCGCCCATTCTGAAAAGGCTTCTAACATGCGTGCGTTGCGTTGGCTCGGCTTGCTTCTGTTGTCTCTCTTGCTGGCTTTGGTTTTGTTGGTGGCCCACACCTGGTGGTTCAAGCCCCTGTGTTTGAATTGGTTCTACAACCGCGTTTTCTTGCAGTCTTTGCTCGACTCCCCGATTTCTCTGAGCAGTTTGCAGTTGCTTGATGGCCGTGCTTTGGATTGGTACAGCGGGCGATGGGACGACTTCTCTATCGCCCACGAAGACCAAGAAATAGAACGCGCGCACCTCAATTCAGTTGTTTTTCAAAGTTATGACGCCGCCCCTTTAACGGGGCCTGACAAGGTCAGCTGGCAGGTGGCCGACTTCCAAAATAAGCTGCAGCGTGAACAAGAAAACTGGCGCTGGTACAGCTACCCGATCAACCCCTTGTTTGGCGTTCAATCGCAACTGCCCGACTTTTTGATCAACACCCACGCCATCACCAACGAAAAAAGTGCGCGTCGCTACTTGGAGCGTCTGAACGCGATTCCCCAGGCTTATGCGCAAATTGAAGAAGGCCTGAAGGTGCGTGAATCCAAGGGCTTGTTGCCCAATCAATTCGCAGTGCAAAAAACCACGGCCCAAATTACCGCATTCATTGAGCCCGCCCCGCGGCAACACCCCTTGGTGTTGAATCTGGCGGACAAACTCAAAAAAATGACGCCAGCGCTGCCGACCGAGCAACAAGAATTATGGGTTCAACAAGCCAGCGAAGCCGTGGAAAAGTCGGTCTATCCGACCTATCAAAAAATGCTGGCGCATCTGCAAAACTTGCAAAACTTGCAAAAACGCGCGTTGAACAACGACGGCGCTTGGGCCTTGCCGAACGGCGAGGCCTATTACGACTTCTTGATTTGGCAACACACCACGACCCACATCAGCGCCCAAGATTTACACCAAAAGGGCCTTGATGAGGTGGCGCGCATTGGCCGTGAGATGGACGCGATCTTGGCGCAAGAGCACGTGTCCGGCAAAACACGGGCCGACAAAATGCAAGTGCTGGCGCACCGTGCTGACCAGCTCTATCCCGACACGCCAACCGGACGAGAACAGCTTTTACAAGACTACCAACGCATCATTGACGAAGTGGATGCGGCCAGCAAAACGGTGTTTGGGCTGCGTCCCCAAATGGGGGTGGTGGTCAAGCGGGTGCCTGAGTTTTCAGAAAAAACCGCGCCCATGGGCTACTACCAACCGCCCTCTTTGGAAGGGGAACGACCTGGTCAGTTTTTTACCAACCTCTACAAAATCGAAGACACGCCTAAATTTGGCATGCACACGCTGGCCTACCACGAGGCCATTCCGGGTCACCATTTGCAAATTGCCTTGCAAATGAAGATGACCGACTTGCCCTTTTTCAGGCGCGCCGCCGGTTTTTCTGCGTTCGTTGAAGGCTGGGCCCTTTACGCCGAGCGACTCGCTTGGGAAATGGGTTTGGAAAAAAATCCGCTGGACAACTTGGGTCGACTGCAAGGTGAAATGTTCCGAGCCGTCCGCTTGGTGGTGGACACCGGGCTGCACGCCAAACACTGGACGCGTGAGCAGGCCATCGCCTACATGATGCGGGAAACCGGGATGGGTGAAACCGAAGTCACGGTGGAAATTGAGCGTTATTTAATCAACCCGGGCCAGGCCTTGGCCTACAAAGTGGGGATGATGAAAATTTTGGAATTGCGGGAACGCGCCAAATCCCAAATGGGCCCGCGCTTTAAGCTGAGTGAATTTCATGACTTGTTGCTCTCCAACGGCGCCCTGCCTTTGGATGTTCTTGATGCCGTTGTGAACGACTGGATCCACGCCCCATGAAACGCCTCTGGAATGCCCTTGCTTTTCAAGCGGGTTGGTGGGCTTGCATTGGCAGCGTGACCCATCACTTGGAGGCCGAGGCCATTGCTTTTTGCATCGTGTTGATGGGCCTACAGATTTATTTTTTACCCTCCCGGCTGCAGGCCAAGCAAGCAATCAAATTGGCGCTGATGGGCGGCTTGTTGGGCATCGTCGCCGATTCGGCCTTGCAATTTGGGGGGGTGATTGATTTTTATGGCTGGGCTCTGGGCCCCCTCAGCCCCTTTTGGCTTTGGGCGATTTGGGTCCTTTTCGCCGGCACTTTGAATGTGTCAATGGCGTTTCTCAAGAGCAAACCGCTTTGGATAACGGCCGCGTTGGGCTTGCTCTTGGGGCCCTGGAACTACCTCGCCGGGGCCAAATTGGGGGCGGCCCAATTGGACGCCAGCCTCGCTACTTTTCTGGCCTTGGGCCTGATGTGGATGTTGGTCTTGCCGACCCTGGTTTGGCTCGCCAGGAAAACCGATGCCGCCATTCAGGTCCAAGCGGAGGCCCATGTCTAACCACTTCCCCTCCCTCTTCGAGCACGACTACAAGGCCTTGGTTATCGGCGCCAGCGGCGCGATTGGGGGCGCCTTTGTGGCGGCCTTCAAAGCCGACCCCCACTGCACCCACGTCGAAACCGTGACCCGCAGCTCGGGTGGATTTGACTTGCTGGACGCCGAGTCCATTCAACGCCAAGCAGCACTTTGCGCCGCCTCGGGCCCTTACCAAGTGGTGATCGACGCCACCGGGGCTTTGACCCTGGAGGGACGGGGACCGGAGAAATCCTTGGCCAGCCTCGACCCCGCGTTGTTGACCAAAAATTTCCAGGTCAACGCAGTGGGTCCGGTCCTGGCCATGGGCCATTTTTCTAAGTTGCTGGCACCCGGGCCGGCCATTTATGCCAAGTTATCGGCCCGTGTGGGCAGCATCTCAGACAACAAAAAAGGCGGCTGGTACGGCTACCGCGCGGCCAAAGCCGCTTTGAACATGTTGCTGCACACCGCCGCCATCGAGTTGCAACGC
>CAILKX010000068.1 GCA_903834975.1 uncultured Curvibacter sp.
AGTGGTCTTGCAGCACGGCTTTGCTGTCGACCAGCAAGCGGCCAATGAGCGTGCTTTTGCCATCGTCAACCGAGCCGCAGGTGATGAAGCGCAGGGCAGGCTTTAGTTCAGTGGTGTTCAAAGGGGTTGGGGTGTTCATCAGAAGTAACCGTCCTTCTTGCGTTTTTCCATGGAGGCGTCGGAGGTTTTGTCGTCCATGCGGGTGGCGCCGCGTTCGCTCACGTCGGCGGCCAGGGTTTCAATCACGATGTCAGCGGGCGTGGCGGCGGTGCTTTCAACGGGGCAGGTGCAGGTGATGTCGCCGACAGTGCGGAAACGCACGTCGCGCAGTTGCACCGTTTCGCCGTCTTTGGCTGGGGTGAGTTCGGTCACCGGCACCAAAAGGCCACGGCGGTCGACCACTTGGCGTCGGTGCGTGTAATAAAGCGAGGGCAAGGCAATTTGCTCGCGGTCGATGTACTGCCAAACGTCCAGCTCGGTCCAGTTGCTGATGGGGAACACGCGGAAGTGCTCACCCGGGGCCAAGCGGGTGTTGAACAGCGTCCACAACTCGGGGCGCTGCGCCTTGGGCTGCCATTGGCCAAAGCTGTCGCGGTGCGAAAAAATGCGCTCTTTGGCGCGGGCCTTTTCTTCATCGCGACGGGCGCCGCCAATCAGGGCATCAAAGCGGAATTCTTCGATGGCTTCGAGCAGCGTGACCGATTGGTGCACGTTGCGAGATTCGCCGGGATGCGCCAAGCGCACGGTGCCCCGCTTCATCGAGTCTTCGACGTTGCGAACGATCAATTCAGCTTGCAATTCCTGTGCGCGGGCGTCGCGGAAATCGGTCACTTCCGGGAAGTTATGACCGGTGTCAATCATCAACAGCGGGTAGGGAATGCGGCCAATGCCAAAGGCTTTTTCAGCGCACTTCAACATCACCAGCGAGTCTTTGCCGCCAGAAAACAGCAGGGCTGGGCGCTCGAAAGCCGCAGCCACTTCGCGCAGGATGAAGATGGTTTCTTCTTCGAGCGCATCCAGATGGGCGGTGCTCAGTTTGTGAACAGTCAGTTCGTTCATTTCAGAAAGGTCAGTCATAGGGGAGTCGGGGGGTCGGGGGGCCGTGATCAGTTCGCCGCTTGGATGGGAATGACGCTTGCCACGTGCAAGCCGCATTCTTTGGCAGAGGCTTGTTCCCACCACCAGCGGCCGCTGCGGAAGTCTTCACCCAGGGTGACGGACCTCGTGCAAGGCGCGCAGCCGATGCTGGGGAAAAACGCATCGTGCAGCGGGTTGTAGGGCACGTTGTGGCGCTCAATGAAGTGCCAGACATCCCCTTGTGTCCAATTGGCCAAGGGGTTGATCTTGGCGCGGCCACTTTGGGTGTCGGGGACTTCGGCGCGGGCTTCGGATTGTTCGCGGCGCAGGCCGGCAATCCAGGCTTTCTTGCCGGCCAAGGCTTGGGCCAAGGGTTTCATTTTGCGAATGTCGCAGCAGGCTTTGCGCAGCTCGATGCTTTGGTACATCGCCTCTTCGCCGTTCTTCGCCACGAAGTCGGCCGCTGCCTGTGAATCTGGACGGTAGACCGAGAGTGGGACGCCGTAATGGGCTTCTAAACGGGCCATCAAGGCCAAGGTTTCAGGGTGGAGCTTGCCAGTTTCCAGAACAAAGACGCTCAAGGCGGGGTGGCCCAGCCAGCCCGCTTGCTTCAAGAGTTCAGTGATGACCATGTCCTCCACCCCCAAGCTGGAGGCTTGGGTCACCAAGCCGCCGTCGCGGCTGAAGTCGGTGAGGGCGGATTTGAGTAAAGCCAGGCTGTTTTGAACTTTTTGTTCAAAGTCTTGGGAGGCCTGATGGGCATAAAGAGAGATGGCTGACATAGTTGCTTTTTGAGGGGCAATCAGGAAAAAATGGCCTGAGGGTTCGACGCATCGGCTTGGTAAAAGCGGGCGTAGCGGTCAAATTGGGCCTGTGCATCGGTGGCATCCACCCCGGCCTTGAGAACCGCCACGTTAAAACCACAGCGGCTCATTTGCACCAACTGGTCAATCAGCACGTCCCCAGTGGCGCGAATTTCGCCTTTAAAACCCAGGCGACGGCGCAGCCAAAAGGCTTGGCTGTAAGCGCGGCCATCGGTGAATTTGGGGAAGTGCAAATCCACTCGGTGGATGCCTACAAGTGAGGCTTCGCGCGGATCCGCATCGTTTGGCAAACTCAGAACGCCGGCGTCCGGTTCAGGCAAGTTGGCAGTCAAAATTTTCATGGCAAAGAATCGCAGGGTGAATCGGTGAGTTTGAATCGATGAACTTGAATTCTGAACAGGGTTAAACCGAGGCAGACGCGCTGTGGGTCGTGCTTCGTCCGGTTGAATGGCGTGCGCCATTGGCAGCGGTCTTGAACGGCTCGTGGCCCACGCGGCGAAGGGTGGAGATGAAGTTCTCACCGTGCGCCCGTTGGTCGCGGTAGGTGTTCAAAATGGCTTCCAACACGTCGGGCACTTCGTCGCTGGCAAAGGAGGGGCCGACCACCTTACCCGGCACAGCGGCACCACTCAAATCCGATCCGTCAGAGCCGCCCAAGGTGACCTGGTACCACTCCTTACCGTCTTTGTCGACACCCAAAATCCCAATGTGGCCGCTGTGGTGGTGCCCGCAAGAGTTGATGCAGCCACTGATGTGCAGGTCGATTTCACCCATGTCGTCGAGCTCGTCCAAATCTTGGTAGCGCTCGGTGATGGCCTGTGCAATCGGCAGCGAGCGGGCATTGGCCAAAGCACAAAAGTCACCGCCGGGGCAGGCAATCATGTCGCTCAACAAATGCACATTGGGGCTGGCCAAGCCGGCGGCTTTGGCGGCTAGGTAAAGCGCTTGCAAATCAGCCGCGGCGACCCAAGGCAGCAAGATGTTTTGATCGTGGGTGACGCGGGCCTCACCGGCGCTGAATCGGTCGACCAGGTCGGCCAGTTGGTTCAGCTGATCGGCGCTGGCGTCACCGGGGTATTGACCCAGCCGTTTGAAAGACAGCGTGACGGCGCGCAGTGCGGGGTTCTTGTGGGCCGCCACATTGCGAGCCAACCAGCGGGCAAACAAAGGCTCGGCATCTGCTGCTTGGCGCAGGGCTTGCTCCGTCGCTTCGGCGCTTGGTGGGTTGGCTTGATTTTGTTGAGCGGCTTTGAGGGGTGGCGGCACAAAAGACGCGCTGATGCGGGCCAACTCGGACTCGGGGATCGTGTGAACGCCGCCGTCATGCTCCACAATTTGCTTGAACTCGGCCTCGACTTCGTCGAAATAACGTTGACCTTCGGCCTTCACCAAAATCTTGATGCGGGCTTTGTAGATGTTGTCGCGGCGACCGAAACGGTTGTAGACGCGAACGATGGCTTCGAGGTAATTCAAAATTTGTTGCCAAGGCAAAAATTCGCGAATCAAGCTGCCAATGAGGGGGGTGCGGCCCATGCCGCCACCGACCCAAACTTTGAAGCCCAATTCGCCGGCCTCGTTCTTCACCACTTGCAAGCCCACATCGTGCCAACCGATGGCCGCACGGTCTTCGGTGGCGCCAATGATCGCGATTTTGAATTTGCGGGGCAAAAAGGCGAACTCAGGGTGCAAGGTGCTCCACTGGCGCATGATTTCTGCAAAGGGGCGTGGATCGGCCACCTCGTCCGGGGCAATACCGGCGCGCTCGTCGCTGGTGATGTTGCGAATGCAGTTGCCACTGGTTTGAATGCCGTGCATGTTGACGCTGGCCAACAGGTCCATCACATCGGCCGATTTGTCCAATGGAATCCAGTTGAACTGCACGTTTTGGCGCGTCGTGAAGTGGGCATAGTGGGTCGGCAGAGGCGCGCTGCCATGGCCGACCGCGCCGGTGGGCAGGTGCTGACCGATTTGGCTTTGCGTGGCCATCGCTTGTTGCAGCAAGTCGGCGCTGGGGGCGTCAAAATCGCGGGCGATGGTGGCGAGCACACGCAGTTGGGCGCTGGACAATTCGCCGTAGGGCACCGCCACGCGCAACATGGGCGCATAGCGCTGCACATACCAGCCGTTTTGCAAGCGCAGGGGACGAAACTCGTCGTCGCTCAGTTTGCCGGCTTGCCAGCGGGTGAGTTGGTCGCGGTGTTGGGCGGCACGGCTTTGAACAAATTGCCGATCAAATTCGGTGTATTGGTACATCTTAGAAAAAATTGAAGAATTAAATGGCAAGCAATTAAATGGCCAGCAATTTGGTGCCCGCATAGGCCAGCACCAAAGAAAGCAAACTTCTGACGACCCGCTCGGGCAAACGATGGGTCAGGTGGGCGCCGATCCAGATGCCGGGCAGGCTGCCCGCCAATAACTTGGCCAAAAGCAGCCAGTCTACCGTGCCCAGACCGGCGTGACCCAAGCCGGCCACCAAGGTCAAAGGAACGGCGTGGGCGATGTCGGCGGCCACGATGCGCTTTAAAGGCAAGTGCGGGTAGACCATCATCAAGACCAGCACGCCAATGGCGCCAGCGCCGACCGAGGTCAAGGTGACCAACGTGCCAATCGCGGCGCCAAACAAAATGGGGAGCGCCGGATGCAGGGGTTGGGTGGGTTCGAGTGATTCGGAGGGGATTTCAACAGCGGGGGACTTTGTTCTCAGGGCCTTGTAAAGCGTGGCCACGGCCGTCAGCATCAAAGCGGCACCCAAGGTGGTGGTCATGACGTGCTGGACTTCGGGGCTGGTCGCGCCCAGTTGGTCCAGGGCGTAGAGGGTAAGGCAGCAGGCCGGAATGCTGCCGACCGCCATTTGGACCACAACGGGCCAGTCAATGCGCTTGGCGCGGGCCAGCTGAACCGAGCCGCCAAATTTGGTGCCCGCGGCAAACAACAAATCGGTGCCGATGGCCAAGTGCGGCTTCATGCCGAAGAAGAAAATCAAGATGGGCGTCATGAGCGAGCCACCGCCCACACCCGTCAACCCGACCACCAAGCCCACAAATAAGCCTGCCAATGAAAACGCTAAATCTTGCATCGGGTGCAATGTACGGGCTTTGCTTACAAATCCAAAATACTTATTTGTTGGCCCTATATAACCCAAATGAATTTAGATAGATTTTCTGTGAGCTAAGAGGGCCCGCGCGTGGGAGACTTCCAGGGGCAATGGTTCCCCAGCCGCCCACGACCCCAGCAAGTCGGCACACAGCAGGGCCCAGCTCAAGCCGCGCGCGCCCATGGCCGTACAAAGCCACAGCCCGGCCAGGTTTTCTGGATCAACCGGGCCGACCCAAGGCAGACGGTCGGGCGAGGTGCAGCGGATGCTGGCCCAGGCTTGGAGTTCCCCCATCGGGGCCGGGCTGTTATCTAAAGGTGCGTGCGATTCAGTTTCCCCTGTCCACTCAGGCAGATGGGGCAGACTGGGGAGCCTAGGCACAAGTGACTTTAATTTTTCTAAATTCTTCTGGGTATCCAGCGACGTCAAGGGCGTGGCTTGGTTCAAGTGCTCTAAGCCGGACCAATCGGGTTGACCCGGGCTGCGGTCGAAGGTGGCGCCGGCATACCAAGCGGTTTGAGGCGGCCCTATTGGGTGGTTTTTTCCGGAGGCTGAAAAGGGCGCAGCCGTTGGAATTTGGGCAATCAGGCTGCCGTGGCCGTTGACCGGAACAGAGGGCCAAGCCTCTGGGTCTTGCGTCTTGGCCCAAGTCACTTGTCCGCGCACAGCATCCAACGCCATGGCTTGGGCGCTGGATTCAGGGAGCAGGCGGGGGCTGAAAGGGCCGCCCGCCAAAATGACCCAGCGCGCCTCAGCCAAAGTGTGAACCTTGGGGTGAACTTTGGGGTCGTCATGGGTGCCCAGCGCTTGCCAGCGTTGTGGACCTGTTTTGACCAAAGACAGCACGGGGCAATTGCCCCTGAATTCAATCAGGGGGTGGTTCAACAAGGCGCGCACCAAGGGCCCTGGCTTGATCCAACCGGCATACGGATGCCAAGTCACGGGGGCCTCTGCCGAAAGGCCCAAGCTCTGTTTTTGGGCCTCGGTCGCTTCATGACTAAACAGGTGCTCAGGGAACGTTGAGTTTGAGTTGGAACGTTCAGAAGAAAGGGGGGTGACCCCCGCCCGACCCTGTAGCCGATGTTCTAAGACGCCGGAGGGCGACCAATCGATGCCCTTCTGCAAACTCCTTTGCGCGGCTTGCCAAGTGTGGCGAACGCCATGGCGGGTGATCTGAGACAAGCGGCCATCGTCTGTGGAGTAGTGCGGGCCAAAAATGCCCACGGGCAAGCCGGACCCCACCGTGGCCGGTTCAGGCGCCGCGTCCAGCACGGTGACCGACCAGCCCCGATCGGCCAAAGCGCGGGCGCAAGCGGCGCCTGAAAGACCCGCGCCGATGACCAGAACGGGTTCTGTTGGCGAGGGCGATTTTCCCCAAGGATTGACCAGGGGTGGCGCGCGCCTGGGTTCCCAGCGGGGGGCATAAGTCACCGACCACGTTTCCCCGTAGGCCATTTCTGGCAGCCCAAAACCAACGGCTTGGAGTCGGGTTTTTTGCTCAGCGGGCTCAGCGGTTGAAGAGATGGCAGCGATTGAATCGTTTGAATCATTTGAATCGCTTGTCTTTGGCCAGAGTAGTCGCGCGCCACGGCGGCACAACTTGGCCACCTGTTTCAGGTCCTCGGTTTGACCGTCCCAAAAGACCAGATCGGCTTGGAAGTCCAGTTCGCGCAGCACTTTGTGACGCGGACCCATGCACAGCGTCAAAATGACTTGCTGGTCCTCAAATTGCAGCCGATGAAAGCCCGCTTGCAAGCCCCACCATTGGGACAATAAAGCCTGGGCCAAGGGTCGATTCAAGCTTTGATTCAGGGCTTGATTCAAGGCCTGGGGTTGGTGGCTAAAAAGTTGTTCTTTTAATTCCGCCCGGCTCGGTGCTCGAGGTAAAACAGCCACGTGGTGCAGCCGTTTTTTTCTGGATTCAGGCTCTTTTTTCCAAGCTTCCCAAGCGCCGAGAAAATGCTGCCCGAAGCCAAAATCAAGGTCTAAGTGGATCAAGAAAGGGTAAATGAAGGCGACGTGAATGAAGCCGTGGCGAATTAAGCGCTTGGAGGGGGCACATAGCCCTGAGCCGCATCAGCGCCGCCGCCAAAGAAATGGTTTTCCATTTGGCGCGCCAAATACTGGCGGGCGCGTTGGTCGGCCAAGTTCAGGCGGTTTTCATTCACCAACATGGTTTGGTGCTTTAACCAAGCGGCCCAAGCTTCTTTGCTGACGCTTTCCCACAAGCGTTTGCCCAACTCGCCAGGGTAGGGCGGAAAGTCCAAGCCTTCGGCTTCTTGTCCGAGTTTGATGCAGTTGACCATACGTGCCATGGGGAATCCTCAATTGGTGAAATGTCTTGAGCCGGATTATCCCAGCTTCAAATTGGCCTTGAAAAAAGGAGGCCTTGAAATTAAATGACCCGAAACCCGTGGCTGGCATCACGACCGAGTTGCTCGACCAATCCGAATTCCCAATCCAAATAAGCCTGCATCGCCTCACGGGGCGCATCGGTGCCTTCATAAGGCCTCCGATAGCGGTCGATGCGGGGGGAGGCCAGAAGGGTTTCGCCTTGCGCCACTTGGAGGCCAGCTTGTCGCCAAGCGGCGTTACCGCCGGTCAATACAGCAACGGGCAGGCCAGCGATTCGAGCCACTTCTTGTGCCGCATAAGGCGAAACGAGGCCGGTTTCACAAGTCAGCACCACTTGTTGGAACGTCTTGGCGGTGTCCAAGAGCGCGCGCAAGTCTTGGGCGATGCGAGAGCGCAAAATCCAAGCCGCCCCAGGCACATGGCCTTTCACATAATTGGCACTGGTGCCTAAATCCAAAATCAGGGGTTGAAGCAAGCCCTTTGAACCTTTTGAATTCGCGGTTTGCTTGGTGGCCAAGCCAACTTGGCCGACCATTGACACCATTTCCGCCAATTCAGCCGGAGAAATGGCATTTTGAGGTGGCGCGGGCACAGGGCGCCTGAGCGGTGCGGGGCCGGCTTCGGTGAGTTCCGATAACGCAATGCCGTCGAGCACAGCGACGTCCCAATTCATTTGCGCTAACCAAGAGGCGCTCATATTGGCGCGCACACCGTCGTCGTCAAACAGCACGATACGCGCGCCGCGAACGGGTGCCGAAAAGTCGGTCTCTTGCACCAACTGGCCCCCTGGCGCGCTGCGAAAGCCGGGCAGGTGGGCGGCTAAAAACTCTTCAGGGGTGCGCACATCGAGGCAATAGGTGGTGCGTGAGGTTTCTCGCTTTTGAACCGCGAGTTGATCTAAAGAAACGCGCTTGACACCGGCGCGGTCAGCCACGGCGCGGGCGCGCAAGGCGGCTTGTTGGCGTTCGGTTTCGGTCACGGGTTTGAACTTTTCTTGCGCGCCGCGCACCAGTTCTTGTCCTGCCAAGGTCCAGCCAATCGTGCCGTTTCGCAGCGCTGTGATCCGGTTGGGGAGCCCCGCATTGACCAGAGATTGGGTGCCGATGATGCTGCGGGTGCGACCCGCACAGTTGACCACAATGTGGGTGCTGGGGTCGGGCGCCAAGGACGCGGCCCTCAGCACCAACTCGGCCCCAGGCACACTGATGCCGCTGGGAATGCTCATGGTTTGGTACTCGTCAAAGCGACGCGCGTCGAGAACCACCACATTGGCTTTTTGCTCGATCAGGGCTTTGACTTCAGGGGCCGACAGGGAGGGCGTGTGGCGCTCATGCTCAACCAGTTCCCCAAACGATTTGCTCGGTACATTCACGTCTTTGAAAACCTCGCCGCCGTCATTTATCCAGCCTTGTAAGCCGCCTTCAAGCAGGCTGACTTGGGTGTAACCCAGCGCCTTCAATCGTTCGGCGCCCACGGCAGCCAAGCCTTCGCCGTTGTCCATCACCACCACGGGCGTGTCGAGGCGGGGGATGCGCGTCCAGGCGTCGGTCTCCAAACGGGCCAAACTTAATTGAGCCGCAAACAAAGGATGGCACTGGGCAAAAGGGTCTTCTTCGCGGAGGTCGATGAGGGCGATTTCTTGGTGCTCACGCAGGGCTTGGTGAACTTCTGCAAAACGGGTCATAAGATTTCTTTGGAACGGTCCCACAAATTGGGCATCTGGGTGTTGCTGTAGCCTGAAACAAAGGGTTTCGATAAACCATCAGGCTTGAAAACAGAGCGGCGCACGGCGCCAATGTTCGCGCCGTAAACATGGATGCTGATGCTGGGTGAATCGCTCAGGCCATTGGCGACTTGATGGACGTCACCCAGGCGCGGCGAAACCGCTTCGACTTGACCGGGTCGAAGTCGGTTCAAGGGCCCGTGAGGTACCCATTCACCTTGGTCATTTTGTTGGAAGGGCTGAGACGTTTCTTCACCGCGCATCAAACCGACCAAGCCCCACACCGTGTGGTTGTGGATGGGCGTACGCTGGCCGGGGCCCCAGACAAAACTCACCACTGAAAAACGCTCTTGCCAATCGGTGTAAAGCAAATACTGCTGATAGTGCTCGGGGTGCGGTTGGGCGAATTCTTCGGGCAGCCAATCGTCGTGGGCGATGAGGTCGGCCAACAGGCGCTCACCCTGTTGCAGCAAATGGACCTCCGCTTGGTCATCGGTTAAGCTGGTTTCGACTTCGCACCATGCGCTTTGCTCGATCAGCAAAGAAAAATCCTGCACAAATTGACGCAATCGAGGCAGGTTCGGCGGTATCGGGTGGCTGGACGCTTGGGGGGTCGACATGGTTTGAAAAGAAGACTTTGCTTTTAAGATGCCAAGCTGGATTGTGATGAAAAAATGAGGTTCCTCAAATGGGATGGAATGTCTTGGTGAAGCATGCGCGACAGTGCTTGATGTTGATGGCCATGGCCTGCGTGGGCTTGTTGGCTTTTGGCCTGTATTTGCAAGAGGTGGAAGGCTTGGTGCCTTGCCCCATGTGCATTGTGCAGCGCGACGCGATGGTCGCCATCGTGGTGGGTGCCTTGGTGGCGGCCCTTTTCAAAGGCAAGGTCAATCGGGGTCAACCGGCGCCAGGCGCTTGGATTGCCGGGGCTGCTTGGGTTTTCCTCGCCGCTGGCTTTGGTGCTTTTGTGGCCGCCCGCCAAAGTTGGCTGCAGTGGTACCCGCCCACCATTCTGACTTGCGGACGAGACTTTTACGGCATGATTGAAGCCTTCCCCTTGCAACGCGTGGTGCCAATGATTTTCAAAGGCAGCGGCGATTGCACGGCGGTGACCTGGACCTTTTTGGGCGGCTCGATCGCCAATTGGTCATTTTTGTGCTTTGTCGGATTGGCCGTCTTGGCGCTGGCCTTGCTGTGGGCCCTGGTGCGTCAGCGTTTGGTCACCAAACGCGACGGGTTTGTTTAAAGGAACGCGACGGGTTTGTTTAAAGCTTCTTGACCAAGACTTGGCTCTTGCGGTCCCAGTTGTATTTGCGCTTGCGGGCGTCGGGCAACCAATCGGGGTCCATCACTTGGAAGCCGCGCTTGATGAACCAGTGCATGGCGCGTGTGGTCAGTACAAAAATACTCTTTAAGCCCTGCGCCCGGGCCCGCTGTTCGATGCGTTTCAAAATCTTTTCGCCGTCGCCCGTGCCTTGGCTCTGCGGCGAAACGGTGAGCGCGGCCATCTCGGCGGTTTGGGCCTCGGGATAAGGCGTCAGCAAGGCGCAGGCAAAAATCACGCCGTCGTGCTCGATGACGGTGAAGTGTTCGATGTCGCGCTCAATTTCAGTGCGGCTGCGTTTAACCAGAGCGCCTTCTTGCTCGAAGGGTTCGATCAATTGCAAAATTCCCCCCACATCGTCCGCAGTGGCCTCGCGCAGTTCTTCCAGCTTTTCATCAACCAGCATGGTGCCGATGCCGTCGTGCACATACACCTCCAACAACAAAGCGCCGTCAACGGAAAAAGGCAAGATGTGGCTGCGCTCCACGCCGGCTTTGCAGGCTTCGACGCAATGTTTTAAATAAAAACCGATGTCGGTGGGCTGATAGGCGGGCGGCAGTTCGCGCAGCAATTTTTCAGCGGCAGCCAAAGGCAGTTCGGTATCGATGGGGTTGTCTTCGCTTTCTGGTGCCAAGGGGTCTTGGCGGATGCCGGGCACTTCGGTCAAGAAAATCAGTTTGTCGGCTTGTAACTCGGAAGCCACCCGAGTGGCCACGTCTTCCATGCTCAGGTTGAAGGCCTCGCCGGTGGGCGAAAAACCAAAAGGTGAAATCAAAACCATCGCGCCAAAATCCAAGGCATGGTTGATGCTCAGCACGTCGACTTTGCGAACCATGCCCGTGCTCTTGAAGTCCACGCCGTCCACAATGCCCACGGGTCGCGCAGTGATGAAGTTGCCCGAGATCATGCGCACGGTGGCGCCGGCCATGGGCGTGTTGGGCAAGCCCATGCTGAAGGCGGCTTCCACTTCATAAAGCAGTTGCCCTGCGGCTTCTTGGGCGCAATCCAGTGCCAACTCGTCGGTGATCCGAATGCCGTTGCAGTATTTGGGCTCTTGTCCTTTGGCGCGAAGTTGTTCATTGACCTGCGGCCTGAAGCCGTAAATCAGCACAATTTTGACGCCCATGCTTTGAATCAGCGCCAAGTCTTGCGCGATCAAAGACAACTTGCCGGCAGCAATGGCTTCACCCGTCAAACCAATGACAAAGGTTTTGCCTCGGTGTGAATGGATGTAGGGCGCCACTGAGCGAAACCAAGGCACAAAGGTGAAGTTAAAGACAGCGGACATGGTTAAAACAACAGAGGCGTTAACGTTAAAGGAAATGGGTGGCTCAGGTAATGTCCACTTGGTGAAAGCCAAAATGGCCGCCACGGCGGTCTTCAAAATAGCGCTCCAGCGTCACTTTGACGGTTTTGAAGGCAATCTCATCCCAAGGAATTTCGGCCTCGCTGAATAACTTGGCTTCTTGGGTTTCAAAACCCGGGTCGAACCGATCGCTGAGCAATTGGGCGAGGTAGAAAAAATGCACCTGGCCCACACGGACCACGTTCAGCAAAGAAAACAGGGCTTGCATTTCAATTTGCGCGCCGGCCTCTTCGATGGTTTCGCGCAAAGCCCCCTCGGCCGTCGATTCGTTCAGTTCCATGAAGCCCGCGGGCAAAGTCCACTTGCCCAAGCGCGGCTCAATGTTGCGTTTGCACAGCAAAACCCGATCGCCCCAAAAGGGCAAAGTGCCCACCACATTCAAGGGGTTTTCGTAGTGAACCGTGCCGCATTGGGGGCAAACGGCGCGCAACTTGGTGTCCCCATCATCGGGCAGGCGGTAATCGACGGCTGCACCGCAGTTTTTGCAATGTTTGATGGGGGGGCGCAAGGTCATGGGTGTTTAAACGATTTTCAGATTCAATTCAGGCAGGCCGTCAATGCCGCCCGCCAGCACATCGCCGGACTTGACGGCGGCCACGCCAGCGGGGGTGCCTGTGAAGATCAAGTCGCCCGGGGCCAGTTCCCAGGCGGCAGAGAGGTGTTCCAGAATTTCACCCAGGTTCCAAATCAATTGGCTGATGTGGCTGGTCTGACGGGTTTCGCCATTAACCTTGAGCCAAATGGCGGCGTCGTTCTGACCCACCGATTGAGCCCATTGAGCCGCCGGCACCACCGGGCCGATGGGTGCGGATTGCTCGAATGACTTGCCAATCTCCCAAGGGCGGCCTTGTTTTTTCATGTCGTTTTGCAAATCGCGGCGGGTCATGTCCAGGCCGACGGCATAACCGTAAACATGGGCTGGGGCTTGTGCAGCCGAAATGTTTTTCCCGCCGACGCCCACCGCCACCACCCACTCGATTTCGTGGTGCAGGTTTTGGGTCAAAGTGGGGTAGTCCATGGTGCCTTGGTGGCCAGCCTCGATGGGCACCAGGGTGTCAGCGGGTTTCATGAAGAAGAAGGGCGGTTCACGGCCGGTGAAGCCCATTTCTTTGGCGTGCTCTTCGTAATTCCGACCCACACAAAACACACGACGCACGGGGAATCGTTTTGTTTCGCCCAGCACAGGCAAACTCATGGGAAGTGGGGCCGGGATGACAAATTCAGCTGAGCTCATAGGGGGGGGCAAAAAAAGTGAAAATCAAGCGCGTGAAAGAATAGCGTGACAGTCTACCCTCTACCAACCATGAACCAGCGAGATTTAGCATGACTTGGCTTCATCCAGCGGTGCGGGTCGCCAGCGCCTGAGGTCGATTTCCATAACGATGCCCAAACCGATGTCCATGCCAATGCCTCCAACGTTGCCCTGGCTGCAGCCCGATTGGCCTGCGCCCGAATCCGTGGTGGCGGGATGCACCACGCGTCGGGGCGGCGTGAGTCAGGCGCCCTGGGACCACTTGAATTTGGGTGACCATGTCAACGATGTAGAAACTTCGGTTCATGAAAACCGCCGTCTTTTGCAACATCAAGTTCATCAACTCGGTGCGGGCCGGTTGATTTATGTCAGACAAATCCATGGGGTGGAGGTGCTAGAACTGGACTCGACTGACCTGCCTCAGCAAGCGGTTCAGGGTGTTAAGCAGTTAGCAGATCAAACAGCTCAGTCAGTTCAGCCCGCAGATGGCACGATCACCCAAGACCGGGGCGTTGCCCTCATCATGATGGTGGCCGATTGCTTGCCCATTTTGTTGACCGACCGTGACGGCCGAACCGTGGCCGCGCTGCACGCGGGCTGGCGCGGTTTGGCGGGGGCAGGGCATGCCGGTGGTGAAACGGTGGTGAGTCAAGCCATGGCCGCGTTTGCCCTAAAAGGGATCGATCCCGCCGATTTAATGGCTTGGTTGGGTCCGTGCATTGGCCCTGACGCCTTTGAAGTGGGGGAAGACGTTTGGCAGGCTTTCACTGAGCCTAAATTTGAACCTAAAAGCAAAACCGAAACCGAAACCTTCGACGAATCCGCTTTGATTCAACAAGCCGCTTCTTGCTTTGTGCCTGCGCCTGCTGAAAAGCGACCCAATGGCGAAATTCGCTCAAAGTGGCGGGCGGATTTGGCGGGGCTGGCCCGTCTTGCCTTGTCGCAAGCGGGCGTCAAGGCGGTTTATGGCAACGACAGTTCCCCCGCTTGGTGCACAGTCACCCAGGCTGATTTATTTTTCTCGCACCGGCGCGATGCCGCTCGTCTCGGTGCCAGCGGCCGCTTCGGCGCCTTCATTGGGCTGCGCCGCTGAGGGCGAGTGGGTATGGGTCTGGGCTTGGGCCTCGCTTTCCTTTTTGGCGCGCTTTCGGGCTGGGCCGCCCAGCACGTACATCAAGATACCCAATGGCAGCAGGCCGTAAAGCAGCAAGGTGAAGAAAGCGCCCAATAAGGTGCCTTGGGGGTTGGTGGCCTCGGCCAAGGCCATCATGATGGCGACGTAAAGCCAAGCGATCGGAATTAAATACATTTTGAAGCTAAATGTTTTTTTTATGAAATTGGGCAATTCGACAAGAAGGTGTCAGAAATGCAGATTAATATCTACGTCAATTTCACTTGGCTGGATGTCTCTGGGTTGACACCCAGGCCATTTAAGAAAAATTTGGGAAGCGCACCATGGATTTTGAAGGCAATTTTGGCCAAAGTGCCCAACAGTTCCAACAAATGCTCAGCAAAAGCTGGGGGCAGGCCTTGGATTCCTTCAAAAGCATGGGATTGCCAGCGGCCGATTTGGCGACCCCTCACCCCAACGCCACCGCACCTCAAATTCACTTTGACGCGGCCCGGCTTCAAAAAGTTCAAGAAGATTATTTAAAAAGCGCCACAGCGCTTTGGAATGAAGGCATCAAGGGCAACTTTCATTTCAAAGACAAGCGATTTGCCAGCGAAGCGTGGCCCCACAACCCCATGGCCGCCTATGCGGCCGCGGTTTATTTACTCAACAGCAACACCCTGAACCAGCTGGCCCACGCGGTCGATGCCGACGAAAAAACCCGTGCCCGTTTGTGTTTTGCCGTAGAGCAATTTGCCGCCGCCTCAGCACCCAGCAATTTCTTGGTGTGGAACGCCGAGGCGCAACAAAAAGCCATCGACACCCAAGGCGAAAGCTTGGCCCAAGGCCTGCAAAACCTGTTTGCCGATTTGCGCCAAGGCCACGTGAGCCAAACCGACGAATCGGTCTTTGAAGTGGGCGTGAATGTGGCGACCACCGAAGGCGCGGTGGTGTTTGAAAACGAGTTGTTTCAGCTGATTGAATACAAACCGCTCACGGCCAAGGTGCACTCGCGGCCGTTTTTGTTGGTGCCACCTTGTATCAACAAATTCTATATTTTGGACCTGCAACCCGACAACTCGTTCATTCGTTACGCCGTTTCCCAAGGACACCGCACCTTTGTGGTTAGCTGGCGCAACCCCGATGAATCGTTGGCCTCCAAAACGTGGGACGACTACATTCAAGACGCTGTCATCAAAGCCATTGACGTGGTTCAAGACATCGGTCAGGCCGACAAAATCAATGCGCTGGGCTTCTGCGTCGGTGGCACGCTGCTCGGGACGGCCTTGGCGGTGTTGGCGGCGCGTGGCGAGCAACCCGTCCAGTCGGCCACTTTCCTGACCACTTTCCTGGACTTTTCTGACACCGGCGTGTTGGACCTTTTCATCGACGAGGCGTTTGTTCGTTACCGCGAAACCCAAATGGGCCAAGGCGGTTTGCTCAAAGGACAAGAACTCGCCTCCACCTTTAGTTTTTTGCGTCCGAATGATTTGGTCTGGAACTACGTGGTCGGCAATTACCTCAAAGGTGAAAAACCCCCGGCCTTTGATTTGCTCTACTGGAACAGCGACTCGACCAATTTGCCAGGCCCCTTTTACGCCTGGTATTTGCGCAACACCTATTTGGAGAACAACCTGGTCAAGCCCGGTGTGGCGGAGGTCTGCGGAGAAAAGATCGACTTTCGTCAGGTCAAGTTGCCGGTTTATTTGTACGGTTCGCGTGAAGACCACATCGTGCCCATCCAAGGGGCCTATGCCTCAACGCAGGTTTTTCCCGGCAAAAAACGTTTTGTCATGGGCGCCTCCGGTCACATTGCTGGCGTCATCAACCCGCCCGCTAAAAACAAGCGCAGCCATTGGATTCGAGACGACGGCCAGTTGCCCGCCACCTTTGAGGGCTGGCTGGAAGGGGCGACCGAGTTGCCCGGCAGTTGGTGGACCGACTGGACGGAATGGCTCAAGGGCCAAGCTGGCCCTTTGAAATTAGCGCCCAAGGCCTATGGCCGCGCCCATTACAAAGCTTTAATGGCCGCCCCTGGCTCCTACGTCAAGGTCAAAGCTTGATGGACATTGGTGATTTTTAAATGGGCGATTTTTGTTGATACCGATTCATACTGGAGACTAAAAAATGGAAGACATCGTCATCGTTGCGGCCACCCGCACTGCCTTGGGTAAATTTGGTGGCTCGCTGGCCAAAATTCCGGCGACCGAGTTGGGGGCCATCGTGTTGCGTGACTTGATCAAACGCACTGGCTTGGAGGCGGGCTTGGTCGACGAGGCCATCATGGGCCAAGTGTTGACGGCAGGTGCCGGCCAAAACCCTGCACGACAGGCGGTGTTGAAGGCCGGATTTGACCAACGCACACCGGGTTTGACCATCAACGCCGTTTGTGGCTCCGGCCTCAAGGCCGTGATGTTGGCGGCACAGGCGGTGGCCACGGGCGACAGCGACATCGTCATCGCGGGCGGACAGGAAAACATGAGCGCTTCGCCCCATGTGTTGAACGGTTCACGCGATGGCCAACGCATGGGCGATTGGAAGATGGTCGACTCCATGATTGTCGATGGTCTGTGGGACGTCTACAACCAATACCACATGGGCATCACGGCTGAAAACGTGGCCAAAAAATACGGTGTCACACGCGAACACCAAGATGCTTTGGCGCTGGCTTCACAAACCAAGGCCGCGGCCGCTCAAGATGCCGGTCGTTTCAAAGACGAAATCACCGCTGTTGAAATTCCCCAGCGCAAAGGCGACCCGGTTATTTTCAACACCGACGAATTTTTGAACCGCAAAACCAATGCCGACGCCTTGGCGGGTTTGCGTCCTGCTTTCGACAAAGCCGGTTCTGTCACTGCGGGCAATGCCTCCGGCATCAACGACGGCGCTGCTGCCGTGATGGTGATGACCGCCAAGCGCGCGGCCCAACTCGGCTTGACCCCACTGGGTCGCATCGCCAGTTATGCCACCACCGGTTTGGACCCCGCCTTCATGGGCATGGGCCCCGTGCCCGCCTCGACCAAGGCGTTGCAACGTGCCGGCTGGAAGGCTGCCGATTTGGACTTGCTCGAAATCAACGAAGCCTTCGCCGCCCAAGCCTGTGCGGTCAATACCGAGATGGGTTGGGACACCAGCAAAGTCAACGTCAATGGGGGCGCCATTGCGCTGGGCCACCCGATTGGTGCGTCCGGCTGCCGCATTTTGGTGACCTTGCTGCATGAAATGCAGCGCCGCAATGCCCACAAAGGCATCGCCTCCTTGTGCATCGGCGGCGGCATGGGCGTGGCCTTGACCATCGAACGTTAAACTGATTTCGTCAACATCTCATTTCTGCAAGAAAACAAAGGAGCCAATATGAGTAAAAAAGTAGCCTACGTCACCGGCGGCATGGGTGGCATCGGAACCGCCATTTGCCAACGCTTGTTCAAAGAAGGTTTCACCGTGGTGGCCGGCTGTGGCCCGACCCGTGACTTCGACAAATGGCTGAACGAACAAAAAGCCCTGGGCTACACCTTCTACGCTTCGGTGGGCAATGTGGGCGATTGGGACTCCACCGTCGAGGCTTTTAGCAAGACCAAGGCGGAGCATGGTTCTATCGATGTGCTGGTGAACAACGCCGGTATCACCCGTGACCGCATGTTCCTAAAAATGACCCGCGAAGACTGGGACGCCGTGATCGAAACCAACCTGAACAGCATGTTCAACGTGACCAAGCAAGTGGTCGGTGACATGGTTGAAAAGGGCTGGGGCCGCATCATCAACATCTCGTCGGTGAATGGTGAAAAAGGGCAAGCGGGTCAAACCAACTACTCGGCCGCCAAGGCCGGCATGCACGGCTTCACCATGGCCTTGGCACAAGAACTGGCCACCAAAGGCGTGACCGTCAACACCGTCAGCCCTGGCTACATTGGCACCGACATGGTCAAGGCCGTGCGCCCCGATGTGCTCGACAAAATTGTCGGCACCATCCCCGTCAAGCGTTTGGGTGAACCCAGCGAAATCGCGTCGATCATTGCTTGGCTGGCTTCGAACGAAGGCGGCTACAGCACCGGCGCTGATTTCTCCGTGAACGGCGGTCTGCACATGGGCTGATGTGAGCGCCAGCGCCAGGCGCGTGATTTAACGCGCTGTGATTCAGAAAAACCCTTAGAGTCTCCTGCTCTAAGGGTTTTTACATTTTTAAAGCGATGTCATCCTCCTAGAATCGCCTAAATTAATTCAGCGTCAGGAGTGTGTCCATGTCATCCAACCGTCCTTTGTACAAATCCCTGTACGTGCAGGTTTTGTTTGCCGTTTTATTGGGTGTCCTGCTCGGTCAGTTTTACCCCGCTTTGGGCACCGACATGAAGCCCTTGGGTGATGGTTTTATCAAACTCATCAAGATGATGATTGCCCCCATCATCTTTTGCACCGTCGTGACCGGCATCGCGGGCATGGAAGACATGAAGCAAGTCGGCAAAACCGGCGGCTTGGCCCTGCTTTATTTTGAAGTGGTCAGCACGGTGGCTTTGGTCATTGGTTTGGTTGTGGTGAACGTGTTGCAACCCGGTGTCGGCATGCACGCCGACCCCGCCAGCATTGATACCAAAGGCATTGCAGCCTACACCGGCCCAGGAAAAATGAAGGGCACCGTCGACTTTTTGATGGACATCATTCCCAGCACCGTGGTCGATGCTTTTGCCAAAGGCGAAATTTTGCAAGTCTTGCTGTTTGCCATTTTGTTTGGCTTTGCCTTGCACCGCTTTGGTGGACGTGGCACCTTGGTGTTTGACTTGATTGAGAAGGTTTCTCACGTCTTGTTCCAAGTCGTCAACATGATCATGAAAGTGGCCCCCTTGGGTGCTTTTGGTGCCATGGCCTTCACGATTGGTAAATTTGGCTTGGGTTCCTTGTTCAGCTTGGGCAAGCTGATGGGTTCTTTTTATGTGACCTGCTTGTTGTTCATCTTTGCGGTGTTGGGCTTGATTGCGTTCTTCAACGGATTCAGTATTTTTAAATTCATCCGCTACATCAAAGAAGAACTTTTGATCGTCCTGGGCACCTCGTCCTCTGAATCGGTGTTGCCCCGCATGATGGAAAAAATGGAGGCCCTGGGCGCTAAAAAATCGGTCGTTGGCTTGGTGATTCCCACGGGTTATTCGTTCAACCTGGACGGCACGTCAATCTACCTGACCATGGCCGCGGTGTTCATCGCGCAGGCGACCGACACGCCTTTGAGTTTGATGCAGCAACTGACCCTGCTGGCGGTGCTCCTGCTGACCTCTAAGGGTGCTGCCGGCGTCACCGGCAGCGGCTTTATTGTGCTGGCCGCCACGCTGTCGTCTGTTGGCGGTGTGCCCGTCGAGGGATTGGCCTTGATCTTGGGCGTTGACCGCTTCATGTCCGAAGGCCGTGCCCTGACCAACTTGGTGGGCAATGGCGTGGCCACGGTGGTGGTGGCCAAAATGACCGGCGACTTGGATTCTGAAAAAATGCGCCAGGTCTTGAACTGAATCAGTTTGGGTTCACCATCACCAGCTTGCCCATCACGCTGCGGGAACCCATTAAAGCGTAGGCGGCTTTGAGTTCGGCCATCGGCATGGTGCGGTCGATGGCCGGTTTGATCTTGCCTTCTTGGTACCAAGTCACCAGTTCTTGCATCATGGCCGCGTTGGCTTGGGGTTCACGGCGTTGGAAGTCGCCCCAGAAAACCCCCACCACCGATGCACCCTTGAGCAGCATCAAATTCCATGGCAGCGCGGGGATGGGGCCGGCGGCAAAACCCACCACCAAATAACGACCCCGCCAAGCAATCGAGCGAAACACGGGCTCCGCAAAATCGCCGCCAACAGGGTCATAAACCACATCGGGGCCGCGACCTTGGGTCAGCTCTTTGATGCGGTCGCGCAGGGTGGTGCTGGGGGTGTCACGGCCGTAATTAATGGTGACATCGGCGCCGAGTTGGCGGCAGAGTTCGCATTTTTCATCGGTTGAGGCGGCGGCAATGACGCGCGCGCCCATGGCTTTGGCCACTTGAATGGCGGCCGTGCCCACGCCGCCTGCAGCACCCAAAACCAA
>CAILKX010000069.1 GCA_903834975.1 uncultured Curvibacter sp.
CTCCATGATCAGCTCGATGGGCTCGGGCCGTTTGCTGAACCGCTTGGGGGCCCGCGTGTTGGTGGTGACGGGCTTTGCGGCTTTGACCCTGGGTTATGCCGGCACGGCCTTGGCCGCCCTGCTCCATTTCGGCGGCTTGATCGCCTTTTTATGCTTCACCGCCGTCGTGGGTTTGGGCGTGGGCATCTTGGTCGGCGGCGCCTTGCGCTCGGTGGCCCTGCAAGAGGCACCCGACGATTTACGCGCCACCGCGCAAGGTTTGATCAACCTGTTTAACGGCATTGGCAGTTTGGTGGCAACGGCCGCCATCAGTGGCCTGGCCGATGCACTGGGCGATGCGGCTGGCCATGGTTTTTCTGTCGCCTACCTCGGTCTGGGACTCGTGATGTTGGCCCTGTGGGGTCTGGCCCTGCGCCTGCCGGCGAAACCGAAAGCGAGCCCATGACGGCCCTGAGAACAGCCTTAAGAAGGGCTTTGCCGTTGGCCTTTCTTTTGCCGTTCATTTTGTCGTTTATTTTGTCGTTCAGCCTGGGCCCAGCGGCCGCAGCGGGGCCTTGGACCGAAGTCGCCAACTCTCAGAATGCAAGCACTTCCGTTGACTTGGGCTCGGTGACGCACCAAAAGAACTTGACCCAAGTGACGACCATGATGTCGTACGAAAGTCCGCAGGTTTTTTCTTCGAAAAAAACCTTTCAGTCGACCCGTTCCATCATGGAATTTGATTGCGCCAAACACTTGGTTCATGCGCAGTCGGTGGTTTTTTATGCGGGCCCTTTGCTGAGCGGCAGCGTCATCAGCAAAGAGGGCGTCATCAGCACCCTCGAGCCCGTACCGAGCGGCACGCCCATCGAAAAAATCATGAAGCGGGTTTGCAACTGAAACGGGGCCTGCTTATTGGCCCAACATCTCACGGGTCAGGTCTTGTGCGCCGTAAATCTGGTTCATGGTTTCAATGATCGCCGCGCTGTCGACCGCCACGGCCCGGTTCACCGCCGCATCAAACCAATAAGCGCCACCGAGTGATGGCAAATTGCCATCAAACACCAAACCCACCAACTCGCCTTGTCGGTTCAACACCGGGCTGCCCGAGTTGCCGCCAATGATGTCGTTGGTCGAGACAAAGTTGAAGGGCGTGGCCAAGTTCAAGCGGTCTTTGGCGGCCAACCAAGCGTCGGTCAATTTGAACGGCTCGGCCCCGGTGGCCCGGGTGTAAGCGCCGCCCAAGGTGGTGAACGGCGCAATAGCCCGGCCGCCCTCTTGCCACCCTTTGACGCGGCCATAAGACAGGCGCAGGGTGAAGGTGGCGTCAGGCGCTTGTCGGTCGCCCCACAAAGCAAAGCGGGCCTTGGCGATTTTTTCACTGTTCTTGGTGACGACCGAATCCACCTCTTTTTCATAGCGCGTGCGCAGGGCACGGGCGATGGGGTCGACCTTCAGGGCCAATTGAATAAACGGGTCTTGGCTTTGCATGACCGCAGACAAGCCGCCGTCCCACAACGCATGGCGCACCTGGATGTCGCCCAACTGGGTGCGCGCCATCAGGTCTTTGGCCATGTTTGCTGGCGATTCATTCCCCAGTATTTGCTTGACGTGCTCGTCATCAGCACCCAACACTTCGCGGGCTTTGGTAAGCGAAAAAGTCAGCAACAGGTTTTCAAACTCAGGGTAAATGGGCGCTTCAGAAAACAAGCGCGCTTGCAATTGAGGCAAGGCGGATTCGTTGTACTCGGGCAGGCGCTCGGCATTGGGTTTGGCGCGCTCAACGGCGCCCCGAACCAAGGCGCGGGCCATGCTGAAGTAGCGGCTTTGAAAGGCAGCGGCGCCCTCAAACTGGCTGTAGATGGGTCGAATGTTCTTGGCCAACTTTTCAGCTTTGGCAATCTGTTGCCACGCATCGCCGACCTCTTTTTTCAGGGCGGGATTCTGGGCCACGAAGCGCTGCAATTCGGCTTCTTCGGTGGCTTTTCGTTCCAGCAAACCGGGGGTCAGCAAGGCCTCTAATTGGCCATGCAAGGCCTTGTAGGAATTTTCAACGCCAAACAACGACTCGGTGGCGATGCGCTTTTGCTCCTCGCCGAGTTCCCCAAATTCAATCAACATGCCCCGCATTTGAGACAGGCGTGGAAGCGTATTCAAGGCCAAACTGTCGCGTCGGGCTTGCAATTGGGCGACGGTCAGCTCGCGTTGGGTGGAGCCCGGGTGGCCCACGGTCATCACGGGCTCCCCGGCTTGTGGGCCTTTGGCGTTGAGCGGGAAGAACTGGGTCACGGCAGCGGGTTGACCGCCTTCATAAACCCGAACCATCGCCATGTCCAAGTCAAAGCGGGGGAAGTTGAAGTTGTCGGGGTCGCCGCCAAAAAAGGCCATGGCTTGTTCAGGCGCAAACACCAAACGGACGTCTTGGAATCGGTGGTATTGGTAGAGTTTGTATTGGCCCCCGTGGTAGAGCGACACCACATCGCAGCGAATTTTTTCTTTTTCTTTGGCGGCGCACTCGGCCGTCAAATTGGCTTCCACCGCATTTTTGGCTTTCTGAAATTCAGTGCCCGACAAGTTCTGGGTGGCCCCCTTGACCTTGTCTGTGACGTCGGTGATTTTCTCGAGGCGGTTCACTTCCATGGCGGGGCAACTGCGTTCTTGGGCACGTGACTTGGCCAAGAAGCCATCTTTGAGGTAGTTGTGGCTGGCGTCAGAAATTTCTTCAATGCACTGGGCAGCGCAGTGGTGGTTGGTCAGCACCAAGCCGTCTTTGGACACAAAAGAGGCCGAGCATCCCCCGGCCAGCCGAGCCGCGCCGAGCATGGCCTTTTCCGTCCAATCGGCAGAGGGGCTCCAGCCCAAGTCCTTTTGCATGGCCACTTTGGGCAAGTGGTCCAGGGTCCACATGCCGGGTTCGGCGTGGGCTGACGGGGCGCACAGGGTGCCAAAAACAAGGGCAAATGCCACCGCCCCACTCTTCTTCATCGACTTAAAAAAATGACATCACGGATCCTGAATAAATGAAAGGCTTATATGAAGTGTTTAGCGGGTCTTTTTAACGGGTCTTTTTCAACCAACGCTGCAAGGCCACCACCGCCAGCACAAACGCCACAGCGCCGAGCCACAGGGCATATTGGCCAAACGACTCCCCCACCAAAGCCAAAGGCGCCGACTGGCCCGAGAACACCACCAAGGCCGCCAACAAAACCCCCACCAAGCTTTCACCAACGATCATGCCGGAGGCCAACAACACGCCGAGTTGTTTGGCCGACTCGGGGTCGCGGCTGCGGCTCGCACGGCGATCTGCCCACCAACCCACCACGGCACCCACCACCACCATCAAGGTGACGGCCGTGGGCAGGTAAATGCCCAAGCCCACGGCCAAAGGGGGCAATTGGGCTTTGCCTGAAGTGGCGCGGCGCAACACGGCGTCGGCCACGATGACGGCCACGCCAATGGCGGCGCCCATCCCCAACAAGTTCCAATCCAGAGTGCCTTGAATGACGCCCTTGGCCAAGGCTGAAATCAAGGCGGCTTGGGGTGCGGCCAGCGCTTTTTCGGGGTTGGCGCCGGCGCTGCCAGCAAAGCCATAGGCTTGTGCCAACAAGTCCAAAACCGGTGGAATCACCGCGGCCCCGGCGACCACGCCGACCACCAGAGCGACCTGCTGACGCCAAGGCGTGGCGTCCACCAGTTGGCCGGTTTTCAAGTCTTGCAAATTGTCGTTGGACACCGTGGCCACGGCCACAATCACCGCGGTCACAAAGAGGGCGAAGGCCACCAAGGCCTGTCCGGCCGACTCGGGCAGCAAAGGCTTGACGGAAAGCACCAAGAGCAACGAGGCCCCAATCACCACCAAAATGCCAATGCCCGAGACGGGGCTGTTGCTCGAGCCGATCAAGCCGCCCATGTAACCACAAACAGCGGCCACAAAAAAGCTCATCAAGGCGATGTAGGCCACGCCACCGATCACCAAGGTGGGCAGTTGCGACATCAGGTCGGTGCCTTGAGACACTTGGGCCAACAAATACCCCACCGGCAACAAGGTGAGCAAGGTGATCAAGCCCACCCAACCAATTGGGATGTCTTGCTCCACGCGGGGCAAGCTGGCCCCTTGTCCGGCTTGCCTCAACTTCGATGCACGCAGGGCCGAAGCCAAGCCATCGGCGACGGGTTTGGCCAATTTAATCAGCGTCCAAATGGCGGCGACGCCAATCGCGCCGGCGCCCACAAAGCGCACTTGGTGGCTCCACACCGAGCGGGCCCAATCGGCATCCACGGGCGGAATGTCGACACCGGCCACATTGCCCAAGGCGCTGAGGTAAGGCACGCCAAAACCCCAGCCAATCAAAGCGCCCGCCAAAATGGCCAAACCCACCCAGAGGCCAACCAACTGCCCGACGGCCAACAAGGCAAATGACAAGTTAAAGGTAAACCCCGTGACCCCTTTGCCGACTTTGAAATACGAGGCCACGTCACTGGCAAAGAGTTGCGTGGCGGTCAAGACCGTAAAACCAGCCGAGACGACAGCGCCCACCACAATGGCTACCAAGCCTTTTGATGAGTCGGTGTTGGTCTCACCCGCCTTCAAGACCTCAGCGCAGGCCACGCCTTCGGGGTAAGGCAAATCAGACTCCGTGACCAAAGCGCGGCGCAGGGGAATTGAATACATCACCCCCAAAATACCGCCCAGGGCACAAATGGCGAAGGACACGAGGTACGGGAAACCAGTCCACCAGCCGATCATGACCAGACCCGGCAAGACAAAAATAATCGAACTCAAGGTGCCCGCCGCTGAAGCCACGGTTTGCACGATGTTGTTCTCTTGCATGGTCACGCCGCTGAAGCCGCGTAACACCGCCATGGAAATGACGGCCGCGGGGATCGAGGTGGCAAAGGTCAGGCCCGCCTTCAAACCAAAGTAAACGTTGGCAGCGGTCAGCACCAAGGTGATCAGAATGCCCAAGACCAAACCGCGCAAGGTCAGTTCGCTTTGGGGTTGCCCCATCGTTGAGGGGGTGGGTTTAGAAAGTGGTGGCATGGATGGGCTCCAGACAAGTGGCAAGTGACAATTGGCAAGATGGCAAGATGACCATTTTGGCATCCCCAGCGGGCCCGAGGTCAACGCCAAGGCAGATGGTCTAGCCAGGCCAAGGGGTTTTTAATCAAAGGGCATTTAACAGGGGCCGGACCCCTTTGGCCACTTCAGAGGCGGTCAAACCCAAAGGGCCAAGGTGTTGGACGTGCACCAACTCATCGGCGGCGGTGGCGTGCAACTGCACCGCCAATCTGGTGAGGTCCCAAACACCCAAACCCCGGCGCAGGCCTTGCGACAACAAGGCCGCGGTCAAGCCCGTGAGCACATCGCCCATGCCGCCGGCGCCCATGCCGGCGTTGCCAGCCAA
>CAILKX010000070.1 GCA_903834975.1 uncultured Curvibacter sp.
ACCCCGGTGCTGACGCGCGAGTGGTATTGCCGGGGGGTTGGCTTGGTGCAATTGGAGCGTGAGGAACCCACCACGGCGCGGTTTTTCCAAGGGGGTTTTTTGCGCATGAAATTGACCGCTTGGCATTAATCATTTGGCCATGTTGATAACGTCTATGTCGACTCTGACGCGGCCCTTACTGACTCTGACAGATGCCTTACTAAAGACCATTCATTTTTTGAATTATTTCATTCAAATCGACACAATTTAAGGGTTTGCGATAGCGGGGTCTCCTGATTTTCTCTAGAGAATTAACGCACTAACGGTTTGGTTGGGGGGCTGACTTGTCTTCCTGGTCGTTGGTTTTTTCTTTAGAAAATTTTGGAGACTTTATGAAGCTTTTGCTTAAAACCCTAGCTGTGGTCGCCGCCGTCGGCGCCACGTCTTTGGCCAGCGCTCAGAACTGGCCCATTTATGGTGGCGATTCGGGCAACACCCGTTTCAGCAATGCCAACCAAATCACGCCTGCCAACGTCAAAGACTTGCACGTGAAATGGGCCCTGCAATTGGGCACCAACCGCTCGCAAGAATCCAGCCCCATCATCATCGGCGACACGCTGTATGTGACCTCCTCTTTTGGTCCCAAGAACGTGTATGCCGTTAACGCCAAAACCGGCGATGTCAAATGGTCCTACTCGCCAGACATCCCAAAGGGTGTTGACCAATTCGCTTGCTGCGACGTGAACAGCCGCGGCGTGACCTATGCCAACGGCAAGATCTTCGTCGGCCGTTTGGACGCCAAGATGACCGCCCTCGATGCCGCTACCGGCAAAGAACTGTGGACCTCCACCGTGGTGGACTACACCGCCGGTTCCGTCATCACTTCGCCCCCCACTGCCGTCAAGAACCTGATCATCACTGGCTTCGGCGGTGGTGAATACGGCGTTCGCGGCGCGCTGGTGGCTTATGACCAAAACACCGGTAAAGAAGTTTGGCGCACCTACACCGTGCCCACCGGCAACGAAAAGAATGCCGACACCTGGAAGGGTGACTCTGGCAAGAACGGTGGCGGCGTGGCCTGGAACGTGGGCTCTTACGATCCCAAGTTGAACCTGGTTTACTACGGCACTTCAAACCCCAGCCCTTGGACCGCTGCTGTTCGCGGCAACGACACCTCCAATGTCGGCAAGTTCACCAACCTGTACACCGCTTCTGTGATCGCTTTGAACCCAGAAACTGGCAACATCGTTTGGCACTATCAATTCACCCCCCACGACGCTTGGGACTATGACGGCGTGAACGAATTGGTGTTTGCCGATCTGCCTTTCGGCGGCAAGACCGTTCCCACCATCATGCAAGCCAACCGCAATGGCTTCTTCTACGTGATTGACCGCGCCAACGGCAAACTGTTGTCGGCCAAGCAATTCGTGGACGGCGTGAACTGGGCCACCAGCATTGACCTGAAGACCGGCGCGCCCGTTGAAACCGCAGGCGACGTCAAGCGCCCTGGTTTGAAGCGCATGGCCAAAGACGTTTGCCCCAACTTGTTGGGCGGCAAAAACTGGATGCCCATGTCTTACAACCCCAAGGAAAACCTGGTGTTCATTCCTACGCTGAACCTGTGCATGGACATGGAAGGCGTTCAAGAAGAGTACAAACGCGGCCAGTTCTACTTGGGCGTGAACTTTGACTTGGGCAAAGCCGGTGCTGGCGGCCACTTGGGTGGCGTGAAGGCATGGGACCCCGTCAAGCAAAAAGAAGTTTGGTTCAACAAAGATCCTCTGCCCTACACCGGCGGCACCTCGACAACAGCCACTGGCTTGGTCTTCGGTGGCGACGTGACTGGCAAGTTCCGCGCCATGGACGCCAAGACCGGTAAGGTGCTGTGGCAATTCAACGCAGGTTCTGGCATCTCTGCTGCTCCTGTGACTTACACCATCGACGGCAAGCAATACGTCGCTGTGGTCACTGGCCGTACCCAATCGATCCCTGCTTTCTTGGGCTCCATCGGTGACAAGGTCGTGTCTGCCAGCCCTGAAGGCGGCACGATGTTTGTGTTCGCTTTGAACTGATCTGTTTCTAAACAGATTCAGATCTGAAAGCACTTTTCGTTATTTTGGTTAGTTAGGAGAAATGTATGTCCAAGTCGTTGAACGACTTATTCCGGTCAAATCGCCAGCGTGCGATGGGTTCGATCAGTGGTTTGGTGGGCGCTTTGTTGCTCACCGCTGCTGCCCTGCCCGCGCAAGCTCAAGCACAAGCCGCGTCGCCGACTCATCTGCGGGTCTGCTCGGATCCCGACAACTTGCCTTTCAGCAAGTCGGAAGGACCCGACAAAGGTTTGTACATTGATTTGGCTGAAAAGGTCGGGCAACGATTGGGCATGCCGGTCGACTACGTTTGGTGGTTGACCTTCAATCAACGCCGCGCCATGCGCAACAGCATGGCCGGCTGCGATGCTTACTTCGCGCTGCCTGCAGACGCGGATTACAAAGTCAGGGGTTTGCTGAAAACCAGCTCTTTCCTGAATGTGAGTTATGCAGCGGTGAGCGCACCCGGTCAAAGCATCAACACTTTGAACGACCTCAAAAACAAACGCGTGGGCGTTTTGTTTGGCTCCCCTCCCCAAATTTTGTTGGCGGTGAATGAAGGTTTCAATGCGCAAACCTTCCGCACCCATGAACAAGCGTTTGAGGCCCTGAACAAACATGAAATCGATGTGGCCCTGTTGTGGGGTCCGAGTGCGGGGTACGACAACGTCAAACAATTCAACAACCAGTGGCTAGTCACGCCGATCTCCGGCGAAGGCATGGGCGGACAAGTGGCCGTCGCCGTGCAAAAAGACCAGCCTGAGTTGAAAGAAAAAATCGATCAAGCTCTGAAAGATTTGCAACCCGAAATTGCCGCTTTGGCGAAAAAATATGGCTTCCCCAGCCAGTTGCCCGTGAACCTGTCTTCAGCCAACCGCGCCTCTGAGATGGGCAAAAACGGCGCTGCAGACCACGTGGTGGCTGTTACAAACAACAATGGGAACAACAGCAAGTTCATGCGCCAAGTGGCCGACATGCCTGCCAAGATCTCGGACGAGGCCTTGCAAGCCGCCAAATCGCGCTTCAACAACACCTGCTCCCATTGCCACGGCGCCAACGGTGCCAGCCCCATTTCTGAGCGCGACCTGCGCAAATTGAAATCGCGCTACAAAGACCAATGGCAAGAAGTGGCGTACACGACCATCACCAAAGGCCGCCCAGAATTGGGAATGCCGACTTGGGGTGGCGTCATTCCTGACGACGAAATTAAAAACGTCATCCAATTCTTGGCCACGGTTCAGCGTTAAGCCGATCCGCCCCATTTTTTGAGTCACCCCCATCGGCAACGGTGGGGGTTTTTCATTTTTGACTTGGGGAATAATGCCTTATGCACAGCACGCCCCCCGACTTTTTCAGCGATTCAGACCCCTTTCAAACGCCCTCGGTTGGCCCTTCTCCCTCGTCAGATTCGCCTTTGCTGAAGGGGCTGAACGACGAACAGCGTTTGGCGGTGACCTTGCCTTCTGAGTCGGCCTTGATTCTGGCCGGAGCAGGCTCTGGGAAAACACGGGTATTGACCACGCGCATTGCCTGGCTACTGCAAACCGGTCAAATTTCGCCCGGCGGCGTGTTGGCGGTCACCTTCACCAACAAGGCCGCCAAAGAGATGATGACGCGCTTGAGCGCCATGCTGCCACTCAACGTGCGCGGCATGTGGATTGGCACCTTCCACGGGCTTTGCAACCGCTTCTTGCGGGCGCATTGGAAGCTGGCGAACCTGCCCCAAGGTTTTCAAATCTTGGACACCCAAGACCAACTCTCGGCCATCAAGCGTTTGATGAAGCAGTTCAACATCGACGACGAGCGTTTTCCGGCCAAGCAACTGCAGTGGTTCATTGCGGCTTGCAAGGAAGACGCACAGCGGCCCGGAGAAGTCGAAGTGCGCGACGCGGAAACCCGCAAAAAAGTCGAGATTTACCAGCTCTACGAAGAACAATGCTTGCGCGAAGGTGTGGTCGATTTTGGTGAGTTGATGCTCAGAAGTTATGAACTGCTGCGCGACAACGCCCCCGTGCGAGCGCATTACCAACGCCGCTTTCGCCACATCCTGATCGACGAATTTCAAGACACGAACAAGCTGCAATACGCTTGGATCAAGCTGCTCAGTGGACGGGGTGCTGATGACGTGGACTTGCAAAGCGGGAGCGCCGTGCTGGCCGTGGGCGACGATGACCAAAGCATTTACGCCTTCCGCGGCGCGCGGGTTGGCAACATGGCCGACTTTGTTCGCGAATTCGGGGTGCGGCATCAAATCAAGTTGGAGCAAAACTACCGCTCTTACAGCAACATCCTTGACTCTGCGAATGAGCTGATCAGCCACAACCAAAAACGCTTGGGCAAAACCCTGCGCACCGATCAAGGGGCTGGCGAGCCCGTGCGTGTGTCCGAATCACCCAGCGACTTTGCCGAAGCCAACTGGCTGATCGACGAAATCAAGCATTTGTTGCGCGACCAGGGTGCCGAGCCCGGCTACAAGCGCCAAGAAATTGCCGTGCTTTACCGCTCCAACGCACAAAGCCGGGTGGTCGAAACGGCCTTGTTCAATGCCGGCATTGCTTACCGCGTGTACGGCGGCTTGCGCTTTTTTGAGCGCGCTGAAATCAAGCACGCACTCGCCTATTTGCGCCTGATCGAAAACCCGCGCGACGACACCAGCTTTTTGCGCGTGGTGAACTTCCCCCCCCGTGGCATTGGGGCCCGTAGCTTGGAGCAACTGCAAGACTTGGCGCGTGAATCCGGCTGCGCCTTGCACGATGCGGTCAGTGCCCTGAGCGGCAAGGCCGGGACCAACATTGGCAGTTTTGTCGCCAAAATCGATGTGCTGCGCGAACAAGCGGCGACCTTGACGCTGCGTGAAATTGTCGAGCTCGTGCTCGACCACAGCGGCTTGATCGAGCATTACCGAGCCGACCGCGAGGGGGCTGATCGCCTCGAAAATTTGGAAGAATTGGTCAACGCGGCACAAAGCTTTGTAAGCCTGGAAAGCTTTGGACGAGAAGTTGATCACAACGCCAACCGTGAATTGGCCACTGAGTCGGCATCTGAAGTGAACGTCGAATTCGAGACGGGCGAAACCCTCTCACCTTTGGCCGAGTTCTTGTCCCACGCGTCCCTCGAGGCGGGCGACAACCAAGCCCAAGCCGGCCAAGACGCGGTGCAACTGATGACCGTCCACGCAGCCAAGGGGCTGGAATTTGACGCCGTCTTCATCACCGGACTGGAAGAAGGTTTGTTCCCGCACGAGAATGCCATGAGCGACCACGACGGCCTCGAAGAAGAACGCCGCTTGATGTACGTGGCCATTACCCGCGCCCGCAAACGCCTCTATTTGAGCTTTTCGCAAACCCGCATGTTGCATGGCCAAACGCGCTACAACATCCGCAGTCGATTCTTAGAAGAATTGCCCGAAAGCGCCTTAAAGTGGTTGACACCCAAGCATGGCGGCTTGCCCAAAACGCACGAGTGGTCGCCGTCGAGCTTCAATGACATTTTCAGCAAACCCAGCGAAAAGTTCCAAGAACCCTTGATCGAAAAGGCCAACGCCGCCCAACCGATTCGCGCCAAGATGAAGGTCTTTCACAACAAGTTTGGAGAAGGCGTGGTGGTGACTGTAGAAGGCAGCGGCACCGATGCGCGGGCCCAGGTCAGCTTTGCCCGCCACGGCGTGAAGTGGTTGGCCCTGAGTGTGGCCAAGCTGACGCCTATTTAAAGCCAATTTAAAGGGGCCATTTCAGCTCGGCTCATCAGAACCGAGCGTGTCGACCGTCACATCCACCAAGCTTCCGCCAAAGCAAGCGCGGAAAGTAAACACCAGGGAAGTGGTGAACATGGCCAGCGCGATCAAGGCCAGGCCCATCACCAAGCCGGTCCCGAGATTCGATTCCAACGCATCACCCAGCAAACTGGCCATGAGCAAACAGCTGCTCATGAGCGCGGTCCACAGAACGCCAAAAACGGCGAAAGCCCCTTTGTTGTGCCAGCAGGCCATCCAACTGAAAAACAGGCTTTTGACCGGTGGCACATGGCCCCAGTGCACCAAGGCCGGCGCGTGCCAAAACAAGAGCTGCAGTAAAAAAGAACCCGCCGTAAAAAGTGCCAAGGGGGCCAGCATGGGGGCGTTTTGCAAGGCGGGCGTGTTCAAGTCGCTGCCGACCAAATACAGTTTGGCGAAGGCCCCGCCGTCGATCAAAACAGTCAAGCCCAACAAGCACAAAAAACCGGCGGCGTAGATCAAACCCAAGGTCAACATGTCGCGTTTTCGTTGCTGCCCGACACGCCACGCGGTCAAGAGCACCGTGGGCATGGGGAAACGGCCTTGGGCGGCTTCGTGGCTCGCGGCCATCATGCCCAAAGAGGCACCCGGTATCAGCACCAGCGACAGCAGCCC
>CAILKX010000071.1 GCA_903834975.1 uncultured Curvibacter sp.
GTGGTGGATTTGCCGGCGCCATTCGGACCAATCAAGCCGACAATTTGCCCTGCTTTAATTTGAAAGCCAATGCCGTTCACAGCCATCAACCCCCCAAATTGTTTGCGGATGTCGTGCACGTCCAGGACGAGTTCGCCGGTCTTCGGTTTGCTGCGCTCAGGCAATGCGGCCGCCTCGGCCCAATCTACTTGGCGCTGGCTCTTGGGCAAGAAACGGGCGACCAAGGACCACAGACCCTCGGGCAGGTATTTCAAAATCAGCACCATGGCGATGCCAAAAACAATCACCTCATAACTGCCGCTGGTGCCCATCAGTTTGGGCAGCAGCGTTTGCAGTTGGTCGTCGAGCAATTTGACCAGGCCAGAGCCAATCAAAGCCCCCCAAACGGTGCCCACGCCGCCGACGACGGTCATGAACAAATACTCAATGCCCATCTTCAGGCCAAAGGCCGATGGGTTCACGGTGCGCTGAAAGTGCGCCATCAACCAGCCGGCAATGCAGGCCAACCAAGCGGCCAAGACGAAAACCGTGACCTTGTAGCGGAAGGTGTTGATGCCCATCGCCTCGGCCATTTGGGTGGCGGTTTTCAGAGAACGAATCGCACGCCCGGCCCGTGAGTCGAGCAAATGCGTCACGCCGACCACGGCCGTCAGCAGAATCAACCAAGTGAGCACAAAAAAGGCGCGGCCTTGGCCCAAATCAAATTCGCCAATGGAGAGGCTTTTGAGCCCCAACAAACCATCGTATTTACCCAGCGCGTCCAAGTTGCCCATCAGGTAATAAAGCGCCAAACCCCAGCAGATGGTGGCCAGCGGCAAGAAGTGCCCCGACATGCGCAGCGTGAGCAAACCCACCAGCAAAGACGCCACACCCGTGAGGGCCAAGCCGATGAACAGGGCAATCCAAGGGGAAAGCCCCAGGTTCAGGGTGATCCAGGCGGTGGTGTAGGCCCCCATGCCCACAAAAGCCGCTTGGCCAAATGAGGTCAAGCCGGAAACACCCGTGAGCAACACCAAACCCAAACAGGTCAGGGCATAGAGGCCGATGTAGTTGAGTTGGACAATCCAAAAATCGGGCAAGGGCAGCACCGCCACCAAGGGCACCAAGGCGAAGAGGATGAGCCACTTCCAAGAAGTCAAAAAATTCAACACGTCAGTGCTCCTCGTCTGAATGCACCGTGGTCAAGGAGCGCCACAACAGCACCGGCAGAATCAAGGTGAACACGATCACTTCCTTGAAAGAGCTGGCCCAAAAAGAGGCAAAAGACTCCACCACGCCGACGAACAAAGCGCCGACCAAGGCCACGGGGTAGCTCGATAAGCCGGCCACCACGGCGGCGACAAAACCTTTCAGGCCAATCAGAAAACCCGAGTCGTAAAACACGGTGGTGCTGGGCCCGATCAGCAAACCCGAAATGGCACCGATCATGGCCGCCAACAAGAAAGTCAGTTGACCCGCGGTGTGGGTTGAAACGCCCATCAATCGGGCGCCTGTCCGGTTGACTGCAGTGGCGCGCAAAGCTTTGCCAAACAAGGTGCGCTCAAAGAACAGCCAGAGCATTGCAATCAAGGCCAAGGCGGCGATGAAAATAATCAAGGCTTGCCCCGTCAAGGTCAGGCTGCCCAGATTAAATCGGGTGTCCCAGAAGCTCGGGCTGCGGTAGCCTTCGGCGCCAAAAAACACCAGCCCAAAACCCGTCATGGCAAAGTGCACGCCCACCGACACGATCAGCAGCACCAAGGGCGAGGCACTTTCCAGCGATTGAAAGGCCACGCGGTAAACCAAGGGGCCAAACGCGGTGACGACGGCAATGCTCAAGATGGCTTGAATCAGCAAGGGCAGTTGGAGTGGCGCCGCCCACCAAGTTAGACCCGAGGCCAAGGCCGGCAGCAGCAAGGTTTTGAGACCCGATTTCAAACCCGAGCTGCGCCATTCCATGAGGGCCGCCACCAAGGCCAAGCCCATCAACAGCCAGACCGTGCCGGGCACTTTGCCGGTTTGCAAAATGGCCAAGGTGAGTGCGCCGTAAGACACAAATTCCCCTTGAGGGATGAAGATCACCCGCGTCACGGTAAACACCAAAACCGTGGCCAACCCCAACAAAGCGTAGACCGCCCCGTTGGTCATGCCATCGAGCAACAGGATACTGGCTATCGAAAAGTCCATTTTTATTCGACCTTGAATTGACCGTTCACCACCTTCAACATGACACCGGTTTCCAAGGTGTAGCCCCAGTGGTCCGCGGCGCTCCAGTTCATCACGCCATGCGCAAAGTTGGTGCGGCCCATGGTTTCCAAGCCATCGCGAATGGCGGCACGGAATTCAGGGGTGCCGGGTTTGGCTTTTTTGAGTGCCATCGGCAAGACTTTTTCCATCGCCACTTGGAAGTCATAGGCGTGGCCAGCAAATTGGTTGCGTGAGCCGGCGCCGTTGGCTTTTTCATATTGCTGCACAAAGTCGATAGCGACCTTTTTGGAGGGGTGGCTGTCGGGCAATTGCTCCGGAGTAAGCGCGGGGCCTGAGACCACAAAAGTGCCGTCCATGGCCTTGCCACCAACGCGCACCAAGTCTGGCGAAGCGGCGGCGTGGGTTTGGTAAATCTTGCCCTTGTAACCGCGGTCCAAGATGCCCAACTCGGGCATGGCCGCGCCACTGCCCGAGGCCACGATCAAAATCGCATCGGGGTTGGCCGAGGTCAGCTTGAGGGCCTGAGGCGTGACGCTGGTATCGGGGCGGGCAAAGCGCTCAACGGCCACCAGCTTGATGCCCGCTTGTTCCAACTGGGGGCTGATTTCTTTCAGCCATTGTTCGCCATACGCATCGGTGTAGCCCAAAAAGCCCACGGTTTTGATGCCTTGCTTTTTCATGTGTTCGACCATGGCGTGGCCCATGACGGTGTTGGACTGTGGCAAACGGAACACCCACTTGTCTTTGCCAGCGGGCAGGCCCACGGGAGAGCCCGCGATTTGAACGGTGCCGGCTTCGGTGGCAATGTCGCTCATGGCGGCGGCCACGGCGGTGATGCAAGAACCCAAGATCAAATCCACTTTGTCTTCGGTGACAAAGCGACGGGCGTTGCTGGCGCCTTTACCGGGGTCGGTGGCGTCGTCCAAAACAATCAGGTTGACCTTTTCGCCACCAATGGTTTTGGGGAAAAGTTTCAACTGGTTTTGCATGGGAATCCCCAGGCCCGAACCGGGGCCGGTCAAGGCCAAGCTGACGCCAATGTTGATGTCGGCCCAAGCGGGGTTGATCAAGCTGCAAAAGGCGGTGGTGACGGTGGCGGCGATGAGTTTGGTTTTGAATTTCATGTTGGTCTCCTGGTGTGAAAAATTTAATTATCGGGGGGCCATGCGCAAAGCGCCGTCCAAGCGAATGACCTCACCATTCAAATGGCCGTTGGTGACGATGTGGCAAGCAAGCTGGGCAAATTCTTCGGGCTTGCCCAAGCGCGAGGGGAAAGGAATCGAGGCCGCCAACGAGTGCTGCACAGGCTCGGGCAGGGTGCGCATCAAGGGCGTGTTGAAGAGGCCTGGGGCCACGGTGCAGACCCGAATGCCGTGCTGCGCCAAGTCGCGCGCCATGGGCAGCGTCATGCTCACCAAGCCGCCTTTGCTCGCGCTGTAAGCCTCTTGGCCCACTTGTCCGTCGAAGGCGGCAACCGAGGCCGTGAACATCATCACACCGCGCTCCCCGTCTTCGCCGGGGCTCAATTGAGCGCACTCGGCGGCAAACAAGCGGCTGATGTTGTAAGCCCCAACCAGGTTCACGTTGATGACGCGGCTGAAGTCTTCCAAAGGGGCCGCTTGGCCGTCTTTGCCAATGACCCGCTTGGCGGTACCGATGCCGGCGACATTCATCAAAATTCGCGCAGCACCCAAGGCCGCCTTGGCCTTGGTCATGGCCGCGACGACGCTGTCCGTTTGGGTGATGTCGCAGGCGCAGGCCACGGCGCGGCCCTCACCGTAAGTGGCGTTGATGGCCGCGGCCACTTGTTCGGCTTGCGCCAAGTTGACGTCCATCACAGCGACTTTGGCGCCGCAGCGCGCCAACTCGTGGGCGGTGGCTTCGCCGAGGCCGGATGCGGCGCCGGTCACCCAGGCGGTTTGTCCTTCGATTTTCATGGTGGTTCCTTAGGGGGTGGTTTGAGGCAACAAAGTGTGTGGGGCTTGACCGTCGTGCAGGGCTTGCACCAGCGCATCGCGGTGCTTCAGCACAGCGCGTTGGTTGATGGAGCCTTTGTCGGTGACTTCGCCTTTGTCAATGGAAGGTGGCTCGCTTAGGAGAACCGCCCGTGCCACGCGCGAGGCGCTGCCGGTGGCCTGTGCCGCCAACCCGTTGAGAACCTTTTGAAAGTGGGCTTGCACCGGCGCGCTGGCGAGCACTTCGGCGAGGCCCGCGTTTGCAGCCAAGCCGCTCATAGTCCGCACCGCGGGCGTGGGGAAAATCAGGGCGCCCACTTCTTTTCGGTTCAAGCCCGTGATAACGACGTCTTGAATGTAGGGCGCACCGGCCGCGATGATCTTGGCGCGCAGCGGGCCGACACTGACAAAGGTGCCGGTGGCCAACTTGAAGTCTTCGGCAATGCGGCCATCGAAACGCAGGCCTTGGTGAATGTCGTTGGGGTCGATCCAGGTCACCGCGTCGCCGGTGCAGAAGAAGCCTTCTTCGTCAAAATGCGCGCGGGTTTCTTCAGGGGCACGCCAGTATCCCGGCGTGATGTTGGGGCCTTTGTATCGAATTTCGATCTTGTCGTTGTTGGGCACCAGTTTGATTTCCATGCCCGGCGTGGGGACGCCCAAATCGGCGCTTTTGACGTGCACGTTGGTCACGAACAAGGCGAAGGGGCCGGACTCGGTCATGCCCAAACCCGTGGTCATGGCAATGCGCTCGCCCACCTCTTGTTCTTGGCTGGCAAACAAGCTGTCCCAAATGGGTTGGGCCAAGGCCGCCCCCGCATAAAAGAACATCTTCACGCGGCTGAGCAGGTTTTTCCGCAGCACCGCGTCGGTCTTCATGACTTGAGCGATGATTTCAAAGCCAGTCGGCACGTTGAAGTAGACAGTCGGCGCAATTTCCCGCAAGTTGCGCAGGGTTTCTTGAATCAGCGCGGGGGTCGGCTTGCCGTCGTCGATGTAGAGCGTGCCGCCGTTGTAAATCACCAAACCAAAGTTGTGGTTGCCGCCAAAAGTATGGTTCCAAGGCAGCCAATCAATCAGCACCGGCGAATCGGCCAGCAGCGGCATCGATTGGCGCATTTGTTGTTGGTTTGAGCACCAGAGGCGGTGGGTGTTGATGACGGCCTTGGGCAATTTGGTCGAGCCCGAGGTGAACAAAAACTTGGCAATGGTGTCCGGCCCTGTGGCGGCCCAAGCGGCGTCAACCGCGGGCGTGATGGGCGTGGCGAGCAGTTCGGCAAAGGTGCTGGTTGGGCCTTCGCGGCCCTCTAAAGTGCCTTGGGTCAACACCACTTCCACGTCCGCCCCCAACGTGCTTTGCAGGGCCTTGCCGTAGCGTTGCGCGTCGGCGGCAAAGACCAAACCGGGCGTCAAGGTGCTCACCAAGTGGCGCAGTTTGTCGTAGTCTTGGCTGATGGTGGAGTAGGCGGGCGAGGCAGGGCAGTAAGGCACACCGGCCATCAAACAACCCAAGGCCAATAAAGCGTGTTCGAGGTCGTTTTCAGACGCGATCAACACCGGGCGCTCTGCATTGAGCCCGCGGTTGATGAGCCCTTGTGCAATGTGGCGCGCCCCGTCCAAAGCCTGGGCGTAGCTGATGCGCTGCCAATCGCCAGTGCTGCCATCCGCGTTTTTCTGGCGGCGCGCAAACAGCGTTTGGTCGGGTCTTTCTTTCGCCCAATGAATCAGTCGGTCGGTCATGCGCTCGGCATAAGGCTCGAGTGCTTGATCCGCCGACAGGTACAAATGGCCCTTCGAGGCCTCGCGCATTTTGACGCGGGTCACCCCGAAGGTCATGTCGCGGTATTTGACATTGCTGACATTGCTGACATTGCTCATGGGTCCGGTGCTCCTTGCGACGATCCGCTTCAGCTCTTTTGCACTTTGGCGGCGCGGCCTTCCAAGAAATCGCGCACGCGTTGTTTGGCTTCTGGCGCGGCCTGGGCAATCGCCGAAATCATCGACTCGGTGATGAAGCCTTGGTCAGCGGGCTGCTCGGCAATGCGCGGCAGCACATGGGTCAAGGCGTAATTGGTCAGGGGGGCGTTTTGGCCAATGCGCTGCGCCAACTCAAACGCTTTGTCAAAGGCGGTGCCTGCGGGCACCAAATACTGCGCCATGCCCACGCGCTCGCCGTCGGCCGCGTTGTAGACGCGACCGGTCAACATCATGTCGGTCATGCGGGCCACCCCAATCAAGCGGGGAATGCGCACCGAGCCGCCACCGCCCACAAAAATGCCGCGGGTGCCTTCGGGCAGCGCATAAAAAGCCGTGTCGTCGGCCACGCGGATGTGACAAGCGCTCGCCAGCTCCAAGCCACCGCCGACGACCGCGCCGTGCAGCGCGGCAATGACCGGCACGGGGCCGTATTGCACCCGCTCGAGCGCCACGTGCCAAGAGCGCGAATGGTGCATGCCTTGCCCCGCGTCACGTTCTTTCAGGTCGCTCAAATCGAGGCCTGCGCAAAAGTGGTCACCGTCGCCGGCAATCACAGCCGCCTTGGTGTTGTCAGGCAGGTTCTCAAAAATCTGGCGAATCGAAGCAATCAGCGCGTCATTCAGGGCATTGCGCTTGGTGGGCCGCGTGAGACGCACCACGGCAATGTCGCCGCGCATTTCAAAATGGATGTCGGGGTTGGGGGTCATGGGCAGCGTCATGTAGGGGTTTTCTCGAACTTGATTTTTAACTTGAAACCGATCATAGTTATGATTCATAACCAAATAATCGGGATAAACCCTCATTCAAGGCTGAACTTAAGGCAGAACCTATGGACCACGAAAACCTCATCGCCATCGACATCCACACCCACGCCGAGGTCAGTTGCTGGAACCCTTTCGACAACTACGGCGAAGAATACGACCGTGCCGCCGACAAATACTTTGGCTCGAATCGCCGCCCGACGATTGAAGAAACGATCAAGTATTACCGTGAAAAGAAAATTGGTTTGGTGATGTTCACCGTCGACAGCGAATCCAAATTGGGCCGCCGCCGCATTCCCAACGAAGAAATCGCTGAAGCCGCCAAAGCCAACAGCGACATGATGATGGCCTTTGCCAGCATCGACCCGCACAAGGGCAAGATGGGCGCACGCGAGGCTGAAAAACTCATTTTGGAACACGGGGTGCGGGGCTTCAAATTTCACCCCACGGTGCAGGGCTACCACCCCTACGACAAGATGGCATGGCCCATTTATGAAGTCATCAACGCACACAAACTGCCCGCCATTTTTCACACCGGCCACAGCGGCATTGGCAGCGGCATGCGTTGCGGCGGTGGCCTGCGCTTGGCCTACAGCAACCCGATGCACTTGGATGACGTGGCGATTGACTTCCCCGACATGCAAATTGTCATGGCGCACCCCAGCTTCCCTTGGCAAGACGAGGCTTTGTCGGTCGCCACGCACAAGCCCAATGTCTGGATTGACCTGTCGGGCTGGAGCCCCAAATATTTCCCCAAGCAACTCATCCAATACGCGAACACGCTGTTGAAAGACCGCGTGTTGTTTGGCAGCGACTACCCGCTGATTACCCCAGAGCGCTGGATGAAAGACTTTGAAGTCGCCGGCTTCAAACCCGAAGTCATGCCGGGCATTTTGAAGGGCAACGCAGTCAGGCTGCTGGGCTTGGCTTAACGTAACTTAACTTAACGTAAGGCCGAGCCTGGCCTTACTCTTTGGCGTCTTTGTCTTTGAGGGGCAGCGTCTTGACGGCGACCACAAAGTAGCCTGTTTCGCCAAAACAACCTGGCGGCAGGCCCACGTGTTGCTCGTAGGTCAAAGAGACTTTTTCGCCCATGGTCTGGTTGATTTTTTCAGCCACGGCGTCTTCGGGCACGGTGAACTCAAACTTTTCGGTCAGTGAGCCCGGGATGTTCACCATCGCCAGCTCGCCTTCCCATGTCTTGCAAATCCATCCCTTTTTAGAGATTTTTTGCACATACCCCGCCCGTTCGCCCGTGGAGTAACTCCAATGCAGCACCACATAGGTGTAAGCGGTGAACAGCAACACGGCGGCCAAGATGACAAAGGCCAGAATTTTGAGAAGGCGATTAAGGACGTTCATGAGGGTGCGGGTGGGTTGGTTCCATTGCCGTGCACGATATCACCGAATCATGAAAGGGTGACTCACCTTGATACCCAAGGGAAAAGCCGTTGGGTCGGAAGGTTTGGTGCCCCGAGCCGGAATCGAACCGGCACGCCCGTTATTCACGAAAGCGGCGGATTTTAAGTCCGCAGTGTCTACCAATTTCACCATCGGGGCAATGAAAAAGGGAAGCATAAAGTTTAACTTCAGCTTCCCTTTTGCAATTTGGAGCGGGAAAAGAGTCTCGAACTCTCGACCTCAACCTTGGCAAGGTTGCGCTCTACCAACTGAGCTATTCCCGCATGAGGATTGAAATTATAGCGGAAACGAACCCTCCTTTTTTGAAGGCGTTGAAATTCTTCGCTGGCTGGTATTAACATGGGCACATGTCAAGTTATCACCCCCCCTTTGAGATCCATCTGCACGGCCAAGTGGCTTTGCGCCCCGATGTGGGTTTGGAGCAGGTGCAAGAAGCCCTCAAACCTTTGTGGCATTACGCGGGTGCGCGCAGTTTCAGCGCGGGCGCGGTGAGTGCCTACGAGGAAGAGCCCGGCCTTAAATTCGACGCCCGCGAGCATTTGATTCAGCTTTGCTGGACGGTGCGCGGCCATGAAGATTTCCGTCAGTCGCTTGACGAGTTGTGCATGAACCTGAACGATGTGTCGGCCCAAGGCGCGGCCATCGAAGTGACTTTTTACGATGCCGAGTTTGACGAAGAAGAGGACGACCGCGAAGGCGAGTCGCGCGATGACTTCGTCATGCTTTTTGTCGGCCCGAACCCAGCGGCCATCATGCAAGTGCAGCGCGATTTGTTGGTGCAAGACGTGATCAACATGATGGAACGCCATTTCGATGGCTCCGAACTCGGCGGCGTTGTGGCTGAGATCGACAAGCTCTTTACCCACCGCTTTGACGAGTTGGTCAACTCGCTGGAAGTGGGGCGCTACCCCCGCGGTGGATCGGGCGGCTCGGGTGGCGCTTCAGGCCACGGCGGCGGCAGACGGCCTCGGCATTTGCATTAAATTTTCCACTGAGCGACCGCACGGGCCAGAAGCTCGGGGTCCCCGCTGCTGAGCCACGTGGTGGAGCCCGGTTCAAACGCTGGGTTCGTTGGCTTCAGCAACTTTTGTTCACTGAGCAAACGTTCGGTCTGACGCGCGACGGCTTCACCGGTGTCCAGGAATTGAATGTTCAGGGCCAGACGCTTAAAAATCCCCAACACCAAGGGGTAATGGGTGCAGCCCAGCACCACGGTGTCCACTTGGCCGACCCCTTGACCCAAGGGGCCACAGGCCTGCAGGTAGTGCGCAATCAGCGCCTCAATTTTGGGGTTGTCAAAGTTCTCGATGGCGTCTGCCAAGCCGTCGCAGGCTTGGGTTTTGAGCACGGCGCCGGAAGGCAATGGGGGCAGCTGCGCGACCAAGGTCTCGAATTTTTGACTCTGCAA
>CAILKX010000072.1 GCA_903834975.1 uncultured Curvibacter sp.
AGTTCACCGGCCGCAATCAAGGCGGTGTGGACTTGATGCTCCATCGCGGCGTCAATTAATTTGCCGTGTTCTTTGAGCACATTCCGCAAAGCCGAGGCCGCCCCCGCGCTGGCCTTGCCATGGCCTTCAGCGGTTTCACGCTCTAATTTGATCAGGGCTTCCGCCACAATTTTTTGGGCTTTTTGGCGCAACTCCGGGGGCACAGCGGGCCGCGGCGCGCGGGCCGGCCGATCGGGTGACGAGGCAACAGAGGCAGCCCCTGCCACACCCGCCCCACCCGCCGAACCCAACGACCCCATTGAGCCAGGCCCGCCCGGGGTGGCAGCAGCCAAAGCTTCGCCCCGCGCCAAGCGCAATTCGTCGGCCCAAACCCGAACGGGGGGCAAAGGGGCAGACGCCTCTTGGCTGGCAGCGACCGCCATGGCCAAGGCCGATTGGAAGGCATCCCAAACCATCAGCAATTGGGTTTTGGAAGCCTCCAACATCGGCGGAAAGCGCGCCTCCACACTGGCCCAATTGGCGTCGGTCATCAAGGCAGCCGCCTGCTCTTGCCACGCCGTCACATCGATGCCCAAGCCCGACTGCACTTTTTGGGCGTCGCCCCAGGGCTTGGTCGACAACACCTCAATGCGCTGTGCCAACAACACAGCGGCTTCTCGCTGCACCTGAACCCGGTGCTGCAAGTCTTCAATCACTTTGACACGTTCACTGAGTTGGACTTTCAAGGAGGCCAAGGGTTCCCGGCTCAAGGGGGCGCCGGCTTTGGCTGCATCGCGCTGCCAGGCCAAGGCGTCGGCCATGTTCAAGCGCTCAAGACCCAACAATTTGGATGCCTTCTGAGCCCATTCTTCGGCGATGGCTTCTTGGCCTTTGGCGCGTTTGAGTTCATCCAAGCGTTCACGAATGGCACGAGAGGCGCCTTTGTCACGCACACTGAGGTCTTTAAAGACCGCCTGCATTTGGGCTTCTTCAGGCTCGGTGGCCAACCAGTCCCGCACCCGCGCAGCGCGTTCGCCTGAAGTCGGAGCGGAAAAAGCCCCACCTGTCAACGCATCCAAGGGATGGGGCTCATGGGCTTTGGAGGAGGCAGCCGCGTTGCCCGTGGGCAAAGACTTCGAATCGGAGGCGTCAGACATGTTGTTCTATTACAGGGAGGTGAATTCAAGAAACAGAGCGCTATTCTCGCCGATCTGAAAGCCACTGGCGGAGGCCCGCGAAAAGCCCTCTGCCCCCCGCTTCCTTGACTGGTTTATAAAAGCCCGTCCATATAACCCCACAGACATATAGAGCCATTTAAAATAGAGATTCACAAACTAAGGCTCTGCCTAACCAGACGGCCCCATCCCTCAGTGAAATCACCCAACACCAGCCTCACCGCGAACAGCCTGCTTCACCCCTTGCGGGTGGGTTTGCAAATTTTCGTCAAAGATGTGGCGGACGGTTTTTTTGCCATCACGCACAACGGTTTTGCTTTGTTGGGACTGGCTTTGTTTTTTGCAGTGGCCACTTTGCAAGCGCGTCCCGACTGGCGCGATCTGGGCGAAGAGCAACTGTTCGGTTGGCTTCGTGCGCGTCAAGAACTGACCTCAAGCCTGCCGGGCCAAATGGAGGCCAGTGCACGGGCCACCGCGACCAACCCCAAAAACCTCACCAAACCCCAAGCAGCCGTGGCCCGCTGGTTGAGCCGCAAATACAAAGTGGCCCCAGAACCCATCAGCGCCCTCGTCACAGAAGCTTGGGAAACCGGCCGTCGCACGGACCTCGACCCCAATTTGATTTTGGCAGTCATGGCCATTGAATCGGGTTTCAACCCCTTTGCCCAAAGCGAGGTGGGCGCCCAAGGTTTGATGCAAGTCATGACCCACGTTCACCGCGATAAGTACGACCGTTTTGGCGGCCGCTTTGCGGCCTTTGACCCGGTGGCCAATTTGCGTGTGGGCGCCAAAGTGCTGAAAGACTGCATTGGCAAAGCCGGCTCGGTGGAAGGCGGTTTGCGCTTTTATGTCGGCGCTGGCAACGTCGAAAGTGCCGATGAAACGGGTTATCCGGCACGGGTTCTGGCTGAAATGAACCGGCTCAACCAAGTGGCTTCTGGCCAATCGGTCCCTGTCTTGATGAACAACAATGGCAATTCTCAAGCGGCTGAGGCCAAAACCCTGCGTGTGGCCGCTGAATAAAGCCGGCCATGAGGCCACTGAATTGTTGCCTGTCCGTTACACTAGCAGGGTACGCGACTGGCGATAGGTGACAGGAGCCTGAAGGCCCTTGAAGCTGACGTGGTTGACCACGGAGGGAGCGTGCCGGCCCCCTGGCCGTTTAGCCGTTCGCCTGGGCAGTTGTATCACCTTCCAAGCCCTAGACTGAGCCTCTAATATGTACGACCGACACCTTCTTGTTGAACAAACCGACCCCGAACTTTTCGCTGCCATTCAGGCTGAGAATGCCCGCCAAGAACAGCACATCGAACTGATCGCCAGCGAAAATTACGCCTCCCCGGCCGTCATGGCCGCCCAAGGCTCACAGCTCACCAACAAATACGCCGAAGGCTACCCCGGCAAGCGCTACTACGGCGGTTGCGAATTTGTCGACGTCGCCGAGCAACTCGCCATCGACCGCGTCAAACAATTGTTCGGCGCCGACGCGGCCAACGTGCAACCGCATTGCGGGGCTTCGGCCAACGAGGCTGTGTTTTTGGCCTTCCTCAAACCCGGCGACACCATCATGGGCATGAGCCTGGCCGAAGGCGGTCACTTGACCCATGGCATGCCTTTGAACATGAGTGGCAAGTGGTTCAACGTGGTGTCGTATGGCTTGGACGCCAATGAGGTGTTGGACTACGACGCCATGGAGAAGAAGGCCCACGAGAGCAAGCCCAAACTCATCATTGCTGGCGCCTCGGCCTACAGCCTGCACATTGACTTTGCCCGCTTTGCCAAGGTCGCCAAAGACGTGGGTGCGATCTTTTTGGTCGACATGGCCCACTACGCGGGCTTGATCGCTGCAGGCGTCTACCCCAACCCCGTGCCGCATGCCGACGTGGTGACCAGCACGACGCACAAGAGCTTGCGCGGCCCCCGTGGCGGCATCATTCTGATGAAGGCCGAACACGAAAAAGCCATCAACAGCGCCATCTTCCCTGGCCTGCAAGGCGGCCCTTTGATGCACGTGATTGCCGCCAAGGCCGTGGCCTTCAAGGAGGCTTTAGAGCCTGGCTTCAAGGCTTACCAGCAACAAGTGGTGACCAATGCCCGCATCATCGCTGAAACCCTGACCCAGCGCGGTTTGCGCATCATCAGCGGGGGCACCCAAAGCCACGTGATGTTGGTGGATTTGCGTGCCAAGGGCATCACCGGCAAAGAGGCCGAAGCCGTCTTGGGCAGCGCCCACATGACCATCAACAAGAACGCCATTCCGAACGACCCCGAAAAGCCATTTGTCACCAGCGGTGTGCGCATTGGCACCCCCGCCATGACCACGCGCGGCTTCAAGGACGAAGAGGCTCGGATGACGGCCCACCTGATTGCCGATGTCTTGGACAACCCCCGCGACGAAGCCAATTTGGCGGCGGTGCGCGCCAAGGTCCACGCCCTGACCTCGCGCTTCCCGGTTTACCGTTAAGTCCGTCCCAAAACAGGCCCCGCATGAAATGCCCGTTTTGCGCTCATCTGGATACCCAGGTGGCCGAAACGCGCATTTCTGAAGACGGCGATTTCATCCGCCGCCGGCGTCGTTGCAGCCATTGCGACAAACGCTTCACCACCTACGAGCGGCCCGAAGTCAGCTTTCCCACGGTGGTCAAGAAAGACGGTCGTCGGATTGATTTTGCACATGCCAAGTTGCAAGGTTCCTTCAACCTGGCCTTGCGTAAAAGGCCCGTCAGCACCGAGCAAATTGACAGCGCCATTGAGCGCATTGAAGAAAAGTTACTGAACCTGGGGCAGCGCGAAATTGCCTCCAACCGCATCGGCGAAATGGTCATGCGTGAGTTGAAGAAACTCGACAAAGTGGCCTACATCCGTTTCGCCAGCGTTTACCGCAGCTTTGAAGACATCGATGAGTTCAAAACCCTGGTGGATGAAGTGAACAAGTAAACGAGAAAATCGAGAAGTCGATAAACACACAAGCCCTTGAGAAGACAGGCTGTTTTTCAGACCCCTGAAACTAGGCGCTTGTTTTTTTAAATTCTGATTACTTTCTTATTACTGATTAGCCATGCTTTCTGATGCCAGCTGTGCAGCGGGTGCGTGCACCAAGCGCCACAACCGCCAAGCGCCATACCAGCCCATCAACGCCGACACCGAACAAGCCCAGTAAACGCTGGCCAAGCCAAACGCCGAGACCAACACGCCGCCAAGCGTGCCGCCCACGACGCCCGTCAGTCCATAACCGACCAAGGTATAAATGGCCTGCCCTCGCCCCCGCAAAGCCCCCGGGAAATAATGCGAAATCAGCGCCACGCAAGCCGTGTGGTGGGCTGCGAACGTGATGCCATGCAAGCATTGCAGCAACAGCATCATCCACAAAGAAGTGCCCGCCAAAGCGGTGAAGCCCATGCGGAAAAAAGCCACGACAGACGCCAGCATCAACCAGCCCGTCAAGCTGAAGCGGGGCAACCAGCGGCCTTGTGTGAAGAACCACGCAATCTCAACGACCACGGCCACCGCCCACAAAATACCGATCTGTGTTTTGCTGTAACCCAAGGCGTCGAGGTACAGCGAGAAAAAAACATACAAGCCCATGTGCGCCAAGACATGGAAAAACAAGGCGACCAAAAACCATTGGACCTGGGGTTGGCGCAAAACGGAAGACACCGACACCCCAGTCAGGGCCTCATGGGAAATTTTTGCTGAATTTTCAGTTGGCGCCCGGCTTGGGGTTGCGTGCTCCAACAAAGTAGGCAAGCACCAAGCCGCCAAAGTCAACAAGGCCAGTGAGGCAATGGCCCAGAGCGGAAAAGTCGCCATGCCTTGGCCTTGAAACCAAGCCCCGGCAAGAAAGACGCTGACCATGAAACCCACCGAGCCACACAAGCGGATGCGGCCATAGCGTTTGGCGTCAAACTGTCCGCCCTCGCTGACCAAATGGGCCATGGCGGCTTCGTTCATCGACATCATGCCGCTGGTGTGGCTGAACAACAAAAGCAGCAGCAAAGAAACGCCCCCAGCGCCACGGGCCCAAAACAACCCCACGCTCCACATCAGCGCGGAAGAGGCGCACCAGCGCAACCACTTCACCCGATTCCCCGAGCGGTCCGACAACAGCCCCCAAAGGTAGGGCGCAAACACGCGGGTGACGGATTGCAAGGCGGTCAGCCAGCCAATGCTGAGCACCGAAAAACCAATGGACTGCAGCCACAAAGGCAGGTAAGAGCCAAACATGCCGGCATGTGCGTAATAGGTCGCGGACAAGGCGGCAAAGGCGAGCCAGTGGCGCCAATTCCGAGAGCCTCCGGTCATGAAAACCTGGATCAGGACGACAGGGGAGAGGCGCTGGCTGCAATGGGCCCTGGCGTCACCTGCACATCACCACACTGGGCGCGGTGGCGCAAGGCGTGGTCCATCACCACCAGTGCCAGCAAGGCCTCGGCAATGGGCGTGGCGCGGATGCCCACACAAGGATCATGACGCCCCTTGGTGACCACTTCAACCGACTGACCTGTGACATCGATCGACTCACGGGGGCTGATGATGGAGCTGGTCGGTTTGATGGCGATGCTCACCTCGACATCTTGACCGGTGCTGATACCGCCCAAAATACCGCCCGCGTTGTTTGTGCGGAAACCGTCCGGGCTCATGGAATCGCCGTGGGTGGTGCCGCGCTGCGCCACGCTCTTAAAACCAGCGCCAATCTCCACGCCTTTAACGGCGTTGAGTCCCATCATGGCATGGGCAATGTCGGCGTCGAGTCGGTCGTACAAAGGCTCGCCCAAGCCGACGGGCATGTGACTGGCGCTCACGCGAATGCGCGCTCCACATGAATCGCCCGCTTTGCGCAAAGCGTCCATGTAGTCTTCTAAATTTTGCACCTCGGAAGTGGGGGCGAAGAACGGGTTTTGCGAGACGAAGTCCCAGCCCTTAAACGGAATTTCGACTTCGCCTATGGCGGTCATGCAACCCCGAAAAACCGTGCCGTATTGTTCCAGCAACCACTTGCGGGCCACTGCGCCAGCGGCCACGGTGGGTGCCGTCAAACGGGCAGAAGAGCGGCCACCGCCGCGGGGGTCACGCAGTCCATATTTGTGCCAATAAGCATAGTCGGCATGACCCGGGCGAAATCGCTGCGCAATGTCGCCGTAATCTTTGGAGCGTTGGTCGGTGTTGCGAATCAGCAAAGCAATCGGGGTGCCTGTGGTCAGGCCTTGGTAAACCCCCGACAAAATTTCAACCTGGTCGGGCTCTTGGCGTTGCGTCACATGGCGGCTGGTGCCGGGCCGACGACGGTCGAGTTCAAATTGAATGTCGGCCTCGCTCAAAGCCATGCCCGGCGGGCAACCGTCAATCACGCAGCCAATGGCTGGACCATGGGATTCACCAAAATTGGTGACGCTAAAAAGTTTGCCTAAGGTGTTGCCGCTCATGGTCAGATTATCCCAGAGACAAAACAGGTCCTGAGGCTGCCTAAAATTGCACCATGAATCTTGAAATCAAACCGCCGGGAACTGAGCAAGCCAGTGGGCCCACCGTGCCGGTCGGCTTTGTGCATTTGGTCGGCGCGGGCCCAGGCCCCCTCGATTTGCTCACCTTGCGGGCTGTTCGCTGCTTAGAGCAAGCCGAGGTGCTGATCTACGACCGGTTGGTCGACCCCGCTGTGCTCGAAACAGTTCCGGCCACTTGTTTGCGGATTTCAGCGGGCAAGGCCAGTGGTCATCATCAACTGCCGCAAGCTGAAATCAACCGCCTCATGGTCGAGCAGGCAAGCCTTGGCAAACGCGTGGTGCGCCTGAAAGGCGGCGACCCCAATGTGTTCGGGCGCGCTGCCGAAGAAACGGCGGCCCTCCAAGAGGCGCACATTCCCTTTGACGTCGTCCCGGGTGTCACGGCGGCCAGCAGCAGCGCGGCCGCCGCTGGCTTTTCTTTGACACACCGAGACTTGTCACACAGCTGCGTCTTTTTGGCGGGTCACGGCGCCAGTGGGCCCTTGGATTACGACTGGCCCGCCTTGGCCAAACCACAGCAAACAAGGGTGTTTTACATGGGGGTGGAACGGCTTAAATTGATTGGCGAAAAACTCATTGAACACGGCCTCTCGCCAAACACGCCGGCGGCGTTGATTTATGCCGCGCAGGGCGAGCAGCAAGAAATCATCGCCTGCCCTTTGGACCACTTGATGGCCCTGAACCCCGGCTACCGCGCCACCCCGGGTTTGTTGGTGATCGGCGAGACGGTTCAACTCTCGCCGAACTTCAAGGCGTGATAGCGAGTGGGCCTTGAATCGGAAAACCAGTCAAAGATCAAAGATCCAAAATCAAAAGTCCAAAATCAAAAGTCCATTCGCTGCGCGATGGCGTCTTTCAACACCCAACGGTGCCAAGCCGCCATCGCCCCATGGGCTGCGGCCAAGGCCACGAGGAGATTGGCCAGCAAGCCATGCAGATCGCAGGTGAGTTCTTGAAACTCACGGTCACCTGGCCGCAATTCTGGCCATTGAAACCAATCAAACACAGCGACGCCGTGGACCCAGGCGGCCAATACCCCCAAAACCACGGTGAGGAGCGTCAACAAATACAAAAGGTGGTGAACGCCTTTGCTCACCTTGCCGAGCAAACCGTCCTGGGCCAAGGGCAATCGTGTGCCGCCGGTGAATCGCCATTGCAAGCGCAGAAGGATCACAACCGCCAGCAAAAGCCCCGTCAAGACGTGCAAACTCATGGCGACATCGGAAGGCTGTCCTTCGGGCAAATAATCAAAACTTTGCCCCACCAACCACATCCCAAAAATCAGCACCGCGCTGAGCCAATGATATGTAACCGTTTTTCGGTCGTAATGAGCGGGGGACAAATCGGTCTGAAACATGAAAATTCCTTATACAAAACGACCCACAGGGTTCAGCGACCTTGATAAAGCCAACGGGACGGCTTTTTATGCCAATGTCGAAGCTTAATCTTCAATGCCTCTTTGAGCGGGGATGCCGGCCTCGAAGGCATGCTTGATCATCTTCATTTCGGTCACGGTGTCGGCCAATTCAATCAGCTCCGGGGGGCAATCCCGGCCTGTCAAGACGACATGCACGGTACGGGGGCGGTCGCGCAAGGTCTGCAGCACCTCGTCCAAGGGCAACCAACCAAAAATCAAGGGGTAGGTAATTTCATCGAGGACCACCAAGAAAAACGCGCCCGACAAAATAGCGGCTCGGGCCTTTTGCCAACCGTCACGGGCCAACTGCGCCGAGTGACCCAAGTCTTTGCTGGTCCAGCTGAACCCGTCGCCCAACCCTTCGACGGGAACGCCAATTTTTTCAAACAAACGGTGCTCACCAAAACGCGCAGAAGGCACTTTCATGAACTGGTAAATTTTGACCGCTTTGCCTCGACCATGCGCCCGAATGGCCAGTCCAAAGGCCGCCGTACTTTTGCCTTTCCCGTCGCCCGTGTTGACGATGATCAGCCCACGGCGTTCGCCCTCGGGGTTCTCGTAGGGCTTTTCTTGTGGCGGGGTTTGAATTTCCATGACGACCTGAATGTGACTTAATTTGAAAGAACTTGACTGAATTAAAAAGACTGGCTGGGCTACCTACTGACTAACTATTAACTAAGGCTTTGCCAAGGTAACCCATTGTCCCTGAACCGACCGCACTTGAATGCGGTCCTCAAACACGGCCTCTAAAGCCAAGTGGGTTTTCGGGTCTGCGGTCTGACCTTGGTGAACCACGCGCCCTTCCTTCATCACGACCAGCTCATCGGCGCACAAGGCCATGGGAATTTCGTGCAAGACGCTGACCACGGTGCGCCCCTGGGCGACCAAAGACCTCACCAAATGAAGCCAATCCATTTGATGCGGCGGGTCCAGGTTGGCCAAAGGTTCATCCATGAGCAACACCGCCGCTTGCACGGCCAAGGCCCGCGCCAACAACACCCGCTGACGTTCGCCGGCGCTGAGTTGGCCCAAGGCCCGCTCACGCCAATCCCAAGCCTGGGTGGCGCGCAGGGCTTGCTCCACCTCGGCGCTGTCTTGATCGCTGTCGTGTGACAGCCAGCCCTGATGCGGCAAACGCCCGAGCATGACGACGTCCCAAACCCGCATGTCGGGCGCGCCTTCTTGGTTCTGTCCCAACCAAGCCAAATGCGAGGCACGTGACTTGGCCGTCCACGTCGCCAAGGGGCGGTCGTCCCAAAGCACGCTGCCTTGGAATGGCAAGAGGCCTGCCAGACATTTCAGAAGCGTCGATTTACCGGCCCCGTTGGGGCCCACCACGCTGGTCCAGCGGGCCGCCGGAACGTTCAGTGAAACAGAATGAAGCACCTCATTCTGCGCGGTCTTGGGCCCCAAGTGCACGCTGAGGCCTTGGGCTTGAAGGGCATCGGTCAAGGGCTTTGGGCTCATGAACCTGTCTCCAGTCGCATGGCGCCTTGGTGCATTAACCACAGCAAATAGAGCCCCCCGAGAACGGCCGTCAAAATGCCCACGGGCAACTCTTGAGGCGCGATCAAACCCCGCGCCAAGATGTCCGCGGCCAGCAGCAAAATGCCGCCCGCCAAACTGGACAGCACCAGACCCAGTCGGTGGGTGGTTTTGACCAGAGCACGCACCAAGTGCGGCGCCGCCAAACCCACAAAAGCAATCAGCCCTGTTTGTGAAACGGCGGTCGCCGTGCACAAAGCCAAGACCGCCAACAAGGTCCACCGCAGGGGCACCACGCGCAGACCCAGGCTCATGGCGGTGTCGTCCCCCAAACTCAAACCATCCAAAAACTTGGACAGCAAAGCCGCGACAGCGATGCAGGGGAGCCCAACGCCCAACATCATCCAGGCGGCGCTCCAGCCCACAAAAGCCGTCGAGCCCAAAATGAACGCCTGCAGCGTTTGCAACGATTCCGGTGCGACCCATAAAACACCTTGAGTGGCAGCGCCCAGCACCACCCCCACCACCACACCGGACAAGAGCAAACGCAGCGTTTGAGCCACCCCGCGCGACAACACCAAAGTCAACCAAACGGCGCTGAGAGCGCCAACAAAGGCCGCCCCCGTCAAACCCAGGTGAAACCAGAAATGCGCTTGACGAACGCCCACCGCGGCCAACGCCAAGGCCACGCCCAAGGAGGCACCGGAGGCGCTGCCCAACAAATACGGATCCGCCAACGGGTTGCGAAACAAGCCCTGAGCCAAAGCGCCTGCCAAGCCCAGTAAAGCACCCGCGGCCCAAGCGCCCAAGGTTCGAGGCAACCGGATTTCCCAAACAATGCGGGGGTCGACGAGCCCTGTTTCAAACCCAGCACTGCCGACACAAAGCCCGATGAGCACCAAGCCAATGACCAAACAAAGTCCGATCAACAACCAACGCCACCCAAGCGAAAATTTGATGAGCGATAACTTGATGAGGAATGCCTTCATGAAGGAGGCCTCTCCAAGCGGGCCCAGCAATCCACAATCAAGCGCGCCGCTTCGGCTCTGCGGGGACTCGGACGCACCAGCACATCGGCTTGCGCGGGCGTGAAGACACAAACCCGCTGTTCACGCAATGCCCGTAACGTCGACCATCCTGGGCGTTGTCGCAAGACCTCGGCGCTGCCCTCGCCCACCAAGATCAGGTCGGGGTTGGCGCGAACCACAAACTCGGGGTTTAATTTTGGAAACGGCCCCCACTGGGCGGGCACAATATTTTTGAAACCCAAGCGGGCCAAGTTTTGCCCCATGAACGAGGCCTCGCTGGCGGCATATGGCCCAGGGCTGACTTCAAAATAAACCCGCTGGCCTTTGGCTGAAGCGGGCATGGCGTTCGCGACCGCCGCCACGTCAGCTTCCATGGATTGCCAAACCCATGGGGCGTTGTTAACTTGCAGCAATTGGCCCAGGGCGAGCCACACGCGCTTTAAATCGGCTTCGGTTTTGGGCTCCAAGACCAACACCTTCACGCCCAAATTGATCAATTGATCGACCCCGCTGGCCGACCTGGCCATCAAGACCACATCAGGCCGCAGCGCCACCACGGCCTCAATGCTGGGGTCCATGCCGCCGCCGAGTTTAGGCAGACGCTGAACCGCGGCGGGGTAGTTGGAATACCGATCCACACCCACCAACCGCTGGCATTCACCCAAGGCACAAACCGTTTCGGTGAGAGACGGCAAGAGGCTGACGATGCGTTGCGGGGCACGTTCGAACGACAAAATTTCGCCTCGATCATCGGTGACGCTCAAGGCCACGGCCATGGCCATGGCCACCCCAGGAAGCCACCAAGACAGGCACAAAAGACCTGCCCCCAGCCAGTGGCCTTTCACCTGGGTGACCACTTCAATCCCACATAAATGGAACGACCCGGTGTGGCATAGGTGGCGGCCAATTCGTATTTTTTATCGGTCAAATTGTCGACCCTGGCCAACAGCTGCCAATCGGGCGTCAAAGGCTTGCTGGCATAGAGGTTGAACAAGGTGAAGCCCCCCAAGGCTTGGGTATTGGCCGCGTCATCGAATCGACGACCTGAGGCTTGGCTTTCGCCCCCCAATGTCCATGTTTCCCACTGCGTATCGGCACCCAACACGCCATGCACTTGGGCCCTTCTCGGCAACACCTTGCCCGTGGCCAGGTCTTTGGGATTTTGCAAATCCAATGAGGCATGGGTGTTGAACAAGCCCAAGCGTTCTTGTGCCGAAAAGGTCATCCCCTCCAACAAAGCGCGCCCCACATTGGCATAACAACCATAAGCGGATTGGCAGGCCCCGGGGTCTCCAAAGTTGATCAGGTTCTTTACCCTGTTTCGGTAAGCCACCACGCCCAACACCGCACTTTGTTTTTCATAATGGAGACTGATCTCGGCGTTTTGATTGGTCTGCGGCGCCAAGGTTGGGACGCCGTACAAAGCATATTGCTCATACAGCGTGGGGCTTCTAAAACCCGTGGCCGCAGAAAAGGCCGCCCGCCAATGCGTTGCGAAGCCAAAGCCATAAGCCGCGCTGGCGGTGTTGTGCCCGCCCGTGACGCTGTTTTGGTCGTGCCTCGCGTTGAGCTGCAAACTGTGTTGTCCAAAATGGGCGCCATAACCCAAGGCCATGCCCTGGGTGGTGCGGACCCCTGAACCAGCAATCGGGTCGTAGGACGAGGAAGAGATGAGTTTGTCCTCACGCCCGTCCAAGCTCAAGGTGATTTGGTGGGGACCCACATGCCAATCGTTCAGCCATAAATAGCTTCGCAAATCGGTTTCATAGGCGCCGTAAGCCGAGTTGATGGCGTTGCTGGTCTCGCTCAGACTGACCTGCGTTTTGTAAAAGGCATTCCAATTCGAGAGCCAACTCAAACCGGCGGTGCGTACTTGGTAGTCGAGCAACTGCTGGGGGTCGCCATAACCGTCGTTGTAAGCCGAGTGGAGGTGGTTGGCCCACCAAGTGGCCTCTACCCTTTGGTCTGGATTGATCTGGAAGCCAAGTCGGGCGTGACCCGAGTCCGATTGGTAGCCGTCATTTTGAGCAGGGGGCGAGGATGGAATTTGGTTGAAGCCCCTGCTGCGCTCGTGTGTGGCATTCAAGGCGTAATCAAAGGCCCCGCTGGATCCGCTGATACCGGCTTGTTCTTTAAAAGTGCCGTAGCTGCCCAGGCCCACCGCCACCTCCGGATGTGCGGGACCTTGGCCGACTTTGGAAAAAATTTGAACCACGCCGCCCATGGCATCAGAGCCATAAACCGCTGCAGCAGGGCCTCGCAGAACCTCAATGTGGTCAATCATCCCCAAAGGAATGGCCTCCCAGTTGACGCCGCCTTGCAGGTTTTGTGAATCCAAACGAACGCCGTCGAGGAAAACAGCCGTGAATTCATTGTTGGCGCCTCGAATAAATAGGCTGGTTGCGGCCCCAGCACCGCCGGTTCGCGACATTTCAATGCCTGCGACTCGGGCCAGCACATCCCCCAAGCCCACCGCACCGCTGCGGGCCAAGGTGTCATGGTCAATGACGGTGACGTCGGCCAAGGTGTCGGTCAACGGCTGCGGGGTGCGGGTGGCTGACACCACAATGGGGGACGCCAAAATTGGAACCGATTTGCTGTTTTCATCGGCGTGGGCAGGCGCGATCAGGGCCATACTCACCAAGAGTAAGAAGACGAAGAGGGTGAAGAGGACGAAGGGCCTCCAAGACCCAAGGGAATTGCGGCGCGGGGCCGATGGATTTTTCATGAAACAAGAACCATTGAATGAATCCCTGCCGGCCTCCCCGCCAGCGTGGACATCACAGTGCCCGCTTTTCAAGGCGGGCACCCCCTTGTTGGCCGGTATCCGGGCTGGCGGTGCAAACTTTGTCGCCTTCCCAGACGCTTGTTCAGGGCATCCAGTGGCTGTGTTGACAAAGCCGGAATCCAAAGGATTCGACCGCTTGACCGTTGCGGGGGCAGCGCAGGTTGGGCCTTGCAAAAGGCCTCCTGCTTCCCGTTGAACTGTGCTTTGCGAACCAAAACACGAGCACCAACAAAGCAGATTGTAAGGATTTAGCTGACGGACGGCCTACAATGGCCCCCTGCACTTTCACGACAACCCTTCATGGCCCTGCCCGAAGCACCCAACTTGGATCAAATCGCCGACCGCGTTGAGCGATTGTTGCTCAGGCACGCGGAGTTGCAGCGAACCAATGCGCTGTTGAGCCAACAAGTTAGCGCCTTGGAGCGCGAGCGTGACAGCCTGAAGTCGCGTTTGAATGCGGCCCGTTCACGGGTCGACGCTTTGTTGGAGCGACTGCCCACCGCCGTCTTGAATACCCCGCATGAAACAAATTGAAGCCCAAATCATGCAGCAGAGTTATCTGCTGGTTTGCCCCGAAGGCCGCGAAGAGCGGCTGATGCAAGCCGTTCAGCGTTTGGACGCGGCGATGGTGAAAATTCGCGATGCGGGCAAAGTCAAAGCACGCGACCGCATCGCCGTGTTGGCGGCCTTGAATTTCGCCTTCGAATTGGGCGACCGAGAGCTTGAACCGCCGTCTAACGGAAATCCAACCAGCGGCGCCACTGAAGCCGCCACCGCCTCGGCGCCTGTCTCCGGCGCTTCGAATTCGCCCGCCGCCAGCACGGGCCACCAGCGTCTGAATCAACTCCTCACGCAATTGGACGCGGCCTTGGGTCAAGACGGGATGTTGCTTTAAAAACAACAGCCTGGAACCAGGCCAAAAAGTTCCAGGGAAAAGGCCCTTTATAAACCTACAATGACACCGTCTGAGGTGCATGCTGGGCTTTATATTTCCTTGAACCAATGCTCATAGAGCTCGGGCTTGGAACATCGTTTGGTGAGCGTGATCATCTCGCGTCAGATGAACCCAACGCCATTCTGACCTCGCCCACCTGAACCCCGGTTCAGGATGCCGGTCCGGTGGCACCTCAGACACCTTTTCTCTACCCCACCCCAAATACACCATGCTGCAAATTGCCACTTGGAACGTGAACTCGCTCGGCGTTCGATTGCCGCAAGTGTTGGACTGGTTGCAGGCCAATCCGGTGGAGGCACTGTGTTTGCAAGAGCTGAAATTAACCGACGATAAATTTCCCCACGAAGCCATTCAAGCGGCCGGCTACGAGGCGCAGGTGTTCGGACAAAAGACCTACAACGGCGTGGCCATTTTGGTGCGCAAGTTCGCCCGCCAAGCCCCCGAAATGAAGCTGAATGTCCGTGACGTGGTGAAGAACCTCCCCGATTTTGAGGATGAACAGTCGCGTGTGATCGCCTTGACTTTAGAGACACCGCTGGGCGCAGTTCGTTTGGTCAATGGTTATTTCGTCAATGGCCAAGCCCCGGACTCGGACAAGTTCAGCTACAAAATGCGCTGGCTGGAGGCGCTTCAAAAAAACCTGGCCGCCGACTTGATCCAACATCCCCAGCTTTGTTTGGTGGGCGACTTCAACATCACCGCGGACGATCGAGACACCTGGGACCCGGCGGGTTTGCGTGAAACCATTCACCACACCACCGAGGAACGGACGGCATTCCAAGGCCTTTTGAATCTCGGTTTGCACGACGCCTTTCGCTTGTTTGAAGACGGCCCCAAACATTACTCCTGGTGGGATTACCGTGACCTGGCCTTCCGACGCAACCGGGGTTTGCGCATCGATTACACCTTGGTCAGCGACGCACTGAAACCCAAGGTCAGCGCTTGCACGATCGACAAAACCCCGCGCAAAAACGAGCGGCCCAGCGACCACACGCCGGTGGTCGTTTCCCTGGTTTAATTTAAATGCGTTGGGCTCAGTTTGACTCGAGGCCCAGCTCCTGAATTTTTCTTGTGATCGTATTGCGCCCGATGCCCAGGCGCACCGCCGCTTCAATGCGCCGTCCACGGGTATTCGCCAGGGTGGTCTGAATTAGTTTGGCTTCAAAGCGCTTGGTCAGCACCTCCCAAACATCGTTGTGGCCTTGCGCCAGCAATGCGTCCACCTCCGTCTCGAGGCTCTCTTCCCAACCCGGGGAGGGCTCCGCAGAAGCCCCAAAGGGCATCGTCGGCAGGGTGGCCAAAGACGGCAATGGAGAAGGGGGAAGCGGTGTAGACGCGAACGGTGCCGTCCCCTGCTGTAGACCCGTTGACGAGGAATCAGAATTCAAGTCGCCTGAATTTTCAATCAAGGGCAGCCCCGTGTGTTGCAACACCTCGGGCGGCAAGTCTTTGGCTTCAATGACTTGGGACGGTGCCATGACGGTCAGCCAATGGCATATGTTTTCAAGCTGGCGAACATTGCCAGGGAAGTTGAAGCCCATCAACAAATTCAGGGCCGACTCGGCAATTCGCTTGGCCTCAACGCCCAATTGCTTGGCGCTTTGTTGCAAGAAATGTCGGGTCAGCACCGGGATGTCCTCGCGGCGTTCGCGCAAGGCGGGCAGGCGCAAGCGAATGACGTTCAAGCGGTGGAACAAGTCTTCGCGGAACACCCCGTCTTTGACACGTTGCTCCAAGTCTTGGTGCGTGGCCGCAATGACCCGAACATTCGTCTTGATGGCGTTGTGACCACCAACGCGGTAGAAATTACCATCCGACAAAATCCGCAGCAAGCGGGTTTGCAAGTCGAGTGGCATGTCGCCAATTTCGTCCAAGAACAACGTGCCGCCGTCGGCTTGTTCAAAACGGCCACGCCGCATGGACTGCGCCCCGGTGAACGCCCCACGCTCGTGGCCAAACAATTCGGATTCGAGCAAATCTTTGGGAATGGCCGCGGTGTTGATGGCCACAAAAGGCCCGCCAGCACGCACCGAGTGCTTGTGCAAAGCACGCGCCACCAACTCTTTGCCGGAGCCAGATTCACCCGTGATCATGACGGTGACGTTGCTTTGGCTGAGTCGCCCAATGGCCCGAAAAACGTCTTGCATGGCCGGCGCTTGGCCCAGCATTTCTGGGGCCTCCATGGCGCGGTCTTCGGCCACTTCTTCACGCTGGCTTTCTTCCACGGCGCGGCGAATCAACTCGACCGCTTTGGTCAAATCAAAGGGCTTGGGCAGGTACTCAAAGGCGCCACCTTGAAAGGCAGAGACCGCACTGTCCAAGTCTGAGAATGCGGTCATGATAATGACCGGCAAACCGGGCAGGCGCCGCTTGACTTCGTTCAGCAAATCCAGACCCGAGCCGCCCGGCATGCGGATGTCGCTGATCAGCACTTGAGGCGCTTGATCCTGGCTTTCATGGGTCACCGCATCCAGTGCGGCCAGCACCTCTTTGGGTTGGGTAAAGCTGCGCGTCTGCAAGCCGCTTTTTGATAAGGCCTTTTCCAAGACGAAACGAATCGACTGATCGTCATCCACTATCCAAATCGGCTTCATCTCATTCCTTCAATCAATTTCAAGGCAAAGGAATCAAAATCTTGAAATCCGTTCGCCCCGGCTCACTGTCGCATTCAATCAAACCATGGTGCTGTTGCACAAAGGTTTGCGCCAAATTCAATCCCAAACCCGACCCACCGTCTCGCCCCGAGACCAAGGGGTAAAACAACCGGTCTTTGATGGCTTCCGGAATACCGGGGCCGTTGTCGATGACATGCAATTCCAATGCCAGCCGATAGCGTTGCTTGCCGAATGTGACTTGACGGGCAATTCGGGTCTGGAAGGTGATGCAGGCGTCTCCCGCCTGAATGCGATCCGACAAAGCCTGGGCGGCGTTGTGGGCGATGTTCAGCACCGCTTGGATCAATTGTTCGCGGTCGCCCCTGAGTTCAGGGATGGACGTATCGAAGTCCCGCTCGACCCGGAGCCCTTTGGGAAACTCGGCCACGATCAAAGAGCGCACCCGCTCGCAGACCTCGTGGATGTTCAAGTCGGCGACCACCTGCGCTCGCCGATGTGGGGCCAACAAACGGTCCACCAGCGTTTGCAGGCGGTCGGCTTCGTGGATGATGACTTGGGTGTATTCGTTCAGTTCTTTGGAGTGAATGTCCATCTCGAGCAACTGAGCCGCCCCTCGGATGCCCCCCAGAGGATTTTTAATTTCATGGGCCAAATTGCGAATCAGCTCTTTGTTTGCCAATGCCTGATCGACCAGACGCTCCTCCCGCTCTTGTTTCGCCTGTTGTTCGAGGGGCAGCAACTCGACCAAAGCCTCATTGGGTTGCATGCCTTGGGCCACGATCACATGCACAGGCACTGCGTCGTGGCTGACCCGTTTGAGCATGCCCTCGTAACGAATGGCCGCAAACGCATTTTCTCGGGCCCCCGACATGGCTTGTCTGAATGGACTCGGGTCGACAAAGAAGTCGGCAAAATCAACCGCTTCAATGGTGCGACGGGACATGCCGATGGCGTCTTCCAAGGCCGCGTTGGCATAGAGCACCTGGCCGTCAAACCGGACCACCGCCACCAAGGTGATCAGATAATCGAGCACTTGCCACTGGGGATTGGCTTGCGAACGCGGACCTTCGATGGCGCTGGCGATCGTCGACTGCGGCGTTTTGAGGGGTGGTTTTTTCGGTTTCATTTGAGCCGATTCAATTCATGTTGAAGGCCGGTCAAATCGGCCTCGTTGCGATCGAGTTGTCTTTTCAATTCAGCCACCCGGTCCAAGTATTTTTGGTGATTTCTGACTTCATCTCCGAGCAGCGGCGGCGCGCCGTTTTCATAGGCCGCCAGCAGCGCTTGCCGCTGTGACTGAGCGCGCGTCCACTCGGCCTCCAAAATGGCCTTGGCTTCTTGGCGAACTGCCTGCTCGGGGTTTTCTTTGGATTCTGACCCGATGGCCTCATTGGCCCGCTTGGCTCCCGCGCTGTTTTTAGCCAAGCCATTTTTGTCAGGGTTTTTTTTGTCCATGGGGGCCTGTTTGGCCAAATCAGGTCCCTTGATCTCGGTCACACTGACGCCTTGCAAAACTTGGCAATCGGGCGCCTTTTTCCCAGTGGGTGTCACCGGTTTTTGGTTGGTGTATTCGTGGCCACAGCGGTAAATCACTTCTTGCGCCCACACCTGGGGCGTGACCCACAAACCCAGCCAAAAACCCAGCCACAAGACTAAACACCGCAGTGAACGATTGATTGGCATCAAATGAGCGTCAACATCGCGTTAACTTGGTTTCGATTCTTAATGGATGAAGGGAAAAAAAAGGGCAACCGAAGCTGCCCTTTTTGACTGTGCAGCCTGCTCGGCTTACAGAGAGTAGTACATGTCGTATTCGACTGGGTGCACCGCTTGGCGGAAACGGGTCACTTCGGTCATCTTCAACTCAATGTAGGCGTCGATCATGCTGTCGGTGAACACACCGCCCTTGGTCAAGAACGCGCGGTCTTTGTCCAAGTGCTCCAAGGCTTGATCCAAGCTGTGGCAGACGGTTGGCACCAATGCGTCCTCTTCGGGTGGCAAGTGGTACAGGTCCTTGGTGGCTGCTTCGCCAGGATGGATCTTGTTTTCCACGCCGTCCAAACCGGCCATCAACAAGGCCGAGAAGCACAGGTACGGGTTGGCCATTGGATCGGGGAAGCGGGCTTCCACGCGACGGCCTTTGGGGTTGGCCACGAAAGGAATGCGGATTGAAGCCGAGCGGTTCTTGGCCGAGTAAGCCAATTTCACAGGCGCTTCAAAACCGGGGACCAAGCGCTTGTAGCTGTTGGTCGAGGGGTTGGTGATGGCGTTCAAAGCACGGGCGTGCTTGATGATGCCGCCGATGTAGTACAGGGCGTAATCAGACAAGCCCGCATAGCCGTCGCCAGCAAAAAGGTTTTTGCCGTCTTTCCACACGGATTGGTGCACGTGCATGCCAGAACCGTTGTCGCCCACCAGGGGCTTGGGCATGAAGGTGGCGGTCTTGCCGTAGGCATTGGCCACGTTCCAGACCACGTATTTCAGACGTTGGGTCCAGTCAGCGCGCTCGACCAAGGTGCTGAACTTGGTGCCAATTTCGTTTTGACCCGCACCGGCCACTTCGTGGTGGAACACTTCAACCGGAATGCCAATCGATTCAAGGATCAAAGACATTTCAGCGCGCATGTCTTGCGTGCTGTCAACGGGGGGGACGGGGAAGTAACCGCCCTTGACGGTGGGACGGTGGCCCCGGTTGCCGCCTTCGAGCTTCGCGCCGGTGTTCCAAGAAGCTTCGTATTCTTCGATTTCGAACATGGAGCCCGACATGTCGTTCTTCCAACGCACGCCGTCAAAGATGAAGAATTCGGGTTCGGGGCCAAAGTAAGCGGTGTCACCCAAGCCGGAAGCGCGCATAAAGGCTTCAGCGCGCTTGGCGATGGAGCGGGGATCGCGGTCATAGGCTTTGCCGTCAGCGGGCTCAACCACATCGCAGGTCAAGACCATCGTGGTTTCTTCAAAGAAGGGGTCGATGATGGCGGTGTTGGCGTCGGGCATCAATTGCATGTCAGAGGCTTCAATGCCTTTCCAACCGGCGATGGAGGAGCCGTCAAAGGCGTGACCCGACGTGAACTTGTCTTCGTCAAAATGTGACACCGGCACGGTCACGTGTTGTTCTTTACCACGGGTATCGGTGAAACGGAAATCAACAAATTTGACTTCTTCGTCCTTCACCAGCTTCATGACGTCAGCGACAGTCTTTGCCATCAGGTTCTCCTAAGTTGAGGCTTGTAAATAAGGATGCTTATGCAGTTCTTGTGCCAAACCGCAAGGGGCACATTTTGCCTTGCTTGCGCGCTATTTTGAGGAATATTCAAGGAAAGTTGTGGGGCGACTTTTTTATTGCACCAATATTGTGCATTATAAGCACCAAATAAAACATTTTTTCTCAACGCACCATTTCGGGGCCCAATTGAACCCCTTGGGTTTTCAAAGTTTGCAGCATAAAAAGATAGGCCGGTTCTGCCGCCTTGGGGTCGCCTTTGACGCCCAGCTCAATGTGACGACCATGCTCGGGGTGGTCCACGCTCGGCAGGCTGAAAACCTTCACGCCCACGTGTTCACGCTCAATTTTTTCCATCAATGGGGTCAGAGCGGCCTCCATGGCGCCATAGATGACGATGGACTTTTCAATGTGGGGGTTGGCATTGAAGTGTGCGGCGTAGTGCGTGTCCAACACCCATTCCATCATGGGCCAGGCCATGACCGGAAAGCCGGGTACGAAATGCACCGCACCGGCGCCTTTCCCAGCACAACTGAAACCCGGGATTTTGTTGTAGGGGTTCGGAATTATTTGTGCCGAGGCCGGAAACACACCCATGTTCAAGCGGTGAATGTTGTCTGGGCTGTCGGCCACATAAGGAATGCCTTGCTCGCGGGCGGTGTCTTGCATGCGTTCGCGAATCAGCAAGTCGGCCTGCGGGTGCAGTTGAAGGGCTTGGCCCAAGGCTTTGGCTGCGCTTTGGCGGGTGTGGTCATCGGGTGTTGCGCCAATGCCACCACAGGAAAACACCACATCGCCTGAGGCGAAGGACCGTTTCAAGGTGGCCACCAGACGCTCAGGGTGGTCGCCAACGTACTCGGCCCAAGACAAGGACAAACCACGAGCGTTTAAAAGCGCTATGACCTTGGGCAGGTGCTTGTCGGCGCGTTTGCCAGACAAAATTTCATCGCCGACGATGATGAGACCCAATTGAAGAGTGGACATGGTGATTTTCTAATTGATCAAAGGTTTTCAAGGGGCTTGACGCGACCTGGCCAATGCAGCCAAGCCGAAGTGGGCGAACCAAAGCCCGGCGAATGCAAAAACAGCGACATAAACAGCCACCGCCAGAGGCACCAAAACAGCAAAGGCAGTGGCCCAAGCGGTGCCGGAGGCCCAAATCAAGGTGGGGAATGCCGCCAAATAACCGCAAACCAGCCCAATCAACATCAGCGGCACTCGGTGCTGTTGAAACAACGCCAAACGCTCAGACGGGCTCGCAAAGGTATCCCAAGTGCTTCTGGCCAAAAGCCGGTAAGAAAGCCAGCCCCAAATGAGCGGGGGCAAAACCACCACCAGGGGCGGTACCAGCCACAAGGGCAGGGAGACCAGCATGGCCAAGGAGGCCATGAGCAAGGCGCTGATGGACTCCCACACCAGGCCAGGACGAGGCGCCCGGCCCAGAACAGCGCCATGGCCTTGTGGCTTTTCAAGACCCTTGAACCGCTGGCGCCTGACCCAATTGACCAAAGCGGTTTGCATGAAAAAGGCCACCCCAATCAGACTCGCCACCACCAGGACGGGCGTGACCAACAAAATGACCATCAAGGGGGCCACCACCTGCTTCAAACCACCCCAACCCAAGGCGTCTAACCAAGCCCATCCTGAGCTCAACCAAGGGGTTTCTACAAACACCTTGCTGAGTTGATCGACGGCTGGATCCCAAAAAAAATAAGCCCCAGCCCAAGCCAGGGCGCTGAGCCCAACGGTCGGCAACAGCGCCAAACCCAAGGTGCGCGGATGGCAAAAATAAAGGCCTGCACGCCAAAGCGAATCGAGCCACAAAGTCATGCTGCGCATCGCTGGTTGACTCGCCTTCAAGCTTTGCCCCACAAGCGCAAAACGCCCCGCCACTGTTGCTCCCAAAATCCGTCGCCGTAACGACGCAGCTGGGGTTCGAGGGCCTGGGCAGTCGGCCAAAAGAGCGGCTCTACCTGATCGCGCACGCCGGTGGGATCGAAGCGCCATTCAAAGTTGGCGGTGCCAAACAAAATGTCCCACACGGGCAACAAAATGGCAAAGTTGCAGCCGCCCAAGACCTGCCCCGGGCTTTCGTGCCCCAAGCCAATCGCATGGTGGACTCGGTGGTAGCGCGGGCTCACCCACAAACGCTCGCCCACCGACCCAAACCAACCTTTCAAATTGGCGTGGCTGAGGTTTTCAGACAATTTGGTCAGCGCCACAATCGCGACGAATTGGCCAGGCTGGACGCCAATGATTTGGCTCAAAGTGGCGAGCAAAATCGCTTGCACCACATCGTCAATGAGGTGGTTGCGGCTGTCGGTCCAAACTGTCATGTGCCGCTGCGAGTGGTGCAAGGCATGCAAGGCCCACCAAAAGTTGAATTGGTGTTGGGCTCGGTGAACCCAATAATTAAAAAAGTCAAAAGCCACCAAATAAAGCAAAAAGGTGACCCAAGGCAAATCGGTGACGCCGGGCCAAACATCGTCCAGGTGCCAGATCGGAAAACCGGCCAAATGCAGGGCGTCAAACCCATCACCGATCCAAGGCTCAATCGCAAAAAAAACCACCAACTGAAAAAGGCCCAGGCGGTGGATCAAGGTGTAAATCACATCGGTTCGCACCGCGCTGCGGTCGATGAAGGGTTCGACAGGCCGCCACTTTTGAAGGGGCACGATGACCGCCAAGATCACCGCCAACTGCATCAAGCCCATCAAAAACCAACCCGTGGCATTGAAGGCCTCTTCGATGTAGGAGGCGCCCCCCAAATGAAACATCACCGGTTCCACCACCGCCTCAAACAAGGCTTGCTGGGCATTGATGAAGGCATCGGCCAGGTTGTTGGGGTCAGCCCAAAAATGCAAGTCCGAGGTCATGGCATGTTGGCCAAATGGGGGCGGTAAAGGGGGTGGTGGCGCAAAGTGTCAAAGCAAAATCCCTTGGCCTTCAAGCCCACAATCAGCGGCTCTAGGTCGGCAGGCGCCCAAGGGTCTTGGCGTGACCAAATGCCCAAATGGGCCATCAAAATATCGCCTTGACGAATGTTCTGCAACGCTTTCTTGAGCAGCAGGGCATTGGGGTGGGGGCCACTCGGCAGCTCATCGCCCAAAAAGCCGGCGGGCGCCCAGTCCACATGTCGATAGCCTTGCCCCTGAGGGGTGGGGCATTGCAGCGCGGCGGCCAACAGCGCAGGCGAGGTTTTACCGCCCGGCGCCCGGAACAAAGGCAACGCGGGCACGCCCGTGATGGCTTCTAAACGGCGGTTGCTGCGGGCCAAAGCTTCGCAATAGTCAGAGGCGTTGTAAACCTCACTTTGTCCTGCTTTGGGGCCCGCAGAGGGTTTCATTTGAAAGCGGATTTCTTGCCCGTTTGCTGCAGGCAAATCGGCTCGCCAATAGACATGGTCAAAAGTATGCGTCGCGAAGTCATGCCCTTCCAACGCCCGCTCGCGCCACCAAGGCGCCCAGTGCTCGCCCAAGCTGCCATCGCCCTCTTGGGTCGGTTCGTTGGCGGCAAAGAACGTGACGCGCACTTGTTGTCGCTTGAGCACATCGGCAATCAGGGGGGCGACGCCCATGTGGCCGGTGTCGAAGGTGAGGTAGAGGGGTTTAGAGCATGGGGCCGCGAGGGGTATCGCCGCATGGACATCCAGTGCCATTGAAGGCGTTGCCGCCAAAACGGTCGATCCGACCCCCCAAAGCACGACCCTGGTTCGGCGCGGACGGCGGAACCAGGCCAACGCATCCCGCCAAGGCTTAGCGTGGCGCGTGATCAAGCGTCCAAACACCATGGGGCGACTTTCCAACATTCACCTGCCGCAGCACTTTGCCGGACTCGCTGTCGATCACCGTCATTTTTCGAGTCCAACGCGAGCTGAGCAAAATCAGACGACCATCCTTGCTGACGTCCATGCAATCGGGGCCACCCGGTGCCGCAAACGTTTTAACCACCGACTGAGTGGTCATGTCAATTTGGCTGATGGTGTTGGCCACGCGGTTGCTGACGTAAATGTGGTGGCCATCGCCGGTTGCGCGAAAAGCATGAGCGCCTTTGCCGGTGGGCAAAGTTTTGACCCAATGACCTTCCTTGCCAGAGATGTCATACACCTCAACGCCCTCCCCGCCGGTCAATCCCACGAACAAAAATTTGCCGTCTGGTGAACCATAAATGTCCGCGGGCAGCGAGCCTGTTTTGACCCGCCATTTGAGCGCCTGGGTCGCCAAGTCAATCGACACCAACTCGTCGCTGTCTTGCATGGTCGAATAAACGGTTTGGCTGTTTTTGTCGATCCACAAATGGCTGGGCGTCTTGCCGGTAGAGACGCTGGAGGCCAAGGTCATTTCCTTGCCATCCCAGTGGTAAATGTCCACATGGTTGAGGCGGTTGGCCGCGGTCACAAACCACTTCATGTCGGGCGAAAAACGCAGTTGATAAGGATCCAAAACGCCCCGCACGGTGCGTTGTACCTCAGCGGTTTGCGGGTCCAAAAACAGCAAGGAATCGCCCACAGCATTGGCCACGATGAGCGACTTGTTGTCAGGCGTCAAATACAGATGATGCGGCTCTTTGCCAGTGGGGATGCGCTTTTTTTCGGTCCAGCTGACGGGGTCGATCACGCTGACCGAGGCATCCAAAGAATTGAGGACAAAAATGGGGGTGGTCGGCGCCACGGGATCGGCTGCTTGAGCGGCAGAAGCCCAGCCCAAAGCCGTCAACGCACACAAAAGGGAAGGAAAAAGGGAAGAAAAAACAAAACGCAAAAAAGAATTCACAAGCCGAACTTTCACATTACCTTAAAAAGAAGCCACTTTGCACAGATGGATGGGCGCCAACGGGAGTGTAGCCCCTGAGCAAGCGCCGTGACGGGGAAACCTTTCCCAGTAAAATTCAGGCTGTACTTAAGGCGCTCAAATCCGCCTCAGACAACCAACGCCATTGCCCCGGCGCCAAGTCTTCGGGCAAGTGAAAAGCGCCTATTTGCGACCGGTGCAAGCCCTCCACCCGGTTGCCCACCGCCGCCACCATGCGCTTGACTTGGTGGTATTTACCTTCCAACAAAGTCAGTCGCAAATGGTCTTCAGCCACTGGCTCGGCCGCGGCAGCGCGCACAGGTTTGGGATCGTCATCGAGCACCACGCCGTCCAGCAAACGCGCCACTTGGGAATCGTCCAAGGGGTGCTTGGTGGTGACTTCATAGACCTTGGGCACCTGCTTTTTGGGTGAACTCATGCGGTGAATGAACTGCCCGTCATCACTCAACAGCAACAAACCCGTGGTGTCTTGGTCCAAGCGGCCAATGGCCTGCACCCCCTGCACCGCGCTCTTGCTCGGGCGCTGGCGCAAAGGCGCGGGCAGCAAAGTGTAGATGCTGGGCCATGCCGAGGGTTTTTGTGAACACTCGGTGCCCGCGGGTTTGTTCAGCAGAAGGTAGGCCTTTTCGGCGTAATGCCAAGGAACACCCTGCACTTCAAAGTGCAGCCCCACAGGCTCAAATGACGCCGTGGAGTCGAACACTTGATGCGCTTCGCCGTCGGCGCCCACCACCTTCACCCAGCCCTGCTGCACCAAGCCTGCACAGACACGACGGGTGCCAAAGCCTTGAGAAAAGAGGATGTCTTGGAGTTGCATAAAGTTTGGAGGCGCGATCCAGAGTCGAACTGGACTAACCGGATTTGCAATCCGGGGCATAACCGCTTTGCTATCGCGCCGTCATGCTGACTTCTGAAAAAAAGGGAAGCATTGCTTCCCTTTTCTCGGAGATTTGGAGCGGGAAAAGAGTCTCGAACTCTCGACCTCAACCTTGGCAAGGTTGCGCTCTACCAACTGAGCTATTCCCGCATGAGGAGTCAAATTATAGCAAAAATTTTAAGAAATCTTGCGGGTCAGTTGACTTTTAATGTTTCACCGCATCGCCCGAAGTATCGGTGGCTTTGACGGCAGGCGCAGCAGAAGCGGCGGCCAGCGCAGCAGCCACCTCTTCGTCGGTCAAAGGCACCGGTGCGCGTTCCAAGGCAATTTCCAACACCTTGTCGATCCACTTGACGGGCACGATTTCCAGACCGTTTTTGACGTTCTCTGGAATCTCTTGCAAATCTTTGACATTTTCTTCAGGGATCAGCACCGTCTTGATGCCGCCGCGCAAGGCCGCCAAGAGTTTTTCTTTCAAGCCACCGATCGCTGTCACTTCTCCGCGCAGGGTGATTTCGCCGGTCATGGCCACATCGGCGCGCACGGGAATGCCCGTCATGGCCGACACAAAGGCCGTGGTCATGGCCACGCCGGCGCTGGGGCCGTCTTTGGGCGTTGCGCCGTCGGGCACGTGGATGTGGATGTCGTTCTTCTCGAAGACCTCGGGCTTGATGCCCAATTTGTTGGCGCGTGAGCGAACCACGGTGCGGGCCGCTTCTACCGACTCTTTCATCACATCGCCCAGCGAGCCGGTGCGGGTAATGACGCCCTTGCCCGGCATCATGGCCGCTTCGATGGTGAGCAAATCGCCGCCCACTTCGGTCCAGGCCAAACCCACCACCTGACCCACTTGGTTCAGGGCTTCAGCACGGCCATAGGTGTATTTGCGAACGCCCAAGTACTCGTCCAAATTGTCGGGACCGACCGTGATCTGTCCCGATAGCTTTTTCAGCAACAGGCCCTTGACCACTTTGCGGCAAATCTTGGACAGTTCGCGCTCCAAGGAGCGCACACCGGCTTCGCGGGTGTAGTAGCGCACGACGTCGCGCAAGGCCGCTTCGGTCACCACCAGCTCACTGTCTTTGACCCCGTTGTTGGTCATTTGCTTGGGCAACAAGTACTTCAAAGCGATGTTGGTTTTTTCGTCCTCGGTATAACCCGACAAACGAATGACCTCCATCCGGTCCAGCAACGCGGACGGGATGTTCATCGAGTTGGACGTCGCCACGAACATGACGTCGCTCAGGTCGTAATCGACCTCGACGTAATGATCGCCAAAGGTGTGGTTTTGTTCGGGGTCCAAGACCTCGAGCAAGGCGCTGGAGGGGTCGCCGCGAAAATCAGTCCCGAGCTTGTCGATTTCGTCGAGCAAAAACAAGGGGTTGCGCGTACCGACTTTCGTCAGGCTCTGCAGCACCTTGCCGGGCATGGCACCAATGTAGGTGCGACGATGGCCGCGAATTTCGGCTTCGTCCCGCATGCCGCCCAAAGCCATGCGCACGTATTTACGGCCAGTGGCCTTGGCAATGGACTGGCCAAGTGAGGTTTTGCCCACACCAGGAGGCCCGACCAAACACAAGATGGGGGCCTTGACCTTGTCGACGCGTTGTTGCACCGCGAGGTATTCCAAGATGCGGTCCTTGACCTTTTCGAGGCCATGGTGGTCTTCGTTCAAAACATTTTCAGCATTGCCCAGGTCGTGTTTGATCTTGGTTTTTTTGGTCCAAGGCAAGCCCACCAGCACATCGATGTAATTGCGCACCACCGAAGCTTCGGCGGACATGGGCGACATGAGTTTGAGTTTCTTTAACTCCGCCTCGGCCTTTTTCAGCGCCTCCTTGGGCATTTTGGCGAGTTTGATCTTGCGCTCGATCTCTTCGATGTCCGCGCCCTCTTCGCCTTCGCCCAATTCTTTTTGAATCGCTTTGACCTGCTCGTTCAAATAGAAGTCGCGTTGGTTCTTTTCCATTTGGCGCTTGACACGGCCACGGATCTTTTTGTCCACATTCAGAATGTCGACCTCGCGCTCCAACTGCTCGAACAGATTGGTCAGACGCTCTTTGATGTCGGACAAGTCCAACACGACCTGCTTGTTTTCCAACTTGAGCGGCAAATGGGCCGCGATGGTATCGGCCAGACGACCGGGGTCGTCGATGCTGGCGATGGACGTCAGAATTTCTGGGGGAATTTTTTTATTCAGTTTGACGTACTGGTCAAACTGCTGCATGACCGCGCGGCGCAAGGCCTCGATTTCGGGGTTGGATTCGCCCACCAACTCGACCACTTCCAGGGGCGTTACGTTGGCCAAAAAGTGACTTTCCGCATCGTCAATTTGGTTGACCGACGCGCGCTGCTGGCCTTCGACCAAGACCTTCACGGTGCCATCGGGCAGCTTGAGCATTTGCAAAATGGTCGCGACGCAACCCACTGAGAACATGTCGCTCACGGTGGGTTCGTCCTTGGCGGCAGCACGTTGGGCCACGAGCATGATGCGGCGCTCGGCCTCCATGGCCAATTCCAAGGCTTTGATGCTCTTGGGTCGTCCCACAAACAGTGGGATGACCATGCGGGGAAAAACCACCACATCGCGCAAAGGCAGCAGCGGCAAGGCGATGGGGGTACTGGGCAGGGGTACTTGTCCGGACATGGAAAATTCCTTCGGCTGGGTCACAGCCATTAAGCTTTTTTGGCGGCCTCGCGGTAGACCATCAAGGGCGGCTTGTTGTCGTCAATGGTGGCGGCTTCAACCACCACTTTGTCAACATTCGTCGCGGTGGGCAAGTCATACATGGTGTCAAGTAGCGCATGTTCAAGGATAGAACGCAAACCACGCGCCCCTGTTTTTCGCGCCAAGGCTTTTTTGGCAATCGCGACCAAGGCATCTGGGCGAATTTCGAGGTCAACGCCTTCCATCGCCAACAACTTGGCGTATTGCTTGACCAAGGCATTTTTGGGCTCGGTCAAAATTTGAACCAAGGCTTCTTCGGTCAATTCAGCCAAGGTGGTGACCACTGGCATGCGCCCGACCAGTTCAGGGATCAAGCCAAACTTGATCAGGTCTTCGGGCTCCACCTCGCCAAACATTTCTGTCAGGCTGCGCTGTTTTTTACTTTTAACCGAAGCGCCAAAGCCAATGCCCGAGGCTTCGGTGCGGTTTTCAATGACCTTTTCAATGCCCGCAAAAGCACCGCCGCAGATGAACAAAATGTTGGTGGTGTCGATCTGCAAGAAGTCTTGATTCGGATGCTTGCGGCCGCCTTGGGGCGGGACACTGGCCATCGTGCCTTCAATCAATTTCAGCAAGGCCTGTTGCACCCCTTCGCCGGACACGTCACGGGTAATTGAGGGGTTGTCGGATTTGCGTGAAATTTTGTCAATTTCGTCGATGTAGACGATGCCCCGCTGGGCCCGTTCGACATCGTAGTTGCAGCTTTGAAGCAGCTTTTGCACAATGTTTTCAACGTCTTCCCCGACATAGCCCGCTTCGGTCAAGGTGGTTGCGTCGGCCATCACAAAGGGCACATCCAGCATGCGCGCCAAGGTTTGGGCCAACAACGTTTTGCCCGAACCCGTGGGGCCAATCAACAGGATGTTGCTTTTGGACAGCTCCACCTCTTCTTTGATGCCCTTTTCTTTGTGCTTCAAGCGTTTGTAGTGGTTGTAAACGGCCACGGCCAACGTGCGTTTGGCCACCTCTTGGCCAATCACATAGTTGTCCAGGTTTTGCTTGATTTCAGCGGGGGTGGGCAAGCCGGTGCGGGCTTCGCCTTCGATGCTGGTGACCAGTAATTCGTCGCGAACGATGTCGTTGCAGAGATCAATGCACTCGTCGCAAATAAAGACCGAAGGGCCAGCGATGAGTTTTTTGACCTCGTGTTGGCTCTTGCCGCAGAACGAGCAGTAAAGCGTTTTCTCGCTGGAAGAACCTTTTTTATCAGCCATAGAAATATGTCAACAATTGAAACAAAACAATGATAGCGAATAAAAAACGGCGCCTCCCGTAGGCGGGAGAACGCCGTTTTCAATCCCTCTAAAAATCAAGGACGCTTGGCGATGACTTCGTCGATCAACCCGTAGGCCTTGGACTCGTCGGCCGACAAATAGTAGTCGCGCTCGGTATCGCGTTCGATGCGGTCAAGCGGTTGACCCGTGCGCTCGGCCAAGATTTTGTTGAGCTGCTCGCGGGTCTTCAAAATTTCGCGCGCTGCAATTTCAATTTCAGTGGCTTGGCCTTGGGTACCGCCCAAAGGTTGGTGAATCATGACCTTGGAATTGGGCAAAGAAAAACGCTTGCCCTTTTCACCGGCCGCCAACAAGAACGCCCCCATGCTGGCCGCCATGCCAATGCACAGCGTCGAGACTTGGGGCTTGATGAAATTCATGGTGTCATAAATGGCCATGCCCGCACTGACCGAGCCGCCGGGTGAATTGATGTAGAACGAAATGTCCTTGTCTGGGTTTTCGCTCTCCAAAAACAACAACTGAGCGACCACCAGGTTAGCGGTTTGGTCGTTCACGGGGCCGACCAAAAACACCACCCGCTCTTTTAACAAGCGGGAATAAATGTCGTAAGAACGCTCGCCGCGCCCCGACTGTTCAATCACCATGGGCACCATGCCCAGGCCTTGGATTTCTTGTGTGCTCATGGTTTTTACCTTAAGGGCTTCGTTGGGGCTGAAATCAGCCCATCAACTCTTCAAATGAAACCGATTTTTCGACCACTTTGGCTTGACCCAAAACAAAGTCGGTGACATTGCTTTCAATCACCATGGCTTCGACTTCGGCCAAGCGGTTTTGGTCGCCGAAATACCAACGCACCACGTCAGCGGGGCGTTCGTAGCTGGAGGCCAACTCGTCGACTTGGTCCTTCAGTTGTTGGGGGGTGACTTGCAGGTTGTTGGCCTTGACCAACTCGGCCACCACCAGACCCAAACGCACGCGGCGTTCGGCTTGGTCACGGAACAGCTCTTCTGGAATTGGGGCTTTGTCGGCGTCTTTGATGCCGCGTTGTTTCAAGTCAGCGCGGGCGCCTTCGACCAAGCGGCCCATTTCAGCGGCCACGCTGGCTTGGGGCAGGTCGAGTTCGGCTTTGGCAACCAAGGCGTCCATGACGGCTTGCTTGTTGCGCGACAGGGTACGGAACTTGACTTCACGCTCCAGGTTTTTCTTGATGTCGGCGCGCAACGCCTCGACGGTGCCTTCTTCAATGCCCAAGGTTTTGGCCAAGGCATCGTCAACTTCGGGCAGGTTTGCAGCTTCAATTTTGTTCACGGTGACCAAAAAGTCGGCTTGCTTACCGGCCACGTCTTTGCCGTGGTAATCGGCAGGGAAGTCGAGGGGGAAGGTTTTGCTTTCGCCCACCTTCATGCCGCGCACGGCCTCTTCAAATTCTTTCAGCATTTGGCCTTCGCCCACCAAAAACTGGAAAGCTTCGGCTTTGCCGCCTTCAAAAGGTTCGCCGTCAATTTTGCCTTCAAAATCAACAGTCACACGGTCGCCGTCTTGGGCGCCTTGGTCTTGGGCGCGTTGTTGAAACGTGCGTCGTTGCTTGCGCAAAATTTCAACGGTTTTGTCGATGGCGCTTTCATTGACATCGGCCACGACTTTTTCGATTTCAGCGGTTGTCAAGTCACCGATTTTGACTTCGGGAAACACTTCGAAAACGGCATCAAAGCTCAATTCGCCTTCTGGGGAGCCTTCTTTTTCAGTGATGCGGGGCTGGCCAGCGACGCGCAAATTGGCTTCATTGGCAGCGGCAGCAAAGGCTTGGCCGACTTTGTCGTTCATGACTTCGTATTGAACCGAATAACCATAACGCTGAGCCACCACGCTCATGGGCACTTTGCCGGGGCGAAAGCCGTCCATCTTGACGGTGCGGGCCATGCGCTTCAAGCGGCTGTCCACCTCCGACTGGATGGCTGTCACGGGCAGTGACAAGGTGATTTTGCGCTCCAACTTTTCCAATGTTTCTACGGTAACTGCCATTTTTTTCTCCAAAAGGGGCCTGCTTTGATACAAGAAATTTGACTTGGTGCGCGGGGGGGGACTCGAACCCCCACAGTATTGCTACCGTCAGGACCTAAACCTGGTGCGTCTACCAATTTCGCCACCCGCGCGTCAAATTTCTTGATTTGAAATCGGTAACCCTCAACTATAACCCCTCTACGGCGCGGCAAAATAGGCCCATGACGTCCCCAGCACCCCCCGTGCCTCCTCTAATCAATGCGGTCAAAGCGCCTGCGCCGCCGGTTCATCACTACGAGAACTTTCCGGTGGCCTCGTGGCTTTGCCCTCCCCGACTGCGGGCACCCATTCGGGCCATTTATCACTTTGCCCGCACTGCCGACGATGTGGCCGACGAGGGCGATGCATCCCCTGAACAACGTTTGGGCCTTTTGCAGCAATTCAAGGCCGAGTGGCACCAAACGGTTGAAAATAAAAAAAGGGCTGCAGAACCCCCTCAAGCCCTGTCTCCTTCTTCTCCTCATATTCCTCAATGGCAAGCGGTATTCGACTCTCTGGCCGCCAGCCAAGCCGAGTGGCAATGGCCACTCCATTTGCTGGACGATCTGCTGGACGCATTTGTCCAAGACGTTTCCTGGACCGCCCAACAGCGCACCTACGCCAACCACGCCGAATTGCTCGATTACTGCGCTCGCTCCGCCAACCCCGTGGGTCGGCTGCTGCTGCACCTCTGTGGCGTGCATGACGCCTTGTCACTGCGCCAAAGTGACGCCATTTGCAGCGCCTTGCAACTCCTCAATTTTTGGCAGGATTTGGGCCAAGACCTGGCCCGGGGTCGCCACTATGTGCCCGATGACGCGTTGGCCTGGGCCCAACTCAGTCGGGCTGATCTCTTGGAGCAAGCCCAGCAAAAAAAAGCCTCGCCAGCGTTGAGGCACCTGATTCAGTTGCAGGTCGAAGCAGCCGTCAAGCTCATGCAGGAAGGCGCACCGCTCGCCCACCGCGTCCCCGGGCGCATGGGTTGGGAGCTTCGGGCCGTGGTGCAAGGGGGCCTTCAAATCGCCCGTCGCCTCGAAGCGGGCCGATTTGACACGCTGGCCCACCGCCCCAAGCTCGGCAAAGCCGATGCTTTGGCCATTTTCTGGCGCACAATCTGGCCCCGATGAATCCAGAAACCTACGTCCAAGAGAAGGCGGCCGCCTCGGGCAGCAGCTTTTATTACGCCTTTTTGTTTTTGCCGCCCCCGCAACGCGCGGCCATCACCGCTTTCTATGCTTTCTGCCGCGAAGTCGACGATGTGGTGGACGAAGTGAGCGAGGCCTCTGTCGCGCAGGCCAAATTGGCGTGGTGGCGCACCGAGGTGGCACGGGCTTTTTCTCAGACCCAGTCCACTGAGGGTCTGGCCGCCAAGGCCAGCCACCCGGTGCTCAAGGCCCTCCTCCCCCATGCCGCCACTTACGGCATTGAGGCGCATCATCTGCAATCCATCATCGACGGCTGCCAGATGGACCTCGATCAAACCCGGTACTTGGACTACGCCGGTCTGTCCCGCTACTGCCACTTGGTGGCCGGTGTGGTGGGCGAAGTCGCGGCACGGATTTTTGGTCAAACCCAAACGCAAACCACCGCTTATGCACACCAACTCGGGCAAGCGTTGCAGCTGACCAACATCTTGCGGGATGTGGGTGAAGATGCGATGCGTGGCCGCATCTACCTGCCCATCGAAGACTTGCAGCGTTTTGATGTCAAGGCCCACGAAATTCTGCAGCGCCTAGATTCGCCCCGGTTTCAGGCCCTGATGGCCTTTGAGGCCGAGCGGGCTCAAAAGTTGTATGACGATGCGCTGGCCTTGCTGCCCACCGCGGACCGCAGAGCGCAAAAACCCGGTCTGATGATGGCCAGCATCTACCGCAACCTGTTAAATGAAATTCAGGACAGTCAATTCCAAGTGCTGCACCAACGCATTGCGTTGACGCCACTCCGGAAATTTTGGCTCGCCTGGAAAGTGCAGGCCTTGGGTCGGCTTTGAAAGCCCCACAAGTTTTGATCATCGGCGGGGGTTGGGCCGGGCTGGCTGCGGCCCTCACCGCGACCGCTTCCGGGGCCCAAGTCAGCGTTTGGGAAATGGCGCCTCGATTGGGCGGACGCGCCAAGTCTTTCACCACCGCTGAAGGCCATGAACGAGACAATGGACAACACTTGTTGATCGGGGCGTACACCGAGTGCCTGCGCTTGATGCGCTGGGTCGGCTTGTCACCTGAAGAGGTACTTCTGCGCACCCCTCTGGATTTGCGCTTCGCGTCTGGTGCGGGCTTTCATTTGCCCCACTTGGGTCTTGGGCCATTCCAATTGCTTGCCGGGTTATGGCGTTCAGGACAGGGACCCGTCGCGGAAGCGTGGCGTCTCAAAGAGCGCTGGCAATTGTTTCTAGTCAGCTGGGGCTGGCAGCGTCAAAAGTGGCGCTGCGCAGAAGACCAAAGCGTGGCCGATTTGTGCGCCTCATTGCCCCCAAAAATCGTCCGAGACCTGATTGAGCCGCTTTGCGTTTCGGCCTTGAACACCCCCCTCGCACAGGCCAGTGGACGGGTTTTTTTACGGGTGCTGCAAGAAGCATTGTTGGGGGGCATTGGCGCCAGTGACCTGCTGATCCCCAAAGTGCCTTTGAGTATGCTGTGGCCAGCCGCCGCGACCCATTGGTTAAAACAACACGGGGCCGAGGTGCACACCCATCGGCGTGCTTTGAGCCTCCTTCAAACTGGCGAAATCAGAGGAAGCCAAGGAGGTTCTGGTGGCTTAGGGCCATGGCAGGTGACCAGCGTGGTGGGTGACCAGCGCTTTGAGCAAAATTTTGACCGGGTCATCTTGGCCTGCCCGCCCCTAGAAGCGGCCCGTTTGCTGCCGCAAGGCCTGAACCCGGCTTGGCAGACATCAGCGCAGGCGCTGCGTTACGAGGCCATCGCCACGGTTTATGTACAAGTCGAGGGTGTGCCCCCTGGGAAGGCTGTTTTGCCTCGGCCAATAATGGCTTTGCGCAGCAGTGACCAAGCACCCGCTCAATTCATCTTGGACCGAGGGCCACTGGGTGGCCCCCCCGGGGAGTTGGCGCTGGTGGTCAGCGCCTGTTCAGCCATGGACCGAGAGTCCTTGACGCAAGCGGTGCTCAAACAAGCACAGCAATTGCTGGCCACTCACCCCACCTTGAGGGGTTTGAATTTGCGCCCCGTGCATACCTTGGTTGAAAAACGTGCCACCTTCGCTTGCACGCCCGGATTAAAGCGCCCCAGCATGGCCGTCGGGCCACAACTTTGGGCCTGTGGCGATTATGTGGAAGGCCCCTTTCCCGCCACACTCGAAGGTGCGGTGCGCAGCGGCGTGGCCGCAGCGGAGCAGGCCCTCAAAGGCCAAGGCCAGCAAGCCATCCCGCTGTTAATTCAGGGCTGAAACCCACTCGCACAACTGGGTCAAATTTGACAACATCAGGTGCTGAGGCAGTGCCTCAGAAGCAGGCCGAGGCGCTGCCAAAGATCGG
>CAILKX010000073.1 GCA_903834975.1 uncultured Curvibacter sp.
CATGCGCGATCACCGCGCCCAAGATGAAGCCACGCGCGTCCACGCCCGCCACCACCGTGGGCCGCTCTGCGGCTGGCAAGGCCTCGTAGCGGGCCACGAAAGCGCGAATCAGTTGTTGGAACGCGGCGCCGTTTTGCAACAAGGGCGTGATGTCTCGAAACTGAACACCCGCATGGGGCCAATCGGGCACCGTGCGAATGTGACGCTTGAGCTGCGCTTGGGTGGCCGAATCGGCGTGGTGGTGAGCGGAAGAAAGTGGAGCGTTCAAAGGGTTCCCTGCGTCAAATAATCTTGCGCCGCCGAGAGCGCATCGGGTCGGCCGAGCAAGGTCAAGGTGTCGTTCATGCCAAGCACGGTGTCATCGGTGCAGGGCGTGATTTTGCCGTTGGCGCGACGCAAGGTCACCGCCCGCACCTTGAATTGGCTCAAGTTGAAATGGCTCAAAGGGTGGCCGCATGCAAAAGCATCGGCTTCTAACTTAAGGGGCAATAACCGAGCCTGATCACGCTCGAGCGCCGTGTCGTCATCGGCGCCGTGAAAATAGCCGCGCAAGAGGTTGTAGCGCGCATCGCGTTGGGCTTGCACCACGCGCAGCACCCGACGCATCGGCACGCCCACCAGAGCCAGCGCGTGACTGGCCAGCATCAGTGAGCCCTCGATGGCTTCAGGCACCACTTCGGTGGCGCCGGCTGCGCGCAGTTGTTCCAAAGCAAAGTCATCTTGGGTGCGCACCACCACCGGCACATGGGGCGCGTTTTGACGGGTATTCGCCAAGACTTTCAAAGCCCCCGGTACGCTCAGGTAGGTGACGACCACGGCGCTGGCGCGGTTCAAGCCCGCGGCCATCAAAGAAGTCAAGCGTGCCGCGTCTCCAAACACCACATGGTCTCCGTTGGCGGCGGCTTGGCGCACGCGGTCCGGGTCCATGTCGAGCGCAACATAGGCAATGCCTTCTTGCTCCAACAAGCGCGCCAAGTTCTGCCCACTGCGGCCATACCCGCAAATGATCACATGGTGATCGGTGTTGATGGTTTTGCGCGCAATTTGAGTCATTTGCAGCGACTGCTCCAACCACTCACTGGCGACAAAACGCATCACCCAGTCGTGGCTGTGCTGGATCAAAAAAGGCGTGATGAACATCGATAACACCATCGCGGCCAGCAGGGGTTGCAACCAGGTGTTGGGCAACAAACCTTGCTGCGCGCTCAAGCTCAACAAGACAAAGCCAAATTCACCTGCTTGTGATAGATAAATGCCCGTCCGCAAGGACACCCCAGTCGATGCGCCGAGCGTTCTCGACAGGCCAAACACCAGCCCCAATTTGAGCAGGCTGGGGACCAAGAGCAATAAGAAAACCCAGCCGCCCCTCTGGATCACGACCCTGGGGTCCAAGACCATGCCCACGGTGATGAAGAACAAACCCAACAACACATCGTGAAAGGGCTTGATGTCGGCCTCCACCTGCCATTTAAAGTCGGTTTCGGACACCAAGACGCCACCCAAGAAAGCGCCCAGCGCCAAACTGAGTCCGGCCTTTTCGGTCAACCAGGCCAGCCCCAAGGTGATGAGCAAAAGATTCAACATGAACAGCTCAGAACTTTGCCGCCTGGCCACGGTGGTGAGCCACCAGCGCATGACTTTTTGGCCACCGACCAAGAGCACCGCCACCAATAAAAACCCTTTGAGCAAAGCCACGCCCAGTTCATTTGCCAGAGCCGGCGCCGGGCTGGCCAAGGCAGGAATCAGCACCAGCAAAGGCACCACGGCCAGATCTTGAAACAACAAAACCCCCATCACCCGCTTGCCGTGGGCCGACTCCAACTCCAAAGCCTCGCCCATCATTTTGGTGACGATGGCGGTGCTGCTCATGGCGAGCGCAGCGCCAACCGCCAAAGCCGCTTGCCAACTCAACGTCCAAGAATGGGGCAGGCCATCCTGCCACCAAAGGCCCATCAACCAAAACCCGGCGGTCACGGTGAGCAAAGTCAAAATAACTTGCAGCGTGCCGAGACCAAACACATGGCGCTGCAAGGCGCGCAATTTGCGCAGGTTGAATTCCAAGCCGATGATGAACATCAAGAACACCACCCCAAATTCACCCAAATGGCTGACGCCCACCGAAGCCGGCACCAAGGCCAACCCATGCGGGCCGATCAACACGCCCGCGCTCAAGTAGCCCAAAACAGCGGGCCACTTGAACCAGCGGCAGACGGCCACACCGAGCACGCCAGCGAGCAAATAAAGCAGGGTGAGTTCGAGTCCGTCCATGAGCCTATGCTAGCCGAGGATCGGTGTCGAGATCGATAGAATCCGTGCATGCCCATCGACAACTCCTCCCTGCTTCGCCGAGCTCAAGATACTTTTGAAATTGAGGCCCAAGCCCTGAGGGCCGTGGGTGCACGCGTCGGGCCGGCTTTTGTGGCGTCTGTTCAAGCCATCTTGGCCACCGAGGGCCGGGTGGTGGTGACCGGCATGGGCAAGAGTGGCCACGTGGGCCGCAAAATTGCAGCGACCTTGGCCTCCACCGGCACCCCCGCCTTGTTTGTTCACCCGGCCGAAGCCAGCCACGGCGATCTCGGCATGATCACCGCACGCGACGTGGTGCTGGCCATTTCCAACAGCGGCGAGTCGGCTGAGCTGGACATGATTTTGCCGGTGGTCAAGCGCTTGGGCGCCACGCTGATTGGCATGACGGGCGGCGCTCAGTCCTCGTTGGCGCGTTTTTCTGATTGGGTGTTGGACACCCGTGTGGACAAAGAAGCCTGCCCCTTGAACCTGGCGCCAACCTCCAGCACCACCGTGCAAATGGCCATGGGCGATGCCCTCGCCGTGGCGCTTCTGGAGGCACGGGGTTTTGGCGCCGA
>CAILKX010000074.1 GCA_903834975.1 uncultured Curvibacter sp.
ACTCCAATTTAACCGCTTATTTCATCATCCTTGCCACTGCACTAACCCTGAACGTGGCTGGCATCAAGGATATTTCCACCGCCGCACAAGCCGCAGAGGCGTTAAGACCCTTGGCTGGGGATTCAGCCTATTTTCTATTTGCAATCGGCATATTGGCAGTTGGGCTCATCGCTGTCCCAGTTCTTGCCGGCTCAGCAGCCTATGCCTTATCTGAAACCTTTGGGTGGGAATCGAGCTTGGAAAGCTCATTCCTTCAAGAAAAAAGGTTTTATATTGTCATAACGCTAAGCATTTTCAGCGCTTTGGTCATCCAATATTCACCCATAACCCCGATGAGGGCGCTTATTTGGAGCGCCATCATCAACGGTGTTGCAGCGGTACCGCTGATGATCATCATTCTTATTTTGGGCGCTCGTCATTCTGTGATGGCCTCGTTCGTGCCCTCGAAATTTGTCCTGTATTTGGGGTGGATTGGCGTGGCCATCATGTCTTTCGCTTCAATCACGATGTTTTTTGCGTAATTGATCCAATCTCAATTAAATGGTGACGAGTCTAGGACTCATCCAATGAGCCTTTTGGACCGTAAATTTTGAACTCTTAAACATTGACCCTGTAATTCAGTACACCCCCATTCGCTCTTAATGGGGCGGCCCCGCCAATACGGGGGCGAGGTCATAGACAAGCCCCTGCGTTCTTTAAATCAACTTTTGAAAAGGCTCAATAGAAAAGCGTCGATTTTTCGAGTTGCCTTCATGGTTGCCTCTTCATCTTTACCAACATGAGGATTCAATTCAACACAAGCATCCGAATACTTAAACTCCAGATTGGTTTGAGTGTTAATCAAGTCGCCAAGAGTTTTCTCAACGATACGGCATGACCGAGCGGTCTGAGCATCCTTTGACACCACGGGTGTCACTGGTGCGGTTGGCGTGTCAAACGCATGAGGACCGTTTTCATATTCAACAAGCTCAACATTTTGTTTGGACGCTTTCAGCTTGCCGACATAGTCCTTGCAGGAGGCCAATGGGTTGTAGTCGTCATTTCTGCCATGGTGCAGTTGAATAGGTCTGCCCGTCGTTTTGTCGTCATCTAGGTAGCTGGTGGCGCAATCTGCGTAAAAGGGAATATGAGCAGCAAAAAAAGTCCCACTTTTGTTCCAAAGATTGTTGAATCTATCGAGACTTGCATACAAGGTGGCTTGACCGCCTCTTGAGAAACCCATCAAAACAAACTTGCTGGAGTCAAGTCGGGGATGTTTGACCAAAATTTCCATGGCTCTGTAGCTGTCCAGAATCAGGTTAAGTCTGCCCAGTAATGCTTGGTTTGGCCCAACGACTGTGAGTCCCCGCCCTGTGAACCCGTCCAGACTGAATGTGGCATAGCCTTGTTCCAGGAAGTGGTTGGACCAAAAGTCGATATTGGAGCCAATTCCGCTTGAGCCATGGATCAGAAAAACAACCGGAATTTTTTGACTGATTGGCTTGGGTGGGAAGCGCAGGATGCCATTGACAGTGGCTACTTTGCCGCTTTGGTCACCTTGTAAAAACTGCTTATCCGTTATCGTCAGTGTCGGAATGGCGTAGATTTCTGAGCGTGGCGGATAAACGATGTCTGTTCCTGCCTGAGAGGACAAAGCCAGAGTTGCCAGCAGAACCATGAAAAAATACTTCAAAGTTCTTCTCCTAATGAGTCATCAAGAAAGTCATAAACAAGCCAACAAAGTCTACTGTGTCTACATGTGACATTTCACCTGCAAACAAATTCAGTACCTCAAAGGAACGGCATGAATGATCTGTTGATGGCCTCCCACGCCTGCTCATCAGGGCTCACGCTGGTGACCGAAGACACCCGAACATGAACACCCGTTAAACCACGAATCGAATCACTTCTTTACGGGTTTCTTCTGCAATTGAGGACAACTCTTGCACCGTGGCAGTCATTTCCTCTGAGGCCGCTGCGTTGCGGTGCGCAATTTGATTCAGCGCATCGACGTTTTGGTTGATCTCAGAGGCGGTGCCATTCAGACCCTGCAAAGAGTATGAAATGCGTTGCAACATGGCTTCGGTTTCAATCGACCCACTTTGAATGCGCGACATGTCGTTGGCCACTTCTTGAACGATGCTGACCGCTTCCTTGACTTCGAAGACCGATTGCTTCACCAGTTCAGAAATCTCTTTGGTGCTGTCGGCTGAGCTGATGGCCAATTTGCCCACTTCAGAGGCCACCACCGCAAAGCCCTTGCCATGCTCTCCTGCCCGAGCCGCTTCAATGGCGGCGTTGAGTGAGAGCAGGTTGGTTTTGTTGGCGATCTCTTCAATCACATCGGTGATTTTGGTGATTTTTTCGCTGCTTTGTGCAATGCGGTTCACCACGCCAACCATCTGTTGCATCTTGTCTTGACCTTGGCGAATGATCTGCACGGCATCGCGTGATTTTTCGATGGCCTGGGCAGAGTCGACGGTCATGTCTTGCATCGAGTGCAAGGTGGTGTGAATGGCTTTGCCCACTTGGGTGATGGCGTGCATTTGGTTTTGAGCGCCGTCAGAAATCTGGCCAATGGCTTGGGAAGATTGCCCCGCTGCCACTGCCACTTGGCGGGTTTGCGAAGTGATCTGAGCCAAAGCGCGCCCCACGCTGGACAAAGAATTGTTGATGTTCTGTTTCAACTCATCAAAATCGCCTTCCGCGTCGCCTGTGACTTTGGTGGTCAATTTGCCTTGGGACACGGAGGCCATCACGTCGTTGATTTCACGGATGTTGTTCGACAAGCCGGAGAGGGTCAAATTGATGTTGTCTTTCAGGCGCGCCAAGTCACCTTGCGCGGTGGTTGAAATGCGGGCCGTCAAGACACCGTGGGTCACTTGAGCCATGACCAAATTAATGGCTTCAATGGTTTGACCGAGGTCTGAAACGCTGGCGTTGATGCTGTCTTTGAGGGTCAGCAACTCCCCCTTCAGGTCGGCCCGCACCCGTTGGTCAAACTGCCCACGGGCCATGGCTGAAACGGTGGCGTTGATTTCACTGATCCCTTCGGACAAGGATTCGGTCATCAATTTCATGGAATACAGCAAACTCGTGCGGTCGGAGGCCTGCGTTTTCACCTTCACCGAGAAGTCGCCCGAGGCAATGCGGCTGACCACCGACGTGGCATAGCCGGGTTCACCCCCGAGTTGGTCCAACAAATGGCGACTCACCATGAAGCTCAGGAAAAAGGCCACCAAGCTCATGAAGATCACGCAGCTGCTGACCAGAATCAAATGGTTTCGGGCGTTGCTGTTGCGGTTGGTCAAGCACTCATCCAACACCTTGCTGGTGGCCATCATCATCGTGTATTGATCGTTGACGGCTTGTTGCAAGGCAGCGGCAATTTTGGCTGCATCGGCAACGGATGGCGATGTCAGGCCTTGCCCTTGCACCATTTCAAGCGCTTTGTCCGCTGAAACGTGGGCCGCTGTGGTCAGGGGTTTGATGGTGGGTTCAATTTCTGGACGCGCGGCAATGGCTTTGTTCATCGAAGCCTGCGTGTTGCGATCGTGCAAGCGAGCCAAGTTCAGAGCCCGCACAATTTGGTTGTGGTCTTCAGCGGTTTCGCGACCGTCTTTGGCAATCTTTTCATAAACCAATTGAAGACGCGACAAACTTTCACCGAGGTTGGGCGCAGACATCAAGGTGCCCATGATGAAGTTGAAGCTGTCGGCATCCGGGTCCAAGGCCATCGTTGACGCATCCACAATGGCTTCAATCACGTTCAATTGTTGGTCGATCAAATCAGTTTGACTGGAAGCGTCTGGCGAGACGGCCTGAACCGCTTTGTCCAGGGACGTCACTTGACCTGTGAGCGCTTCATCCGCTGTTTCAGTGGCGTATTGACGCAGGGAGGTGGCGGCGGCGCGCAATTCGTCTTGCCAGGTTTTAAAGGCGGGATCGGCGGCAGTGACGCCCGATTTGCGCTGGTTTTGGGCTTTTTGAATCGAGCCCAGTGTGGACATGGCGGGTGATAGACCGGCTTGCTCTGTTTGTGCCACCGACATGACCGACAGGTCTGCTTGGGCGGTCATCCAGGCGGGCAGTGCCAGTGACATGAAGAAGAAGACCCCAATCAAAACGAATTTTTGTGCAGTGGTCAATCGGTTAAGCAGATCACGCATGTCTCGATGTCTTTCTTCTGTGGTCAGTCAATGACTTGGCGGAGAGGGCGGGATTCGAACCCGCGGAGGGCTATTAACCCTCACACGCTTTCCAGGCGTGCGACTTAAACCGCTCATCCACCTCTCCGAAGCCGCGGATTGTAGCAAAGCGTCACCAATATTTCGTACACTTCGCGGCTATTTCTAATGTCTTTTGTTGGGTCCCCATGAAATTTCGCTTCCCCATCGTCATCATTGATGAAGACTTCCGTTCCGAAAACACATCGGGCTTGGGCATTCGTGCCTTGGCTCAAGCGATTGAAACCGAAGGCTTTGAAGTCTTGGGCGTCACCAGCTACGGCGATTTGAGTCAATTTGCCCAACAGCAAAGCCGAGCCAGCGCCTTTATTTTGTCGATCGACGACGAAGAGTTCACCCCGGGCCCTGACCTCGATCCTGCGGTGTTGAACCTGCGCAGTTTCATTGACGAAGTGCGTCGCAAAAACCTGGACGTGCCGATTTACATCTACGGCGAAACCAAAACCTCACGCCATCTGCCCAACGACATCTTGCGTGAATTGCACGGCTTCATTCACATGTTTGAAGACACGCCCGAGTTCGTGGCTCGCCACATCATTCGTGAGGCCAAGAGCTACTTAGAAGGCGTGCAGCCCCCCTTCTTCAAGGCCTTGCTGGATTACGCGGAAGACGGTTCTTATTCTTGGCACTGCCCAGGTCACTCGGGTGGCGTGGCCTTTTTGAAGAGTCCCGTGGGCCAGATGTACCACCAGTTCTATGGCGAGAACATGTTGCGCGCCGACGTTTGTAACGCGGTGGAAGAATTGGGTCAATTGCTGGACCACAACGGGGCGATTGGCGAGTCCGAGCGCAACGCGGCGCGGATCTTCAATGCCGATCATTGTTTCTTCGTCACCAACGGCACCAGCACCTCGAACAAAATGGTTTGGCACCATGCCGTTGCGCCCGGCGATGTGGTCGTGGTGGACCGCAACTGCCACAAATCGGTGCTGCACGCCATCATCATGACGGGCGCGATTCCGGTGTTTTTGAAACCCACGCGCAACCACTTCGGCATCATCGGCCCCATCCCTCAAAGCGAATTCACGCTGGAGTCGATCCAAGCCAAGATCAAAGCCAACCCCTTGCTCAAAGGCGTAGACCCCAAGAAGGTCAAACCGCGCATTTTGACGCTGACGCAATCAACCTACGACGGTGTTTTGTACAACACCGAGACCATCAAGGGCATGCTCGACGGCTATGTCGAGAACCTGCATTTCGACGAAGCTTGGTTGCCTCACGCGGCCTTCCATCCGTTCTATGGTCCCTACCATGCGATGGGTAAAAAACGCGCGCGTCCGAAAGACAGCGTCGTTTATGCCACTCAATCCATTCACAAATTGTTGGCCGGCATCAGCCAAGCCAGCCATGTGTTGGTGCAAGACGCGCAGAACCAAAAGTTGGACCGCCATCTGTTCAACGAAGCCTATCTGATGCACACCAGCACCAGCCCGCAATACAGCATCATCGCCAGTTGCGATGTGGCGGCCGCCATGATGGAGCCCCCCGGTGGCACCGCCTTGGTGGAAGAAAGCATTGCCGAAGCCCTTGATTTCCGCCGCGCCATGCGCAAGGTGGACGAGGAATACGGCAAGGACTGGTGGTTCAAGGTTTGGGGCCCCGAAAAATTGGTCGACGAAGGCATTGGCTTGGCCAAAGACTGGATCATCAAGGACGACACACGTTCATCCAAGTGGCACGGCTTTGGCAAGATTGCCGATGGCTTCAACATGTTGGACCCCATTAAGGCCACCATCGTTACCCCCGGGATGGACTTGAACGGCAAGTTCGCCAAGACCGGCATTCCCGCCAGCATCGTCACCAAGTTCTTGGCCGAGCACGGTGTGATTGTTGAGAAAACCGGTCTTTACAGTTTCTTTGTGATGTTCACCATCGGCATCACCAAGGGCCGTTGGAACTCTCTGCTCACCGCCTTGCAGCAATTCAAGGACGATTGGGAGAAGAACCAACCCATGTGGCGCATCTTGCCCGAGTTCTGTCAAAAACACCGTCGCTACGAAAAGATGGGCCTGCGCGATTTGTGCCAACACGTGCACGATTTGTACGCCAAGCACGACATTGCCCGTTTGACCACCGACATGTATTTGAGCGACTTGACACCCGCGATGAAGCCCTCAGATGCCTATGCTTGCATTGCGCAACGCAACACCGAGCGCGTGCCGATCGACGACTTGGAAGGCCGCATCACGACCAGCTTGGTGACGCCTTACCCACCCGGCATTCCCTTGTTGATTCCAGGCGAAGTGTTCAACAAAAAGATCGTCGATTATTTGAAGTTTGCGCGAGACTTCAACCTGCAATGCCCCGGTTTTGAAACCGACATCCACGGCCTGGTTGAAATCGTCGACGACAACGGCAAGAAGAGCTACTTTGCCGATTGCGTGAGAAAGGGCGCGAAAGTTTAAGCCGCTGGCTCGGCGACCCCGCCGACCACTTGGCTGAAACCGCCGTCCACATAGGTGATTTCGGCGCTGACGCCGGCGGCCAAATCACTCAACAAGAAGGCGGCGACGTTGCCCACGTCTTCGATGGTGACGTTGCGTCGAATCGGCGCGCTTTCAGCGACGGCGCTCAAAATCTTGCCAAACCCTTTGATGCCACTGGCTGCCAAGGTTTTGATGGGGCCAGCAGAAATGCCGTTGGCACGCAGACCGCGTTTTTTGCTGCCCAAAGATTCGGCCAAGTAACGAACCGACGCTTCCAGGCTGGCTTTGGCCAACCCCATGGTGTTGTAGTTGGGCACGGTGCGGATGGCGCCAAGGTAAGTCAAGGTCAACAGCGACGCGTTGTCCTTGAGGTAGGGCAGGGCGGCTTTGGCCATCGCGGGAAAGCTGTAGGCGCTGATGTCGTGCGCGACTTTGAAACCTTCGCGGCTCAGGCCCTCCAAAAAATCGCCCGCAATGGCTTCTCGGGGCGCATAGCCAATGCTGTGGACGAAGCCGTCAAACTGGGGCCAATGAACCGTCAGGTCCTTGAACAGTTGCTCAATCTGCGCGTCGTCGCCAACGTCGCAGTCATAAATCAGTTTGGAATCAAAGTCGGCAGCAAACTCGGTGATGCGGTCTTTGAAACGCTCGCCGACATAACTGAACGCCAACTCCGCGCCTTGCGCATGGCAGGCCTTGGCAATGCCATAGGCGATGGAACGGTTCGACAAGACGCCGGTGATGAGCAATTTTTTGCCAGACAGAAAACCCATTTCAGACTCCTTAAAACCCCATTTGGGATGCGGTGGGGATACGTTGGGGCGGGATTGTCGCATGCTAGGATGGCCCGCCATGAGCTCTGATTCTTCTCAAGTTGCTGCTCAAGAGCACCTCAATCAACCTCTGCACCAGGGATGGTCGGTGGTCTGCTTGTGCGCCGGTTGGTGTGGCGTTTGCAAAGGCTACGAAGCTGACTTCAAAAATTTGGCCAAGCGTTTTCCTGAACTGGATTTCTATTGGGTCGATATAGAAGACCAGGCGGAAGCCATGGGCGACGTCGACGTTGAAACCTTTCCCACTTTGTTGCTGGCACAGGGCCACCAAGTCCATCATTTTGGCGCCATGCTGCCGCAAACCGAGGTGTTGGCCCGGCACATTCAGTCCTTGTTAGATTCGAGCCCCGCTAAGCAGGCGGTCCCCACCACGCAAGCAGGCGCACCTTCTGAACAGCCCGATACCGAAGCGGCTGAGCTCTGGGCTCGGTTGCAAGGGGTCTTGTCAGAGGCCTTTTAAACCAGTTACAATAGCGGCTTCACGACCAAACGGGCGGGTTTTCACCGCCCGTTTTTTTTGGTCGAACGATTTTCGAAATCGTTTTTCGGAATCGTTTTTGTTGTTGTTTTAAAAATCTATAGGCTTTTCGAGTACGTGTCGTTTCAGCAAATCGTCGAACAAACTGTGAGTGGGCTGGGTTATGACCTGGTCGAGATCGAGCGTTCTGCCGGTGGCTTGGTGCGGATCACCATCGATTGGCCTTGGACGCCCGACCTGCGTGGGCAAGCGCCTGTTTTTATCACCGTCGAAGATTGTGAAAAAGTCAATCGCCAGCTGCAATATGCGCTGGAGGTCGAAGAGGTTGAATACCGCCGTTTGGAAATCTCTTCCCCCGGTTTAGACCGCCCTTTGCGCGGTGAAAAAGACTTTGAGCGTTTCTTGGGTGAGGTGATTGACATCACCTTGAAAGCGCCCATGGGCGAGGCCGCCGCGGGTTTGGTGAATGCCAACCGCAAGAAATTTCGCGGCACCTTAGAGCGTGCGGATCAAGGTGGCTGGCAAATCGTTTGGCGCGAAGAGCTGAAGGTCAAGCCAGGACAAAAGATCAGTAAAAAACGCGAACGCCCGCCGCTTCAGGCGCTGGGGTTTGTATTGGACGAGCTGCGTGATGCGCGGTTGGCGCCGATTGTGGATTTCAAGGGCCGCGCGGCTGCACCGGATGCCGAGGCCGTGGCCGAGTGAACAATATTTGTATAGGAGAGTGGTGAGATGAATCGCGAATTGTTGATGTTGGTGGACGCCATCTCGCGCGAAAAGAACGTCGAGCGGGATGTGGTGATTGGCGCTGTCGAGGCCGCATTGGCCCAGGCAACCAAAAAGCTGTACCAAGGCGATGTGGACATTCGCGTTTCGATTGACCGCGACACAGGCGAGTACGAAACCTTCCGTCGTTGGCACGTGGTGCCCAATGAAGCTGGCTTGCAATTGCCTGAACAAGAAATTTTGTTGTTCGAAGCCCAAGAGCAAATTGCCGACATCGAGGTCGATGAACACATCGAAGAGTTGGTCGAATCTCTGCCCATTGGCCGCATTGGCGCCATGGCGGCCAAGCAAGTGATCTTGCAAAAGATCCGCGACGCTGAACGTGAAATGCTCTTGAACGAGTTCATGTCGCGTGGCGAAAAAATCTTGGTTGGCACCGTCAAGCGCATGGACAAGGGCGACATCATCGTGGAGTCAGGCCGCATCGAAGGCCGCCTGCGTCGCAATGAAATGATCCCCAAGGAAAACCTCCGCAACGGCGACCGTGTGCGCGCCATGATCATGGAAGTTGACTTGACCTTGCGCGGCGCGCCCATCATTTTGTCGCGCTCAGCACCTGAATTCATGATGGAATTGTTCCGTCAAGAAGTGCCTGAAATTGAACAAGGCCTGCTCGAAATCAAGTCGTGCGCCCGTGACCCCGGTTCACGCGCCAAGATTGCTGTTTTGTCGCACGACAAGCGCGTCGACCCCATCGGTACCTGCGTCGGTGTGCGCGGCACCCGCGTTAACGCCGTTACCACCGAATTGGCTGGCGAGCGCGTCGACATTGTGTTGTGGAGCGAAGACCCTGCGCAATTCGTGATTGGTGCTTTGGCACCGGCCAACGTGCAATCCATCGTTGTCGACGAAGAAAAGCACGCCATGGACGTGGTGGTGGACGAAGAAAATCTGGCCATTGCGATTGGCCGTGGCGGTCAAAACGTGCGCTTGGCGTCCGACTTGACCGGCTGGAAGATCAACATCATGGACGCCGCCGAATCGGCGCAAAAACAAGCCGATGAGTCGCACACGACCCGCGTCTTGTTCATGGAAAAGCTCGATGTGGACGAAGAAATCGCCGATATCCTGATCGCCGAAGGCTTCACCAGCCTGGAAGAAGTGGCCTACGTGCCGATTCAAGAAATGTTGGAAATCGAAAGCTTCGACGAAGACACCATCAACGAGCTGCGCGCCCGCGCCAAAGATGCCTTGTTGACCATGGAAATTGCCCGCGAAGAGAGCGTGGAAGAGGTCAGCCAAGACCTGCGTGATTTGACTGGCTTGACGCCTGAGTTGATCGCCCAATTGGCGGCCAATGGCATCCACACCCGCGACGAACTGGCCGATTTGGCTGGCGACGAGCTTATTGAAATCACCGGCCAAACTCCCGAAGAGGCCACCGCTTTGATCATGCAGGCACGCGAACATTGGTTCGCGGGTCAAGAGTGATGGTCATGGAGTCGCGAAAACAAATATGTCCAGTACCACCGTTGCCGAGTTCGCCAATGAACTCAAAAAAAATCCTGACACTCTGCTGGAGCAACTGCGCCTAGCCGGGATGAACAAGGCCTCTGTCAGCGATGTGTTGACCGATGCCGACAAGCAAAAACTGTTGAGCCATTTGCAAGCCAGCCACGGCACGGCCACGGGTGAGCGCAAAAAGATCACGCTGGTGAAAAAGTCAACCAGCGAAATCAAGCAGGCAGATGCCAGCGGCAAAGCCCGCACCATTCAAGTGGAAGTGCGTAAAAAGCGCACCTTCATCAAGCGCGATGACGAGGTCGAAGCCACCTCCGACGCGTCCACAGAAGCCGCCTCGGTGCCTTCACCGACAGAAGCCAGCGCACCAGCGCAAGACCCATCCACAGAGATGACGAATGTCGTCGAGGCTTCTTCAACAGAAGTTTCGTCGGATCAAGCCGGTCAATCCGCTGAATTGGTCAAGCGCGAAGAAGCGGCCCGTCGTCAAGCCGAGTTGATTCGCCGCCAAGAAGCCGATTTGGTTGAAAAGCGCCGTGCGCGCGAAGACAAAGAGCAGCGCGAACGCGAAGCCGCTGAGCGCGCCGCTGCCTATGCCGCTCAAGAAGCCGAGCGCAAGCAGCAGGCGATGGCCGAGAAACAAGAGCTGACGCAAGAGCAAGCCGCTGCGGCGGCGGCCCGAGTGCAAGCGGCCGAAGAAGCCCGCGCCAAAGCCGAAGAAGAATCCAAAGCCCGCGCTGCTGAAGAAGCCGCCCGCGCGGTCGATTTGAGCGACCGCCGTAAGAAGGCCGAGGCCGAAGCGGCCGCCATTCGCTCCATGATGAGCGCACCGCCGAAAAAACCGGTGGTGGCTAAAAAGGCCGAAGAACCCAAGTCCACCGTCAAGGGGACGTTGCACAAACCCGCGGCGCCTGCCGGTGGTGCTCAGCGCGCCCCAGGGGCTGGTGGCAATGCCGGCACAGGCAGCAATGCCGCCGGTGCCGGTGGTGCAGCGGGCCCCGGTGGCAACCGCGAAGTCAAATCGGCCAAGTTGTCCTCCAGTTGGGCAGGCGATCCAGCGGCCAAGAAGAAAGAAATCAAAACCCGCGGCGACAGCAGTGGCGGTGTGGGTCGCAACGTTTGGCGTGCAGGTCCCAAGGGCCGCCGTGGCAACGACCGCGATCGTGATGACCATCAACAGGTGCAAGCCCCCGTTGAGGCACGCGTCATTGAAGTGCACGTGCCCGAAACCATCACCGTGGCCGAACTGGCCCACAAAATGTCGGTCAAGGCTTCGGAGGTCATCAAGCATTTGATGAAGTTGGGTCAGATGGTCACCATCAACCAGCCTTTGGACCAAGACACGGCCATGATCGTGGTGGAAGAAATGGGCCACAAAGCCATCATCGCTGCGTTGGACGATCCCGAAGCCTTCACCGACGAAGAAGAAGGTCACGCCGATGCAGTGGCGGTGACACGTGCCCCAGTGGTCACGGTCATGGGTCACGTGGACCACGGTAAAACCTCCTTGCTGGACTACATTCGCCGCACCAAGGTGGCGTCTGGTGAAGCCGGTGGCATTACCCAACACATTGGCGCTTACCACGTCGAAACCCCACGCGGCATGGTGTCGTTCTTGGACACCCCGGGCCACGAAGCGTTTACGGCCATGCGTGCCCGCGGCGCACAAGCCACCGACATCGTCATCCTGGTGGTGGCTGCCGACGACGGCGTGATGCCACAAACCAAAGAGGCCATCAAACACGCGAAAGCGGCCGGTGTGCCTTTGGTGGTTGCGATCAACAAAATCGACAAGCCCGACAGCAACTTGGAGCGCGTGCGCAGCGAGTTGATTGCCGAAGAAGTCGTTCCTGAAGAATTCGGTGGTGATTCGCCGTTTGTTTCAGTGTCGGCCAAAACCGGCCAAGGCATCGACGACCTGCTCGAACAGGTGCTGTTGCAAGCCGAAGTGCTGGAACTCAAAGCGCCCGTGGACACCAACGCCAAGGGCTTGGTCATCGAAGCCAAGCTCGACAAGGGCCGCGGTCCTGTGGCGACCGTTTTGGTGCAGTCCGGTACTTTGAAGACGGGTGACGTGGTGTTGGCAGGTCAAACCTACGGCCGCGTCCGCGCCATGTTGGACGAAACGGGCTCGCCCGTTAAGTCTGCAGGGCCCTCGATTCCTGTCGAAATTCAAGGCTTGACCGAAGTGCCCCAAGCCGGTGACGAATTCATGGTTCTGAGCGATGAACGCCGGGCGCGTGAAATCGCCACCTACCGCGCTGGCAAGTTCCGCAACACCAAGTTGGCCAAGCAGCAAGCCGCCAAGCTGGAAAACATGTTCACCGACATGAGTGCGGGCGAGGTCAAGACCTTGCCCATCATCATCAAGGCCGACGTGCAAGGTTCCCAAGAAGCGCTGGCGCAATCACTGCTCAAGTTGTCGACCGACGAAGTCAAGGTGCAACTGGTCTATGCCGCGGTCGGCGCGATCAGCGAGTCGGACATCAACTTGGCGATCGCCTCCAAAGCGATTGTCATTGGCTTTAACGTTCGGGCCGATGCCGGTGCGCGCAAATTGGCCGAAGGCAACGACGTCGACATCCATTACTACAACATCATTTACGACGCCGTCGATGAGTTGAAGGCCGCGATGTCTGGCATGTTGACGCCCGACAAGAAAGAAGAAGTCATCGGGACTGCCGAAATTCGCACCGTGTTTGTGGCCTCCAAGATCGGCACCGTGGCCGGCTGTATGGTTACTTCGGGCTTGGCCAACCGTTCGGCCCGTTTCCGCTTGCTGCGTGACAACGTCGTTATCTACACTGGCGAGCTCGAGTCCCTCAAGCGCGTCAAAGACGATGTGCGTGAGGTCAAAGAAGGTTTTGAGTGCGGTATCAAACTCAAAAACTACAACGACATCGTCGTGGGCGATCAGCTCGAATTCTTCGAAGTCAAGGAGATTGCTCGCACGCTGTGACAGCCCATGTCATCTAGCCAGGAGCCAATCAAATGACCCGAAAAACATCCAGCGGACCCAACCGGGGCTTTAAAGTCGCCGATCAGATCCAGCGCGATCTGACCGAGCTGATCGCGCGTGAGTTGAAAGACCCGCGCGTTGGCATGGTGACGATTCAATCCGTTGAAGTCACCCCCGACTACGCCCACGCCCAGGTTTACTTCAGCTGCTTGCTGGGGGACCCTTTGGCTGCTGAGCAAGGCTTGAACCAAGCCGCTGGTTTTTTGCGCAACGGCTTGTTTAAGCGTTTGCACATCCACACGGTGCCCACCTTGCACTTTCACTTTGACCGCACCACTGAAAAAGCGGCCGACATGAATGCCTTGATTGCCAAGGCTGTGTCTTCCCGCGCCCAGGACGATCCGACGCCATGAACGCGCCACGCACACGGGCGAGTTCGGTCAAACGACGCCCGGTGCATGGGTTGTTGTTGCTGGACAAACCCTTAGGACTTTCGAGCAACGATGCCTTGCAAAAGGCCAAGTGGTTGTTGCGCGCCGAAAAAGCCGGCCACACCGGCACGCTCGATCCGCTCGCGACGGGGGTTTTGCCTTTGTGTTTTGGCGCCGCCACCAAATTCAGTCAGCTTCATTTAGAGGCCGATAAGTCATACGAAGCCGTGGCCAAGTTGGGCCAAAAAACCAGCACCGGCGACGCCGAAGGCGATGTCATTGAATCTCGCCCCTTGCCTTGGTGTGCTCAAGGCGATGCGCCGATTCCAAGCCCAGAGCTGATTCGTGTTCAACAGCAATTTACCGGTCCGATTCAACAAGTGCCCCCGATGTACAGCGCCTTGAAGCGCGACGGCAAGGCCCTTTACGAATACGCCCGTGAGGGCATTGAAGTCGAGCGCCCTGCGCGCTGCATTGAAATCAAGCAACTCCAAATTGACGATGTGTCTGAGGCCATGGGCTATGCCGCTATTCGCATTCGTGTGCGTTGTTCCAAAGGCACTTACATCCGCACTTTGGGCGAAGACATTGGCGAAGCACTCGGCTGTGGGGCGCATTTGGTGTCGCTGCGGCGCACTCAGACTGGTGATTTTGACCAAAGCCAATGCATCAGCATCAGCCAACTGGAGGCCATGGCCGAGGGCGACCGAAGCCGAACCTTGTTGCCTGTGGAGGCCTTGTTGGCCCATCACACCCGTGTCACGTTGGCGGGGGAAAATGCAGCCCGATTCTTGAGCGGTTTGCGCCGCCGGGGGGATTGGGCAAACGCCCCTTCCGTTGCTGTTTTCGGTGAAGCCATCGCCGCTGAGCCTGCTCCCTTGTTGGGGGTGGCCCATGTGATGGCCGGGGAGTTGATCCCCGATCGGTTGTTGAGTCCGATTGAAATTCAACAAATTTTAGAAAGCAAACGCGCGCCTTCAAACGCCGCAAATGAGGAAGTCCAGGAAGTTCTATGAGCAAGCAAATCAGAAACATCGCCATCATCGCCCACGTTGACCATGGCAAAACCACCATGGTTGACCAGCTGTTGCGTCAATCGGGCACCTTCGCCGATCACGAAAAAGTGGTCGACACCGTCATGGACAACAACGCGATTGAGCGCGAGCGCGGCATCACCATCTTGGCAAAAAATTGCGCCGTGAGCTGGAAAGACACCCACATCAACATCGTCGACACCCCCGGTCACGCGGACTTCGGCGGTGAAGTGGAGCGGGCCTTGTCCATGGTGGACGGCGTGGTGTTGTTGATCGACGCACAAGAAGGCCCCATGCCCCAAACCCGTTTCGTGACCAAGAAGGCCCTGGCCTTGGGCTTGCGCCCCATCTTGGTGGTGAACAAAGTGGACAAACCCGGTGCACGGCCAGACTACGTGGTCAACGCCGCTTTTGATTTGTTTGACAAACTCGGCGCGACCGACGAACAACTCGACTTCCCCGTGGTCTATGCCTCGGGCATCAACGGCTGGAGCTCGAAAGAAGAGGGCGCTCCCGGTGAACAATGGGGCCCCGACATGTCGGCCTTGTTTGATACCGTGTTGGAGCACGTGCCTGCCCAAAAGGGCGACCCCGCCGGTCCTTTGCAACTGCAAATTTCAGCCTTGGATTTCTCGACCTTCGTGGGTCGCATTGGCGTGGGGCGCATCAGCCAAGGCACCCTCAAGCCGCAAATGGATGTGTTGGTCATGGAAGGCCCTGATGGCACCTCCGTTAAAGGCCGCGTCAACCAAGTCTTGACCTTCCACGGTTTGGACCGCGTGCAAGTGACAGAAGCCGGTCCGGGCGACATCGTCTTGATCAACGGCATTACCGACATTGGCATTGGCGTCACTGTGACCGACCCTGCCAACCCCATGCCCTTGCCCATGTTGAAGGTGGACGAGCCCACGCTGACCATGAACTTCTGCGTGAACACCAGCCCTTTGGCTGGCCGTGAAGGCAAGTACGTGACCAGCCGTCAAATCTGGGACCGCCTGCAAAAGGAACTGCAACACAACGTGGCTTTGCGCGTCAAAGAAACCGACGAAGACGGTATTTTTGAAGTCAGCGGCCGCGGTGAATTGCACTTGACCATTCTGCTCGAAAACATGCGCCGTGAAGGCTATGAATTGGCCGTGTCCAAGCCCCGCGTGGTCTACCGCGATGTGGACGGTGTGCGCCACGAGCCTATCGAAATGGTGACCGCTGACATCGAAGAGCAGCACCAGGGCGGCGTCATGCAAGCCTTGGGCGAACGCAAGGGCGAACTCGTCAACATGGAACCCGATGGCCGTGGCCGTGTGCGTTTGGAATACCGCATTCCTGCCCGTGGTTTGATTGGTTTTACCAACGAATTCTTGAACTTGACACGGGGTTCGGGCTTGATTTCCAACATCTTTGACGGCTACGAGCCGCACAAGGGTGAGATTGCCAGCCGCAAGAACGGCGTGTTGATTTCGATGGACGACGGCGAAATTTTCACCTACGCCTTGGGCAAATTGGACGACCGTGGCCGCATGTTTGTGCGCGCCAACGACCCCGTTTATGAAGGCATGATTGTTGGCATTCACAGCCGCGACAACGACCTCGTCGTCAACGCCACCCGCACCAAGCAGCTGACCAACTTCCGCGTGAGCGGCAAGGAAGACGCCATCAAGATCACGCCTCCGATTGACTTGACGCTGGAATACGGCGTGGAGTTCATTGAAGAAGACGAGTTGGTGGAAATCACGCCCAAGTCGGTGCGTCTGCGCAAGCGCCATTTGAAAGAGCATGACCGCAAACGCGCCAGCCGCGAGGGTTAAAATTTTTGTCAAGGAGACATGACCTTGACATTCATCACAACACCAGCAGACGTTCAAGCGGACATTAAAGCCGAGGTGCGCGGGCGCATCGGCTTCATTACCTTGAACCGCCCCAAGGCCTTGAATGCCTTGTCCTTGGGCATGGTTCGAGACTTGACGCGCATCTTGACCGAATGGGCCGGCCAACCCGGCGTTTTGGCCGTCGCCATTCGGGGCTCTAACAAAGAGGGGGTGTTCGGGGCGTTTTGTGCAGGCGGAGACATTCGCTTTTTGCACCAAGCCGCTACCGAAAACAACCCCGACTTGGGCGCTTTCTTCGCTGAAGAATACGCGCTTAATTACCTCATCCACAACTACCCCAAACCCTATATTGCCTTCATGGACGGCGTTGTCATGGGCGGTGGCATGGGCATCAGCCAAGGTGCCAGCATTCGCATCGTCACCGAACGCACCAAGATGGCCATGCCTGAAACCCTCATCGGTTTATTTCCGGACGTGGGGGGCGGTTTCTTTTTGAGTGGCTGCCCTGGTCGAGTCGGCGAATGGTTGGCTTTGACTGGCCATGCCTTGGGCGCTGACGAGGCTTTGGCCTTTCATTTGGCGGATCAATTTTTGCCTTCCGAACGCCAAGCCGACGTTTGGGACACTTTGGGTCGTTCTGATTGGGGCAGTGAAGAAGCCCTCTACGCCTGGTTGGGCAAACAATTCACCAAGCCCCTTGAACTCGCGCCATTGGCGAATTTGGGGGGGCTCAATGAGCAGGAATTTGAAGCCAAACTCGAGCCTTATTTCTCCTTGCCCACGGCCCTTGACATCATTCAGGCTTTGGAAGCTTCAAGCGATGCATGGGCCCAAGAAGCCGCTGCCCAACTGCGCAAACGCTCACCCCTGATGCTCGAAGTGGTGCTTCAGCAAATTCGCCGCGCCCGAGCGATGACCTTGGCCGAAGACCTGCGCATGGAGTTGGACTTGGTCCACCATTGCTTCCATCTGCGCCCCGGTCAAAGTGAAACCGTGGAGGGCATCCGGGCCTTGGCTGTGGACAAAGACCACCAACCACGCTGGAACCCTTCACGCGTGGAGGAGGTTGACGCGGGTGTGGTGGCGGCGTTCTTCAAGAGCCCCTGGGCTGATCAAGCGCATCCGCTGGCGAGTTTGGCTTAAGGACCAAAGGGCTTTAGGGCATCAGGCACCCCTGAATGGTCTGTCTTGGCTTGGGCGTCTTTGCTGTCAGCGGTTGCGACTTTTCATGGCGCGTTCGACTTCGCGTTTGCCTTCGCGGTCTTTGATGGTGTCGCGCTTGTCGTGCTCGGCTTTGCCCTTGGCCAAGGCTATTTCGCATTTGATAAAACCGTTTTTCCAGTGCAAGTTGAGCGGCACCAAGGTGTAGCCGCGTTGTTCCACCTTGCCAATCAAACGTTTGATTTCGTCTTTTTTGAGCAGCAGTTTTTTGGTGCGGACAGCGTCGGGGTTCACATGGGTTGAGGCCGAATGCAGCGGGTTGATTTGGCAGCCAATCACAAACATTTCGCCGTTGCGAATGACCACGTGGCCGTCGGTCAATTGCACCTTGCCTTCGCGGGCCGCCTTGACTTCCCAGCCTTGTAGCACCATGCCGGCCTCGTGGCGCTCTTCAAAGAAATAATTGAACGCGGCTTTCTTGTTGTCAGCTATGCGGGAATCGGTGCTCGGTTTTTTCGCCATAATCTTCAATTTTAGGCCCATTGCTTCTGGGCTTAATCCCGCCCTTTCAGCCGCCCACTTTTCGATGAAGTCCGTTCACAAATCTGTCCTCATTTGGTATTCGCCCCAAGAGATGTTTTCTTTGGTGACCGATGTGGCGCGCTACCCCCAGTTCTTGCCTTGGTGTGACCATGCACAAGTGCTGGAAGCTGCACCCGATGGTGCCACCATGCGCGCCGAGGTGGGGATTGCATTCGCGGGTTTGCATCAATCCTTTGAGACCCTGAATACCCACAAATTTGGGAGCGACCCAATGGGTGAAAGCGGTATTTTTGAAGTGCAATTGAAATTGGTCAAAGGTCCTTTTTCCAAACTTGAAGGTCAATGGCAATTTTTGCCGGTCGGCGATGGCCAGTCACGCGCCTGCAAGGTGGTGCTGGATTTGCATTACGGTTTTGACAGCGCCACATTAAGCGCTTTGATTGGTCCGGTTTTTGACAAAATTGCCGGCTCCTTGGTCGATGCTTTTGTGAAACGCGCAGAGCAGGTTTACGGCGGATAAAACCCGTCGAAATGACCACAAAACCAGACATCCATGACCCTCCAACCATGACCCTCCAAATCACCTTGGTCTTGTCCTCTGAACCCCGTCAAGTTCAAGAACTGAGCCTGACTTTGGCCACGGGCAGCACCGCTTTGCAGGCGGTCATGGCTGCCGAACTTCAAGGCATTGACCCCAGCACGCTGGCTTGGAGTATTTGGGGCAAAGAAGTGACACCCCATCATGTTTTGGAAGAGGGCGACCGATTGGCCTTGTGCCGCCCACTTAAGGTCGATCCGAAAATGGCCCGACGCGAGCGTTTTGCCAAACAAGGCAGCCGCGCCACCGGTCTCTTCGCCAAGAAAAAACGCGGGGTCGAAGCGGGTTATTGACGGGCTGACCACTCTGTAGGGAGGCTACAATCCGCCTTTTGGAGCTTTCTCATGCGCCTGTTAGGAAAAGCGCTCACCTTCGACGATGTGTTGTTGGTGCCTGCGTACTCCCAAGTCCTGCCCAAGGACACCTCCCTTGCCACCCGTTTTAGCCGCAACATCCATTTGAATCTGCCGCTGGTTTCAGCGGCGATGGACACCGTCACCGAAGCGCGTTTGGCCATTGCCATTGCCCAAGAAGGCGGCCTGGGCATCATTCACAAAAACCTGACCGCCAAAGACCAAGCCGCTCACGTGGCCAAGGTCAAGCGCTATGAGTCGGGCATCTTGCGCGACCCGGTGGTCATTAACCCCGACTTCACGGTGGCTCAAGTATTGGCTTTGTCAGAACAATTGGGTGTTTCAGGCTTTCCAGTTTGCGATGCGGGCAAGGTGGTCGGGATTGTGACGGGCCGCGATTTGCGCTTTGAAACCCGACTTGATTTGAAGGTCAGCGCCATCATGACGCCCCGTGAACGGCTCATCACAGTCAACGAAAGCGCGACGCCTGAAGACGCCAAAGCTTTGCTGAACAAGCACAAATTGGAGCGCATTTTGGTTGTGAACGACGCCTTCGAATTAAAAGGCCTCATCACCGTCAAAGACATCACCAAACAAACCAGCTTCCCCAATGCCGCCCGCGATGCCGCTGGCCAGCTGCGAGTCGGCGCGGCGGTGGGTGTCGGTGATGGCACTGAAGAACGCGTCGAAGCCTTGGTGAAAGCCGGCGTCGATGTGCTGGTGGTGGACACCGCGCATGGTCACTCCAAAGGCGTGATTGACCGCGTGCGTTGGGTCAAACAAAACTTCCCCCAAATTGACGTGGTCGGCGGCAACATTGCGACTGGCGCTGCCGCTTTGGCTTTGGCTGAAGCCGGCGCTGACGCTGTGAAAGTGGGCATTGGCCCGGGTTCAATTTGCACCACCCGCATCGTTGCGGGGGTCGGCGTGCCTCAGATCATGGCGATCGACAGCGTGGCGACGGCGCTCAAGGGCACCGGCGTTCCTGTGATCGCCGACGGTGGCATTCGCTACAGCGGCGACGTCGCCAAAGCCTTGGCAGCGGGTGCCTCCAGCGTGATGATGGGCGGTGCCTTTGCCGGCACCGAAGAAGCGCCTGGCGAGGTGATTTTGTTCCAGGGCCGCAGCTACAAGAGCTACCGGGGCATGGGCAGCATTGGCGCGATGCAGCAAGGCAGTGCCGATCGCTATTTTCAAGAGTCCAACGCCAGCAACCCGAACGCCGACAAATTGGTGCCCGAAGGCATCGAAGGCCGTGTGCCTTACAAAGGCTCGATGGTCGCCATCGTCTACCAAATGGCGGGCGGCGTGCGCGCCTCGATGGGTTATTGCGGTTGTGCATCCATTGAGGACATGCACGAACAAGCCGAGTTTGTGGAAATCACCAGCGCCGGCATCCGCGAAAGCCACGTGCACGATGTGCAAATCACCAAAGAAGCGCCCAACTACCGGGCTGAATGACACCAAGTCGACTAGCGAATGGCCCATCAAAAAATTCTGATTCTTGACTTCGGTTCCCAAGTCACCCAACTGATTGCCCGTCGTGTTCGCGAGGCCCACGTTTTTTGCGAAGTCCATCCTTGCGATGTGACCGAAGACTGGCTCAAAGCCTATGCCGCCGACGGTCAGCTAAAAGGCATTGTGTTGTCGGGCAGCCACGCCAGTGTTTACGAAGACAGCACCGACAAAGCCCCCGATTTGGTCTTCAAGTTGGGCGTGCCAGTTCTGGGTATTTGCTACGGCATGCAGACCATGGCGCAGCAATTGGGTGGCAAGGTCGAGAGCGGGCACACCCGTGAGTTCGGTTTTGCCTCGGTGCGCGCCCGTGGTCACACCGCTTTGTTGAAAGACATTCAAGACAGCGTCACGCCTGAAGGCCATGGCTTGCTTGATGTCTGGATGAGTCACGGCGACAAGGTCACCGAATTGCCCCCAGGTTTCAAACTGATGGCCAGCACCGAGAGCTGCCCCATCGCCGGCATGGCCGATGAAGCGCGCCGTTTTTATGCCGTTCAATTTCACCCCGAAGTCACACACACCAAGCAAGGCGCGGCGTTGTTGAACCGCTTTGTCCTGGATATTTGCGGGGCGCGTGCCGACTGGGTGATGGGCAACTACATCGACGAAGCGGTGGCGCACATTCGCGAGCAAGTGGGCGATGAAGAGGTGATTTTGGGACTCTCCGGCGGCGTTGATTCCAGCGTGGCCGCCGCCTTGATTCACCGCGCGATTGGTGATCAACTGACCTGCGTTTTTGTCGACCACGGTTTGTTGCGCTTGAACGAGGGCGACATGGTAATGGCCATGTTCGAGGGCAAGCTGCACGCCAAGGTCATCCGCGTCGATGCCAGTGAACTTTTCTTGGGCAAATTGGCCGGCGTGGCCGAACCCGAGGCCAAACGCAAGATCATTGGCGGCTTGTTTGTCGATGTGTTCAAGGCCGAGGCGGCCAAGCTCAAGGCGGGTCATGGCAGCCACAAAGGCGCTACTTTCTTGGCCCAAGGCACCATTTATCCCGACGTCATTGAGTCGGGCGGCGCCAAGAGCAAAAAGGCCGTGACCATCAAGAGCCACCACAATGTCGGCGGCTTGCCCGAACAATTGGGTCTGAAACTGCTTGAACCGCTGCGAGAATTGTTCAAAGACGAAGTTCGCGAACTTGGCGTGGCCCTTGGCCTGCCACCCGAAATGGTCTACCGACATCCATTCCCTGGCCCCGGCTTGGGGGTTCGCATCTTGGGCGAAGTCAAAAAAGAATTTGCGGATCTGCTGCGCCGCGCGGACGCCATCTTCATCGAAGAACTGCGCCACTTCAAAGACGAGGCCACCGGTAAAACTTGGTACGACCTGACCAGCCAGGCCTTCACGGTTTTCTTGCCCGTCAAGAGCGTGGGCGTGATGGGCGATGGGCGCACCTACGATTACGTGGTCGCGCTGCGCGCCGTTCAAACCAGTGACTTCATGACAGCAGACTGGGCCGAGTTGCCCTATGCGCTGTTGAAAAAGGTGTCGAGCCGCATCATCAACGAAGTGCGCGGCATCAACCGTGTGACGTACGACGTGAGCTCCAAACCGCCGGCGACTATTGAGTGGGAGTAGTTTTTGTTTCGTAACTTATTGATTTATATAGGTTTTTAAGTTACACAAAAGTGACACACGACAAAATAAGTTGTTGATTTTGCTGGGCGCAGGTTTTATAGTTGCACAAAACCTACACAAAAAAGTGCTTATTGAAATTCGTAAGTGCTCCTGCTCCCAAAATGCCACTCAAAAAAACTGACTACGCTGACGACGAAATTCCAATTTACGACGAAGCAGTCATCCACAAGCGCGGTGACTACTGGCAGATGCGTATGTGGCTTACCAAAGAGCGCAAGTACGCTCGTTTCAGCCTGAAGACACGTAACAAAGACACGGCTATTGATAAAGCCAAAAAGTATTACCACGAGCTAAAGGCGGGTGAGCTTGCTGGAAAGACTTATTTTTCGCTCACAACCAAGCAAGGCGTTGAGATGTACTTGCAGCAACGGCAAAAAGACGTTGATGCTGGAATCATTGTGCAAGGGCGCTTCAGGACTATTAACACCCACTTGCAGCACTGGCTTAAATTTATAGGTAAGGACACAAAGCTGAAAGAGCTGGCTAGGACTGATTGCGAGAATTACTTCCACGTGACCTGCTCCCTGCCTGCCGTACCAAAGTAATGGAACAAAGTCCGCTAATTTCGGAGAATAGCGGCCATGAAAAAATCCAGATTCACCGATGAGCAAATCATCGGCTTCCTCAAACAGGCTGACGCGGGCATTCACTAAAAAAGGATGTAGCCCACAAAAAATCAGCTGCGAAAAAAATAGCAGGGGAGTACTTAAGCTTTTGGGGTGGTGATTTGCTACCCCTGCCACTTTATTACATCAAGTAACAAAGAGCGGCTAAATCTTATGTAGCTGTGACTTGACCATTCATCAAAAGTGGGAGGAGCCAGTCGCGTAGTTTGGTTAGCTGTTCGATTTCTCTGCTACGAGCAAAAACCATATTGTTATACCCAGACACAACCTCATTGTATTTTTTCAGTAAATTGGATGGTGGATAGGCCAATGCTAGAGAATGCAAATCATCTTTCGTGATAGAGCCAAATGTCGTACCTTCACTATTACGTCGATCAAATATAGTCTTGAAATACTGCATGACATAGAACAGGAAACCATCAAAACCGTCTTTGCTGTTCAGTGCTGCTAAACCGCGCCCAATGCAACAATTGATATGCGCTAAATTTAAATCTCCCACGGGAGCACGAACACTTAACAAGATATCTCCTTGCTTTGCCATGCGAACAGGTTGAGTTGTGTATTGGCGAATCGATGGAAATCGCCAACCAAAGTCAGTCGATCCTTGGAAAAACTCAACGCCCTCGCTTGCGCCATTCAATGATTCGCCAATTGGAGAGCTTCCCATGGTTATATTTGCGATTTGCCCGAGCTGCTTATCAATCCAGCCTTCAGGTATGTCGCGCTTTAATTGAGTGTTGTAGACCATCTTGCCGCCCGACGATTTGTAGGGCTTACCATTTGTGTCAGGATAGTCAAACTGAACAAACCAGTAGTCGTACAGGAGTTTAGCCATCGACTCTAACTTTGCATTTATACGATGGTTGCAATCAATTTTTTTGTCAAGAAAAAACAGTACGTCAGCTATCTTTTTTTGCGTGCTCAAATTAGGCAAACTAACGCAAAAGTCTTTGATTTGATCGCCGCTAATGTGTGGAACAAGAGAACCAGTTGTTATGTACTTGATGTACTTTGTAAATTCTGGGCTGCCAATTACATACTTAAGAAATTTTGTGTCAAGGTTCTCCCCACCTCTCAATCGCGCTGTTCGTTGAACCAATAAGCAAGGTAAATCTTGTTCGGTGACAGTGGCGTATTTAAGACCAGCATCAATCCACGGACGATCCATTGCAAGAACAATATCACCTACTTGCAACTCATAGCTTTTAAATTTCTCAAGATCAGTTGTTGGCCACCTTTTCGCATCGTTCCAAGTTAATGTTCCCTGTGAAATGTTGTCACCACGGAGAAGTTTTACTCCTTCAGACGTGTAGCCAGTACTTTTAAATGGAAATCCGACTAAAAAATCGATTTCATTTCTAAGTTTTGTTTTGCGTAAATCACTCATATCGCAACCCAGATAACTGTAGCTTGATTTGCTGCTCTAGAAACGACGACTCTTTGAACAACTCATCTAATTGATTGTCAAAGTCTTGAAGTTTCTCTGCAAATTGCATTGGTGACAAATGGCTGTATTCAATCTTGATGTCGAAATACTGTCCAGCACTTAGGTTGTAATTTTTTTCTGTGATTTGATCGTAGGAAACTACAACGGAGAAATCTTCGACTGCTGCTTTGGAATTGAATGATGCAATGATCCTATCTTCTTCATCTACAGATAACAGAGTCTTTTGATTTTTCCCTTCCTTAACCTTTGTTCCTAGGTTCGATGCGTCCAGTAATACAACATCGGATTTGTTCGAGGCATCAATAAACAAGATTGACACGTTGGTACCAGTTGTTGCAAATATATTGCTGGGCATTGAGACAACGCCGGCAAGCATTTTGTTGTCAACCAAAAACTGTCGAATACCTTTGTCGATTCCGCTTTGCGCTGTGATGAAGCCAGTTGGTACTACAACTGCTGCTTTTCCATTCGGCTTAAGCGAATGAATTATGTGCTGCAGAAAAAGTTGATAGATTGCCATCTTTTCTACAGCTTGCTTAGGAATGTTAGGTACGCCTGCAAAGAAGCGATCATGGTGTTCCTTGGTATCAAGCTCATTTCTGAAATCAGAAAAATCCATCTTGAACGGTGGATTGCTGACAATGAAGTCAAATTTCTTCAGTGCTGAACCATCCTTGTGATAAGGATGCAGCATGGTGTTGCCCTGAATGATGTTAGGTATGGAATGCACTAGATTATTGAGGATCAAATTCAAGCGTAATAGGCTTGAAGACTTTTGCGAGATATCTTGGGAGTAGATCGAGCAGCGTTGCTCGCCAATAGCGTGTGCAATGTTCATTAGCAAAGTGCCCGAGCCTGCAGATGGGTCGTAGCAGCTAACGTTATTGATCTTTCCACGTTGCTGCTCAGGAACAAGAATTGCTGCCATGATCTTTGCTACAGCATGCGGTGTGTAGTATTCGGCGTATTTGCCGCCACTATCTTTGTTGTAGTCTTTAATCAGATACTCGAAGAGTGCGGCATAGAAGTCGTACTTTTCATTGAAGATGCGTTCAAAGCTAAAGTCACCTAACTTATTGATGATTGCTTTGCAGAATTGATCGCGCTTTGACGGGTCAGTGATGAATTCGCTAACACGGTCAAAAAGAGTAATCTTTGATCCGCCGTCCGTTTTGACTGCGAAGATATCGTTGTTGGTTATGGCAATGTCGCGCAAGGTGTCATCAAACAGCTTTGCAAACTCAGGAGCATTCTGACGACCAAACAAGTGAGCTATGAAATGTTCAGGTTTCAATCTCGCTGTGTCAGGACCCAGTTGCATTTGCAGCATCTCTAAATCATCCGCACTCATAGCTGAAACTAAGCTCTCCCAGTTATCAGCACTAGCGAGTTCGGGCCTGACCTTTTTGATTTCAAATGCAAATTTATCGTTCAAGAATTTATAGAGAAAGACCTGTGTTATGACTTTGAACTCATTTCCATCATTGCCAAGACCGTACGCTGCACAAATTGCTTTAAGGCTGTCAATCAGTTCGCGTGTGCGCTGTTCAAAATGTTGATTTACCAAGACTGTGCTCCAGTGTTTTTTGGCTGTTGTGACGAGTGCCAGCGAAAAATTCATTCATGTATTCACTAACTATTAGGTGGTTGATAGAACGTGTAGCGTCAGGCGTGAGTTTGATGTGCTGTCGAGTGAGAAACTCGCCAATGACAATAGGCTGCATCAGCTTTTCAAAGTAGCTCTCATTGTTTAAAAGTTGGCTGTTCTGCAGTACCTGATCATCTGCTTGTGACTTCACGCAAACTAGTGCTTCGAAAAGTTTGCGCTCTGTTTGGGATAGTCCGCCAGTTTCTTGCAAGCGTTTGTGAATACGGGTGTATTTGGCATCGCCTTGATACTTTGCACGAAGCTGATTATTTTCTCGGTTCAGCTCTTTTACTTTGTCGTGAATAGCATTCAATGCACCAATGTTTGCATTCATCTCATCTTGACTGACCTCGTTCAATTTCTTTTTCTTGAAAAGCCGTTCAAGCTCCTCACGTAGTGTGATGAACTTTGGATCGTTCTGATCAAAGTTTTCAGCTAAAGCTTCGCGGGTCTGGCGTAGCGTATTTTTTAGCTTGTCTGCCAGCACCAATTCCTCTTCTTTTATTTTTGCAAATTTAAAGATCACGTCTTCAAGTGCAATGTTGAGTAGGTTACTGTTATCCGTCGCCGACTCAATCGTCTCCTTTAAGTTGAGAAGATCAAGGTGGTTGCTAGTCTCTCGATAAAGTTGATTGAGTTTCTGGAAATCCAAATTCTGCAATAGGCTGTACTCACCTTGCAACCTAATCAAGTTGTACAAATCACGAGCGTCAGACAATGCTTTCTTAAGGCTGAGGATTGTTGGACGATCTTCTATCTGACTTATTTGACGGGAGAACTCTTCAGCATTTTCAATGTTAAAGCTGAACAATACATCTTTGATTTCTTCGATCGCCTGCTTGATCTCATCCGATGACTTGAACAGGTTTGAGTAAGTTTCAATCTCATCACCAAGCTCAGCTTGCAGCTCATCAAAATAGTCTTTGTTTGTTTTGTCGAATTCTTTGCGGATATCCGCGAAATCAACTACATAGCCATAGCGAAAATCTTTGTATGTGCGATTGACACGAGTTAGGGCTTGTAAAAGATTGTGTGCTTTGATAACTCGGCCTAGATACAGCTTTTTCAGACGCTTTGCATCAAATCCTGTTAGCAGCATGTTGAACACAAACAGCAAATCAATCTTGCCTGCCTTGAAGTCCTCAACCCACTGCTTACGTTCATCCTTTGTGCCAACATCATGCAATATGAGTGCTGTTGTTTTGACTCGACTTTCTTCATTCAGCCTCTCTACATAAGCGCCTTGTTCGGAATTGGCTTCTGTCTGTGTTGCTGGTGTTTGCTTGGCGTGAACCGCATTGAATATTTCATACATCTGCCGCGCTTGATCGGCACTGTCGCAAATAACCATGCCACCAATCGACGAGTCACCTAACGCGTTACGGCTCTTCTCAAAATCACTAACGATGTAGTCAAGCATTGGCTCAACAAACTTAGGATGAGAGTAGATCAGTTTTCGATCAAGCTCCCCTTGTTGCAAGGTGATGGCAGAAAGGGCCTCTTGCAGCGATATTTTGTAGTTCGTGGCAATTTCTTCACGTATCAATCGCAGTGTGTAGCCATCAGCAATCGAAGCGTTGTAGTAGTACTTGTGGATGTAGTCACCAAATAATGCTCGCGAGTTATAGTCATTGCCAAGCAGCGGCGTACCGGTAAGTCCAATCTTGATAGCGTTTCTGTCTGACTGACTCAAGTTTGCTAGGAAACTGCCCTTCGGGTTGTAGCTTCGATGCACCTCATCCAAGAAATAGACACGCTGTATATTGAAGTCGTAATCTTCAGCTTGCACAACGTCTGGGTCGTCTTGAAATTTCTGAATATTAACAACAGTGATTTCTGGCTTACCAGTGTTGTTGTGCAGCACCTGTGTAGTCTTTATGTCACGAGCAAATGATTCTCGGCTGTCAATCGTATGCACGATCAGGCCACGACTTGCGAATTCGCGCTGGGCTTGGATCAGCAAGTCAATGCGATCGACGATGAAGTAAAACTTTGGAATAGTGCCTTTGGCTTGGAAGTACTCAGTTAAAAACCGCGTGTTGTAGTAAGCCAGCGCAGTTTTTCCGCTACCTTGCGTGTGCCAAATAATTCCTTTTTTTATTCCTGCATCAAGTTTTTTCTCAATAGCCTTTGTAGCGAATAACTGGGGGTAACGCATGACTTGCTTCTGCAAGCCATCACTTTCGCTGACGTATGCCAAAGCGAAGCGCAGCATGAACGAGAGTCGATCGCGGCTAAGCAATGAGGTGCAAATTCTGTTTGTTGGCGTGTCGGGTGCTTTATTGGTCAAGAACTCAGGGCTGTGCTTGATGACGTTGAGGTTGTTGTCCTTCAACACCTCGTTTTCTACTGCATCATCTTCTTGGCGCAGCAATTGTTCGAGGTCGAGAGTTTCTTCTTCGCGGAAGTAGTTGAATACAGGGGAGTTGTACGATGGGCTCGCATAGAAAGCGCCTTGAATTGGCTGAGGCGATCCATCTTCGTATTCCATGTTGTTAGAGAACACCATTAGCTGTGTGATGTTCGTGAAGCGACGGAATTTATGATTGCGACTTCGCGTGATGATGCGATTTCGTTCAGCTATCACACCATCCTTGTTGTTAGGCTTCTTGACTTCAATGAACACTAACGGCATGCCATTGACCAGTAATGTGATGTCTGGCCTGAATTCATCGTCACCGTTTTTGCATGTGAGCTCCGTGACAACATGAAAGCTGTTGTTGTCAAAGTTTTCAAAATCAATCAATCGTGTGCCTGATCGTTCTGTCAACCTTTCATAAAAGGCTTTGCCAAGGTCTTCGTTATCAAGTAAAAGCTTGACGTCAGCGAGTAGGCGAGTCGAGTCATCGCCTTTAAGTTCTGGGTTGATCCGCGAAACTGCATCGCGAAAAATCTCGGGAAAAATATTGGTCTCTTCATCCCAAGTGGCACTCTTCAATGAAAGATAGCTGTAGCCAAGTCGCACCAAGTGCAAGATGCATGGAATTTTGACTCGTGAGTCTTCGCTGAATATCATGCTTTGCTTTTCTTTGCGTTAGTCGTTTGACCAGTTGATAGCTGCAACCCATTCTTCTGGGCATAGTCAAGCACTAACACCTCGATCATGGAGGCAAGAGATCGATGCTCTCGCTCGGCAGCAATCTTCAACGCAGACTTGATGTCTGATGAAGTACGTATGGAAATCGTTTCGTCCTTGAGCTGCTTCATGGTTTGCCTCGAATAGTCTGTCTGACAATGTACTGCGTTTTGCAGTAGTTTAAAGTATCATCGGCAAGCCTGCTGATAAATTTTGGAAAAATTCAATGAACGCAGTTGAAGAAACAACATTAGAGCTGCTCTTGCTATGTACCAGTGTTCGCAAGCTTTGTGCGGACTTGAATTCAAAGCTGCCAGCTTTAAAGGCTACACACATCAAGTACGAACTTATTGGGAATAACCACTTCCATGGTCTGACTCGCTTGACTATCTGGCTCGCTATCTCGCGGGCGCATCATGGGGAGCATGGGCTCTGCGTTTAGTTTTTCCTCTGAATAACGACGCAGACACTGGCTCAATGCCTCGGCTTGCAATGGTGGATACTCGGTTTGAGCGAGCGCGACGATCTGATCGCCCAATGCATGAAGTTGCTGGCATGACTGGCGAATCCTGTTCAAAAACCCTTCCTTGTCGAGCGGGTCATTTAAGCTGCTGTTGAGTTGGGCAAACCACGGCCATTCGGCTTGATCCAACATTGTGGCCGGGTTGCGTTTGGCGCTCACAGCAGACCAAGCCCTGAAAAAAGTTTGCATGGCTTCGTTCAGTTGTTGACAAACGATCAGTTCTTCACGAAGCAGTGAAAAAGCCGAAATATCGGTGAGCCTTTCATGAAAGAAGAACTGCGCCAAGACGCCCCAGTAGTAGGTGTAGTCCCAAATGACCTTAACGGGCAAGACCTCAGGATCGCCAAACAGGGCATATTGATCGCTGTACAAGGTCATGGTGCTTTTGTAAAACGACTGATAAGTTTGATCAAAAATTTGTGCTTTAGCGCCAATGCGCTCACCTCGATGGTCGAGCGCGATGAGCTCGGTAATGTAGGTGTTGCTGATGGCAATGAAGTCGCTGCCAGGTGAATAAAAAGGGTCCAAAAACAAGCCCGCTTCGCCCGTCAATGCCCAGCGCTCGGCTGAGAAGACCTGCTTGCAGCCATGGGAAAAACGCCGCAGAAATGCAAAATCTTGAAGCAGGTGGCGTTTATTGTCCAGTTCCTGAAACAGCAGGGGCTGGTATTTTTGGAACCAATCCATGCTTTTCTCGAAGGTGTTCATGCTCTCCAAAGCGTGATGCGCTGGGTTGGCGACGATGCCAACAGAATGCGATCCGGAAGCCAACGGAATGAGCCAAACCCAGTAACCGGCGCCGACCAAGTGGTTGGTTGACAACCACCGGGCTTGCGGATGGCACTTCGCTTGCCAGCTGGGGTTGGTGCTCCATTGGTCCACTTCAATCCGGCCTTGGATGCGAAACCAAATGGCGTGCGAGTCATGCGTGTTGGGCTCTGCCAAACCCAGTTTTCGCTTAAGGAGGCCTGCTCGCCCCCCCGCATCGACCACCCACTGCGTGCTAACTTGGTGCGTTCTGCCTTCATGCTCAAATTCGATTTGATGCGGGGTGGTCTTGTCACTGTGAGGGGCGTTTGGAGGGGCGAGCTCAATTTGACACACCCTGGCGCTGTCCAAAAATTCGACCCCTTGTTGTTGGGCAGTAACCGCTAAGAAATTTTCGAAAATGCCACGGTCAATTTGGTAGCTCGGAACGGAAAGATGGCGACTGGCCCCAATCTCGGTGACTTGATCGATGTCGGTGCGTCCCTCAGAAAAGAAGAATCGAAAACCAAATTTGCGCAGTTGACATTGATTTAAATGGGCCCCGAGTCCCAGCGCCTTGTCCAAGTAATGGGCGCCGATTTCAACCGTCGACTCACCAACTTTGTGAGCGGCCTCTGGCACCGGATGAGAGCGACGCTCGAGCACCAAAATTTTCAAGTGAGGCAAGCGTTGCTTGAGCTGCAATGAAAGCGTTAACCCGGCCAAGCCGCCACCCAAGATGATGGTGTCGTAATGGGATGAAGTCATATTCGTTTCACATTAACACGCTGCTCATTCCCGCCTTCACGAATGGGCTCATGGAGAAGACCCCATCAAGACAGAGGGCCAAGGTTTGATCTCAAACGGAAGCTCGATGGCCTCGCATTGAGAGCCATCCCAACACCAGGCCGAGGAGCGCGCCAGCCAGGGCATCGAGCACGACATGTTGTCTGATGGCGATGGTGGACCAAATGATCGCCAGACAAACCAAGAGGTTGGCCACTCTGAATAAGCGGGGCACAGAGGTCGCGGTCAAAACAGCCTCCAACCACCAGGCAGAAAAAACGGCCGTGGCCACATGCAGGGAAGGGCAAGCATTGCCAGAAGCGTCGATGTTTTTGATGCGTGCAAGCGCTGGGTAAAGCCGCCAGTCCACATTGAAAAAAGGCGTCTTGTTGGGGAAGACCCAAAACACCGTCAAACCCAACGCGCACAAGGCCGTTATCCAAGCCCCATATCGCATTAGGCTCTTTATGTTCCCTATCAAAGCAGGGGGCAAGGCCACGTATAGCCACAAGGATAGATAGACGCCGTAAGCGCCGGGAGTGAACGGGATTTGAGCGTCCAACCAAGTCAGTGGGACTTCAAGTACGGGTCTCAGGGGGTGTTCAAGAACCGAGAAATAAGCCCAGAAAAAAAGGGCCATGAAAGTGGCCGTGCCACTGGCCTTCAATAACCACAAGGTGGCAAAACGGCGTCTGATTTGTAGGGGCCACGGTGGGGGCGTCGCGTAACTTATGGCATCTATTACTTTCACTTAGATACCCTTACATCTTGTAATAAAAATGGCAATTACCATGATTGAACTGACTTTGTCACCATGGTCTTTTCATCACATGAATGCTACAGAACTAATTAAAAAATTCCTCAACGATCGGTTGGATTCAGTCCCTTCAAACCTACCGCCCGAGACCTTATTGGTCGATTTGGGTGTGGATTCTTTGATGCTGGCTGAGTTGATGTTTGAAGCAGAAGACGAACTGGGCATCGAGATCGATTCTGATGTCAAACCCCCTAAAACCATGGGAGAAATGGTGAGCTTGATCGATGACTATTTGGCACGAAAAAAGGACTGACCTTGATGTCTGAGCGTCGCGTTGCGATCACCGGCATTGGCATGGTCAGTCCCTTCGGTGGGTCGGTGGCTGATTTTTTCGAGCGCCTCATCCAAGGAGAATCTGCCGTCCGCTATTTACTCACCGACGATCTGCCAAAGCCCCTGTCGACGCCTTTTGTTTTGTGCCAAGGGTTTGCGTCAGAGCAAGTGCTGGGCAAGCCGCTCAGCATGATGATGGAGCGCTTTTCTCAAATGGCTTTGGCCAGCGCCTTGGATGCCTGGAAAGACGCAGGCTTTAAGAAGGCAGCAGACAGCCCGGATTGTCTTGAACAAGACGACTGGGGTTGCATGTGGGGGACCGCTTTGGGCGGCATTTCTGCATTTGAGCGCGGCTGCAGAAATTTGTGGCTGCATGGACGCGAAAAACTCTCCCCTTTGTCGGTGGTCTTGGGAATGCACAACGCCGCCAATTCCCACATTTCGATTCAATTGGGGTTGGGAGGCGTCAGCACCAGCCACAACGCGGCTTGCGCCTCCTCGTCGATTGCCATTGGCGAAGCTTTCCGACGCATTCGATCGGGCTCATCCACCGTCATGTTGGCAGGGGGTTCGGACGTTTCCCAATGCTATGGCATCGTCAAAGCTTGGGAAGCCATGCGGGTCATGGCGCTGGGAGACGAGGCGTCTTCATCTTCCGCTTGCCGCCCCTTTGCAGCCGACCGACGCGGATTGGTCTTGGGGGAGGGCGCGGCGGCGCTGGTGCTGGAGGACTGGGCGCATGCCGTTGAACGCGGTGCCTTTATTCATGCAGAAATGGTCGGCTATGGCTGCTCTTCTGACAGAACGCACCTCGTGCGCCCCGAACCTGCGGGGCAAGTACGGGCGATGCGCGCCGCCTTAAAAGAAGGCGCTGTTGCCCCGGAAGAGGTCGGCTATGTGAATGCCCATGGCACGGCAACAGCCGAAGGCGATCCGCTGGAAATCAACGCGATCAAAACGGTGTTTGGTGAATGCGCGGCGCATTTGCCTGTCAGTGCCACCAAATCGATGCACGGTCATTTGCTCGGCGCAGCAGGGGCCATCGAGGCCGTTGTCACGATTTTGGCTTTGCGCGAAAAGGCGATTCCCCCCACCGCCCATTTGGCGGCAGGCGGAATTGCGCCCGATTGTCAAGGCGTCGATCACGTGCTTTCCGGCCGCAGACAGGTGCCCCTCAAGGTCGCCTTGTCCAACTCATTTGCGTTTGGTGGAAGCAACGCCGTTCTGGCGTTTCGCTCAACAGCCGCTTAGGTTGAAGACTTCGCTTAAAGAATTAACTGGATGAAAAGTTTATATGTCCCAACCCCATCCCCATCCCCATCCACTTTCCAATCCACAACCTCCAAGCCCTGAAGCACCCGCCAAGGAGAACTCAAAGGAATGCGCTAAAACCCTTGACCCGCTGATGGCCGAGGTGGCTGCTTTGATTGTCGAAGGTCTCAATTTAGAAGTGAACCCCACCGAGGTGGACCCGGATGCGCCTTTATACGGGGCCGGTTTGGGGTTGGATTCGATCGACATGCTGGAAATCGCTTTGTTGATTTCCAAACAATATGGGTTTCAGCTCAAGTCAGATTTGGATAACAAAGAGGAAATCTTCAGCTCTTTGCGCAGCCTGACGCAACACATTGCCAGTCAACGCGTTGAATGAAACACTTGATTCCACCCTGGCTCAAAACGCTGGTCTTAGCGGCTGCGTTGTTAGGGTGGGCTGTCGCTGCGCATTTGGGCAGCGCAGGGGTGGGGAGCGCCAATTTGAACACGGCCATTGCGCTGGCCCCGCTTCTATTGGCCATGGTCTTGTTGCTGGGGTCTCCCAAAAGCGGGCTGTTCAAAGCCCTTTTGGGGTGCTTGATTTTCGCAGGTGTTTTGGGGTTGTTGGCTTACTTTTGGCGCCCACTAAAGGCCAATGTGCCTTGGCTTTATTACCTTCAACACCTGGGCACTCATTTGGCGCTGGCCTTTTTCTTTGGCAGAACTTTGGCACCAGGCAAAGTGCCTTTGATCACGAATTTGGCCCAGCTCCTTGAAGGCGATCATTTGTCAGCGCAAAAACGAAGTTACACGCGGTGGGTGACGTTCGCTTGGATGGTCTTTTTCTGCCTCAATGCGCTCGTCTCGACGGTGTTGTTCTTCGTGGGGCCTCCAGCCGTTTGGTCGTTTCACGCCAATTTGCTGACCGGCCCCTTGATCGCCCTGATGTTCTTGGCGGAATATGCCGTTCGGGTGCGCTGGTTGCCGGCCAATGAGCGGCCCTCCCTTTTAGAGAGCATTCGGGCCTATCGTCAGATGACTCGGCCTGGCCAACAACCTGCCGCTGAGACTCAAAGATGAAGGGGGCGCTCATCATCACGGGGCATGGGTTGGATGACGTCATCGCATGGCGTCCTGAAGGCTCTGTGGAAGTTCGAACCTTTTTAGGGCAAGCCCAGACTTTGGCGTCCCAACTCCCTGACGGGGCTTGGTTGGTCAACCAGTGTGAAGATCGCTACCATTTTGCTGTCGGATTTGTCGCGGGTTTGTTGCGGCAGAAAGTCAGTCTGCAACCTTCCTCGCAATCTGCCGAAACGCTGAAGTTCATTGCGCTTCACTATCCCGGCGCCTTTATTTTGAATGACGGCATCGTCGAAGCAGCTTGCTCCCCCCGATTCGAAGCACCGGTCCTCTCAGAAATACCCCGGGTTCCCGAAGACCAGGTCGCCGCCATTTTGTTCACCTCTGGTTCGACCGGGACGCCCCGTGCACACCCTCGAAATTTTGGCCAACTGGCGCTGAGTGCAAGGTCCGAGGCCCAAGGTTTGGGGTTGCTGGGACGCCAGCAGTCGATCGTTGGAACCGTTCCGCCACAACACAGCTACGGGTTTGAGTCGACCTTTTTGCTGTCCATGTATGGCGGATGCCGTTTTTGGTCGGGTCAACCGTTTTATCCGCAAGACATCGTGGCGGCTTTGGCACGGGTGCCTGCACCTCGAATGCTGGTGACGACACCTTTTCATTTGGCCGCTTTGATGGGTTCTGGTTTGGAACTCCCCCCGCTCTCCCTTGTTTTGTCGGCCACAGCGCCGCTGAGCGAGGCCTTGGCAAGGCAGGTCGAGGCCCGTGCGCAAGCACCTGTTTTTGAGATTTACGGCTCAACAGAAACATCGGCATTGGCCTCACGGCGCACGACCGAGGGACCGATCTGGACGTTGCTGCCCGGTGTGGCCTTGGTGCAAGAAGAACATGAAACGATGGCCTGTGAAGGGCATGTGCCCTCCCGCGTGGCCATTGCCGACCTCGTTGAGCTGACTGGCGAGAGACAGTTTGTCTTAAACGGGCGCCAGGCTGATCAGGTCAACATCGCCGGTAAACGAACCTCCTTGGCGTATCTGAACCACCAGGTTTCTCAAATCGAGGGGGTTCAGGATGTGGTTTTCTTCATGCCCGAAACCAGGGCCAAGCACGTCTCACGATTAACGGCTTTTGTCGTGGCACCCGGCATGGACAAGAGCACATTGATGGCCGCCATGCGCTGGCGGCTTGACCCTGTTTTCCTGCCACGGCCCTTGATTTATTTGGATGCGCTGCCCAGAAACCAATTGGGCAAGTTGCCCCTCAGTGAATTACAGCGTTTGTTCAGAGAGAAGCAGGGTCATGGCTGAAACTGATTTCTTGTGGTTTGTGCCCCCCAATTTACCAGCCTGTGAAGGCCATTTTGAGGGCAATCCGGTGGTGCCTGGCGTGGTGCTACTGGATCAGGCATGGCGACGCGCGCAGGCGTTTTGGGCAGATGGGGCAGAAAAAGAAGGCCAATTCAGCGATTGGGAAATTACCCAGGCCAAGTTTTTAAGCCCCGTCAAACCTGGTGAGGTTTTGAAAATTCAATTGGAAGCCTCGGACAAGGGCGGTATCCGCTTCAAGATTCATGGCGGCGGACGTTGTGTCGCTTCGGGCCTGTTTTCACCCACACAACCCTGAAGAAACACTGAAGAAACCATGAAGACTTTGACCTCAAGGGATTGGCGGCATGAGCGAGAGAGAAGCAATCTTTTCTTTTTGAAGCTCATGGTTTGGGTCTCTTTGCGACTCGGGCGCACCCTGAGTCGGGGGGTGTTGGTCTTCATCACGCTTTATTTTTTGGCCTTTGCGCCAAAGGCACGCCGCAGCAGCCGAGATTATTTACATCGCGCTTTGCAACGCACCCCCAGCCTGCTTGATCAGTTCCGTCATTTTTACGCTTTTGCCAGCACGGTCCATGATCGAATTTATTTACTCAATGATCGTTTTGACCTTTTCGATATTGAAGTCGTCGGGGCAGAGCGGGTCTTGCAAACGGCCAAGCAAGTGCCCGGCGTGTTGTTGGTGGGCGCCCATTTGGGCAGTTTTGAAGTCATGCGCTCTTTGGGCAAAGTGGGCAAAGGCCCCGCAGGCTTCCGGTTGGCCATGCTGATGTACGAGGCCAATGCCCAAAAAATCAACGCCACGCTGCATGCCATCAACCCATTCGCACGCCACGACATCGTGGCATTGGGACAATGGGATTCGATGCTGAAAGTACATGAACGACTTGATTCAGCTTATGTGGTGGGCCTGATGGCAGACCGCTTTCTCGACGAAAACGGACAGTTGATCAACCCCTTTCTGGGTCATTCAGCGGCGTTCCCCTTGGGCCCATGGCGCGCTGCGGCCATGCTGCGACGACCTGTTTTTTTGATGGTCGGTTTGTATTTAGGGGGAAACCGATATCGAATTCAGTTCGAGCCTTTGGCTGATTTTTCTCAGGTTCAACGGACACAAAGGCCAGAAGCCATTGAGATGGCGGCCCGTGTTTTTGCAGAGCGTCTCACGCATTTCTGCCGCATTGCACCCTACAACTGGTTTAACTTTTTTGACTTCTGGGAGGCGCGATGAGGGCCTCGATGTTGGCCTCGATGGTGGTCCTTACATGGGGGGTTTTCAGCACCCATGGCGCCTTGGCTTTTGATTTGGACAGCTTGATGGCTGAGCTGGCAGCGCACCCCGGCGGTAGAGCTGAATTTGTGGAAAAACGTTACGCCGCCTTGCTCGACAAGCCGGTGGTTTCAAAAGGCGAAATGACCTACACCTTGCCAAGTCGCCTGGAAAAAATAACCACTGAGCCCAAGGCCGAAAGCCTCGTTTTGGAGGGCGATACCCTGACCTTGGTGCGTGGCCCCCGCAAAGTGACCTTAACACTCGCGAGCCGACCCGAAGCCAGGGCATTTGTTGAATCCATTCGAAGCACCTTGTCAGGCAACCGCCTCGCTCTAGAGAAAAACTACACGCTGCAGTTGAGTGGCCAAGCCGATGATTGGCGGTTGGTTTTAACACCCACCGATGCCAAGATTTTGGGTTTGCTCAAACACATCGATGTGAGTGGCAATGGACGACAAATTCGTCAACTTGAATACTGGCAGGCGGATGACGATCGCACCGTCCTGCAAATTAAACCCATTCCTTCACCATGAGCAGGTCTTGGCGTGTGTTCTTGATTTGGGCCCTGGCCATGGCGCTCGGCATTGGGGTCATCAGCCAAGCCCATGTCACGGCCGACATGTCTTTTTTTCTGCCCTCTCGTCCCACAGCCGAACAAAAGGTGCTGGTGGATCAACTCAAAGACGGCAGTGTGTCGCGTTTACTGATGCTCAGCATGGAAGGCGGTGATGCACTTCAGCGTGCCAAAGCGTCCACGGCGTTACACGATGCCTTGTTGAAAACGGGTCAGTTCTTGACGGTTCAAAATGGCTCGCAAGTCAGTTTGAATCAAGAGCGTGATTTACTCCTGCTGCACCGCTATTTGCTGAGCCCCACCGTCAACGGGGAGCGCTTTTCTGTCAAAGGATTGCGGGAGTCGATTGCAGAAACGGTCGACGTCCTAACATCGCCTGCAGGCTTGCTCATCAAACCCTTTGTGACCAAAGACCCTACCGGCGAACTCTTGTCGATCTTGAGTGGCCTTAACCCCGCCTCACAACCCCCGCTGGAGGAAGGCGTATGGGCTTCCCGTGACGGGCAACGTGCCTTGTTGTTGCTGCAAACGCGAGCGCTGGGCTCCGACATGGATGGGCAAGAAGCGGCCATCGAAACCGTCAAGGCGACTTTTGCAAATGGGATCGCGCATCAAGGTTTCGAATCCCTGACGCTCCAAATGTCTGGCCCGGGTGTTTTTGCGGTGAACGCAAGAGCCGCCATCAAGCAGGAGGTCGCTCGGCTTTTCTTGATGAGCTCGTTGGCGATCTTGATTCTGCTTTGGGGGATTTACCGTTCGCCCAGACTCCTGTTGTTTGGGCTCATGCCAGTCGCCAGTGCGGTGGTGGGTGGGGTGGTGGCCGTGAGTTGGGTCTTCGGCACCGTCTTTGCGATCACCATTGGTTTTGGAACCTCCTTGGTGGGCGAAGCCGTGGACTACGCCATTTATTATTTTCTTCAGTCGGCTCACGGTGGTGAATCCGCTTGGCGAACGCGTTTTTGGCCGACGGTTCGTTTGGGCGTCTTGACGACGGTGTTTGGTTTTGGGGCTTTGCTGTTTTCAAGCTTTCCCGGATTGGCTCAGCTGGGGTTGCATTCCTTGGTCGGGGTGGTTTGTGCGGCATTGGTGACGCGCTTCGTTCTCCCCGCCGTGGTGGGCAACCGAGTCAGGGTGCCTGAGCCAGGACGATGGGGTCGATTCATTGCAAATGCCTTGCGAAGATGCGGCGTTATCAAATGGCCATTGTTGGCGCTGACCGCCGTCGCCTTTGCTTATTTGGTCCTTCATCACGGCAATCTATGGACGCAAAATTTATCCACGTTGTCCTCCATTACCGCACAAGAAGCGGCGTTGGATGCTCGGTTGCGCAAGGACCTGGGTGCACCCGATGCGCGTTATTTGGTGGTGATTCAGGCCACCAACCAAGAGCAAGCGCTCATCGGGGCAGAAAGGGTGGCTCAGCGATTGGATGGTTTGGTGCAACAAGGCCTCATTGGGGGTTACGACAGCCCCGCCCGCTTTTTGCCGAGCGAGGCCGAGCAGCAACGCAGACGCGAGGCCTTGCCAACGGCAGCGGTTTTGCGTGAGCGGCTGGCCATCGCCTTGGTCGATTCGCCCTTATCCGCTTCACGTCTTGAGGCCTTTGTAGAGGCGGTTTCCGCCGCTCGTTCAGCCCCGTTGATGACGCGCCAAGATCTTGACGGCTCGGCCTTGAGTGTGGCGGTCGATGCCTTATTGACTTCAAGCAAACAGGAAGAAGGCAGGGGGAAGTGGAGTGAGTGGACCGTGCTGATGCCGCTCTGGCCGCTTATGCCTGGGGTGGATGCCTTGAATGAGCTGTCGCCAACGGTTCTCAAAAACGCCTTGGCAGGCACGGGGGCCTTGTTCATAGACCGAAGGGATGAGTTCGAGGCCTTGTACGGGCAATACATTGCTCAGGCCAGGGGCTTGTCTTTGGCCGGTTTGCTGTGCATCGTGGCACTGCTGGCTTGTAGTTTGCGTTCTGTGGTGAAAGTGGCGCAAGTATTGTGGCCCCTTTGCTCGGCGGTCATCTTGGTGGTGGCTGGTTTGTATGCCAGCGGCGTGCGTCTTCATTTGCTCCACCTGATTGGTCTTTTGCTGATTTTTGCGGTGGGGTCCAATTACGCCTTGTTTTTTGTTCGGGGCGACAAGACCTCAAAAATGGACGACTTGGCCCTGATGTCCTTGGTCACGGCTTGCATGACTGGCGCGATTGGTTTCGGGGTGCTCGTGTTCTCTTCAGTGCCGGTTTTGCAGGCGATTGGCGTTACGGTGGCCCCGGGTTTGATTTTGGCTTTGATTTTGGCCGCTGCTTGGCGGTAAACCCATGTCACGCGCCTGGACTCCCCCCCTGTCTTTGAAGTTGAGCTGTGCCCTGCACGGCTTGGCTGCTGTGGGGGCCTTGTCGCAACCCAGTTGGTGGCCGCTGAGTTTGGGCGCAGTGGCCTTTAACCACGCCGCTTTGACGTTGGCGGGGTTGGTGCCACGCTCGCAATGGTTGGGGTCCAATCTGACTCAATTGCCCAAAGCCTGTGTGGCTCGCCAAGAAGTGGCCTTGACCTTTGACGATGGCCCCGACCCCGAGGTGACCCCGTTGGTGTTGGATCTTCTTGACGCGTGGCAAGTGAAGGCGACCTTCTTTTGCATCGGATGGCGCGCGCGTCAGCACCCCGACATCTGCCGCCAAATGGTGGCGCGAGGGCATCAAATTGAAAGTCACGGTGACCGCCATTCTTGGGGATTTGCCACTTGGGGGCCGGCACGAATCAAGGCCGACATTGCCGCTGCCAGCGCCACACTGGCTGACATCACGGGCCTGCCTGCCAAGTACTTCAGACCGATCGCGGGATTGCGAAACCCATTTCTAGAACCGATCTTGTGCGAACTGGATTTACAACAAGTCACCTGGACACGCCGAGGATTTGATACCCGAGAAAGGCAGGCCCCTGTGGTTTTACAGCGTTTGCAGAAAAACCTGTCCGCGGGCGACATTCTGCTGATGCACGACGGGCACAGTGCCGGGGCCTCGCAGGGGGCGCCCGTGATTCTGTCGGTCTTGCCCACCTTGCTGGGAACCTTGAAGCGGCGCCATTTAAAACCCGTCACGCTGAATCAAGCGCTGGAAAACGATGCTGAAAAAGAGGCTGAAAAAGATGCTTAGAAGATTAACCAGAACCCTCGACAGAGCATGAAGCCAAACATGAAGCCAATTCTGCTCACCACGTACACCGCCACCTCTTGTTTAGGACGTGGTTTGGATGAACAACGTCAAGCTTTGAACGAAGGCAAAAGTGGCTTGAAACCTTGCGACTTTGAATCCGTTGACATTGAAACTTGGATTGGCGAAGTCGAGGGCATTGAGAAACAAGTTTTGCCTCCAGGCCTGCGCCAATTCAATTGCCGAAACAACCGCCTGACGCAAATGGGGCTGGAAACGGATGGTTTCGCCGAGGCCGTCCGCCTAGCCGCCAAGAAGTACGGCGCCGACAGAGTGGGGGTTTTTTTAGGGACCAGCACCTCAGGCATCTTGCAAACCGAGTTGGCCTTCCGACAACGCTCTGTATCCACTGGGGCTTTGCCAGACGGGTTTGATTACGCCACCACGCAAAATTCTTATTCGTTGGCTGATTTCACCCGGTCTTATTTAGGTCTTGAAGGCATGGCCATGGCCGTTTCAACGGCGTGTTCATCGAGCGCCAAGGTGTTTGCGGCCGCAGCCCGTCAGTTGAACCTCGGTACCCTAGACGCCGCCGTGGTCGGTGGCGTGGACACCTTGTGCCTGACCACACTTTACGGATTTTCCTCGCTCCAATTAACATCATCAGAACCCTGCAAACCCTACGATGTTTCACGCGACGGCATTTCTGTGGGGGAGGGGGCCGCCTTTGCTTTGCTGGAGCGCTTCGATTCTTCGAGCGCCCCTGCCGGATCGGTGCTTTTGCTGGGCGTGGGTGAATCCAGTGACGCTTTTCATATGTCATCGCCTCACCCAGAAGGCTTGGGCGCTCGTTTGGCCATGGAGGCCGCCCTGCAGTCTGCCCATCTGTCTGCTGATGACGTGGGCTACATCAATTTACACGGCACCTCAACACCCGCCAACGATGCGGCAGAAGGACTGGCGGTGTTGGGCTTGTTTGGTGAGCAAGTGCCTTGCAGTTCCACCAAGGGGGCGACAGGCCATGCTTTGGGAGCAGCGGGGGCAATGGAGGCCGTCTTTTGTGCCCTGGCTTTGACCGACCAATGGCTGCCCGGAAGTCCTGGCACAAAACAACTGGATCCCGCCGTGAACTTGAACTACCTCCTGAAAAGCAGGCGGCCAAATGCGGCCTCGCCCCTTCGCTATGCACTCAGCAATTCATTCGGGTTCGGCGGTAGCAATTGCTGCCTGATTTTTGGAACTTCTCCATGAATAAGCCTCTACAGGCCTGGATTGAAGGCGTTGGATTTTGTGCGCCCGGGCTGCCAGACTGGGCGAGCGTCGAGGCGGTTTTCAAAGGCACTGACCCTTATGTGGCGTCCCCCACGTGTTTGTCGCCGCCAGACCGGTTGCCCCCGGCGGAGCGCAGGCGTGCCAGTCGGGTGGTCAAGCTTGCATTGGCTTTGGGCCTCGCTGCGGCAGAGAACAGCGAGGCCCATGTGTCTACCTTGGCGACGGTCTTCACGGCCTCTGGTGCAGATGGTCACAACTGCGATGCTTTGTGCGCCCAGTTGGCCACCGAAGACAAGCACATTTCACCAATCCGGTTTCACAATTCGGTGCACAACGCCCCGGCTGGCTACTGGGGCATCGCCACCCGCTCCATGGCCCCTTGCCAAGTGCTGTGTGCCTATGACGCCAGTTTTGGCGCGGGGCTGCTCGAAGCCTTGGCGCAGGTGCAACACGATCAAGTGCCGGTTTTGTTGATCGCTTACGACAGTGAATACCCAGAGCCATTGTTCAGCAAACGGCCTGTGCCCGATTGCGCGGGCGTGGCCTTTGTGCTCAGTCCAGCGCGCACGGCTCGGTCACGGGCCCATTTGTTGGTGCGGCCCACCCGCGACTCGGCCGAAACCCTGAACCACGAAGCCTTAGAAACACTGCGTCAACAGACACCAGCCCTGCGTGCTTTGCCTTTGCTGAGGTGCTTGGCCCTCGGGCAGTCCAGGGCGGTTTGTCTTGATTATTTATCCCCAATGCAACTAGAAGTGTCGCTGTCCCCATGTTGAACCGCACCTGGATATCGGGTCACATACCCCATCAAGGCCAGATGTGCTTGCTCGACGAAGTGGTGACTTGGTCGCCGCAGAAAATCGTCTGCAAAGCCATCAGCCATCACCGCCATGACAACCCGTTGCGCGCCGACGGACAGCTGAGCATCTGTGCGGGCATTGAATACGCTGCCCAGGCCATGGCCGTGCATGGGGCTTTGTTAGCGCCTCTCGAAACAACGGTTGAGCAGGCGGTCAAAAACACCCCCAAACAAGGCTATTTAACCAGCGTGCGAAGTGTTCAACTGCATGCAACTCGCTTAGACAATTGGCCTCAAGCGCTGGTGATTCAGGCGGACCGACTCAATGGCGATGAACACCTGATTCTTTATCAATTCAGCGTTCAACACGACGGGGTTTGCTTAATCCATGGCCGAGCCAGCGTCGTGATGGATGCCCAACGGGTGCCCACATGAAGTGCGCATTGGTGACTGGCGCCAGCGGTGGCATTGGCTCCGCCATTGCCAAACGTTTGGCGCAGGATGGGTTTTATGTTGTGGTGCACGCCCATCAGAATTTGGTCAAAGCCGAACAGGTGGTGGATGACATTTTGGCCAAAGGCGGCCGTGCGCAAGCGCTGGCCTTTGATGTGACCGATCGGCAGGCATGCGCCTTGGCCTTGCAAGCGCTGACAGAACAACACCCCGTTCAAGTCTTGGTTAACAACGCCGGCATTCATGACGACGCTGTTTTTCCGGGCATGCGAGAAGATCAGTGGGACCGGGTCGTCGCGGTTTCTTTGAATGGATTTTTCAATGTGACCCAGCCATTGACTCTGCCGATGATCCGCAAGCGTTGGGGGCGAATCATCAACATTTCTTCGGTCGCTGCGCTAATGGGCAACCGGGGTCAGGTCAATTATTCGGCGGCCAAAGGGGCTTTGCACGCCGCTTCAAAGTCATTGGCACTCGAGCTCGCCAGCCGAGGCATCACCGTCAACGCGGTGGCGCCCGGCATCATTGAGACCGACATGATTGAAGGCCACTTTGATGCAGATTTGATTAAAAAATTGGTGCCCATGCAGCGTGCGGGTCGGGCGCAGGAGGTGGCCGACTTGGTTGGCTTTTTGGCCTCTGAGCAAGCGGCCTACATTTCAGGCCAAGTGATCTCGATCAATGGGGCGATGATTTAACGCCGTGCGTCCAGTTTTCGCCTTAACAACAGAGGCAGACGCAACAAAAATCCGAAGAACAAGCGGGTGTGCATCCACGTCAGCAGGGTGTTGTCACGCAGGTATTTGAAGTGGGAGACGCCGCCTTCTTCGGTGGACAAATAGCGCACCGGCGCATCGAGGTTGATTGGCTGAATGCCCTGCCAAGCCAGTCTCACAACGGCTTCGGGGTCAAAGTCAAATCTCCGCATGAAGGGGTTGCTTTGCATGACCCGACGCAAAGGCGCTATGGGATAGACGCGAAAGCCATAAAGGGAATCACCAATGCCCGCCCACAGGGTTTCAAGGTGGGCCCAGGCATTGGAAACTTTGCGGCCGTTCACCCGCAGGGCAGGGGCTTCGGGGCCAAAGACCGGTTTGCCCAAAACCATGGCAGCGGGATGGGCGATGGAAGTGGCCATGAATTGGGCTATCAAATCAGGGGGGTGTTGGCCGTCGGCGTCCATCGTCAAGGCGTGGGTAAAGCCAGATGAGGCAGCCATTGAAATGCCCTGAAGCACCGCCGCACCCTTGCCTTGATTGCGCTGCATAACGATCACTCTCAGGCCTGCATGAAGTCCCTCCATGGCTTGCAAAAGTGCCGTTGATTCGTCGGTACTGCCGTCGACAACCACCCAAACCGGCGTCCAGTGCGACAGGGCATTCGCCACGGTTTTAACCACTTCGGGGCCTGGGTTGTAACTCGGAATCAGAACCAAGTGGGAGGTGGAAGGTGGATTCATTTCACATTCACTTCAATGAAGCGGGTGTTGACCCGACGCCTTTGGGCAGGTGTCGCTTCCGTTGCCGCTGAACAGGCTTTCTTCAAAATAGGCTTGCAAAACCGGGGTGAAAGCCACGGCGTCAAAGGGCGGATCGAAGCGACGTCCGAGCCGAATGTTGAAGTGCAAAGGCAAAGATGGTGGTCGCCAAAATGGCCATTCCTTCCCCAAATAGGGAGAAGAAAATTCGATCAACAAGGTTTGAATCGGGACGCCACATCGCTGCGCCATGAGCCCCATGACGGGCAAACAGGCATTGATGGGGAAATGCCTTGTGCGTGTTCCTTCTGGAAAAATGAGCACTTGGCCGCCTTGCGACAAGACTTGGGTGCTTTCCAAAATCATGGTCAAAGGCACTTCGTTGCGAACATAGCCTGCCAACCTGACCGCTGCACCCAACAAAAGATGGTCGGTGAGGCTCGCCTTCATCACACACACGACATTGGGAAGGCGTGAGGCAATCAACACCGCATCCAATAAGGTGGGGTGATTGGCCACAATGAGCAAGGGCCCTTGTGGGCGGAGCGCATCAAGGGCAGACAGATCAAAGCGACAAGCGCACAGGGTGCCCAACAGGCCCAAATAAGCCTTCAATCCCCATGAGATGACCCAACGGCCCAAAGGTTGCCCCCAACGTTTGGGGAGCACCCCACTCAGTACCGTGGCGAAGGGGTGCCACAACAAACAAAGAAAGGCCAGACTTGCAATGCCAAGGTGCATGGCGATCAATTCATAAAGCCGCCAGCCAAGGCGTCGAGGCGAAGCGCGAACCGTCATGGAATCAATTTTTATTCTGGCTGGGAGAGGAGGTAAGAAGGTTCATCGCTTTTAAATCGAGTTTGCTTGAAAGCGCCCCCTTTGAGAAGGGCATGAGGCGGTGATTGGGCATCTCAAAACGTAAAAGCATGTTTGATCGGCTAAAGGCTAAATTCAGAAGGTGCATGAACTCTCCACCGCCATGGACGCTCTGGGCTGAATGGGCCATTTGAAGCGTGTCCTTAATCGAAACATCTTGTTGCCAATTAGCACGTTCGCTAGGCGACAAGCCCCTCGGGTGAACCACACAATCTTTCGTTTTTAGGGGCTATTTATGTTGAACGGAAAAACAGCCTTGGTGACGGGTTCCACCAGCGGCATTGGTTTGGGGATTGCCAAGGCATTGGCCCAACAAGGGGCCCGCCTCGTCTTAAATGGTTTTGGCGACGTTGACGAAGCCAAAGCCGAGGTGGCCGCTTTGGGCGGCCAGGTCGGTTACCACGGCGCCGACATGAGCAAACCTGCCGAAATTGAGGCCATGATGACCTACGCAGCCACCGAATTTGGCGGCGTCGACATCTTGGTCAACAACGCGGGCATTCAATTTGTGTCGCCCATTGAAGACTTTCCGCCGGCCAAATGGGACGCCATCGTGTCCATCAATTTGAGTGCCGCTTTCCACACCACGCGGCTCGCCATTCCGCACATGCGTGCTCAAAACTGGGGCCGGGTGATCAACATTGCCTCAACCCACGGTTTGGTGGGCTCCCCCTTCAAAGTGGCCTATGTGGCGGCGAAGCACGGCCTCGTCGGCATGACGAAGGTGGTGGCCCTAGAAACGGCCACCACAGGCATCACAGCCAACGCGATTTGCCCCGGTTGGGTGCTGACGCCCTTGGTCCAGAAACAAATTGACGACCGCGCTGCGCTTGAAAAAATCTCGGTGAAACAAGCCAGCGATGAGTTACTGGATGAAAAAGAACCTTCCAAACAATTCACCACCCCCGAGCAATTGGCGGGACTGGCTTTGTTTTTGTGCTCGCCGGCTGCAGACAACGTTCGCGGCGCAGCCTGGCCAGCAGACGGTGGGTGGACAGCGCAATGAACATTCAAGAAGTTCGCGAACACGCGTTCGCCATGCCCCTGACCAACCCGTCGTACCCCCGTCCCCCTTATCGGTTTTACAACCGTGAATACATCATCATCAGTTATCGAACCGATTTCGATACCTTGCGTGCCTTGGTGCCTGAGCCTCTCGAAATTGGCGAACCCATCGTTAATTACGAATTCATCCGCATGCCCGACTCGACGGGTTTTGGCGATTACACCGAAACCGGTCAAGTCATCCCTGTCACCTTCAAAGGGCAAGCGGGAGGCTATGTGCATTCCATGTTTTTGGACGACGGCGCGCCCATCAGCGGGGGGCGAGAAATTTGGGGTTTTCCCAAAAAACTCGGTTTTCCCAAAGTGGTCCATGAAGGTGACGTCATTGTCGGCACCTTGCATTACGGCAGTCAATTGTGTGCCGCCGGCTCGATTGGCTACAAGCACCAAATCATGGACGCCGCGGCCCGTGCCAAATTGCTTCAATCCATCGCTTCGCCGAACTTTTTGCTCAAAATCATGCCCCATGTGGACGGCACCACTCGGCTCTGTGAATTGGTCCGGTACACCCTCCAGGACATTGAATTGCACGGTGCTTGGACATCCCCCGCCGCGCTGGAGCTTTACCAACACGTGATTGCAGACGTCGCCCGTTTGCCGGTCTTGGAAGTGGTTTCCGCCAAACATTACATCGCCGACCTCACTTTGGGAATGGGGGAAGTGGTCTTCGACTATTTGTCAACCGACCCTGGGGCAGATCGCAAAGCATGAAAACCCACTTGACCGAACAATTTGCCAAATATGGTCGCGTGGCGCTGATGTTGCAAGGGGGGGGCGCTTTAGGCTCTTACCAAGTGGGCGTTTACAAGGCCCTCGAAGAAGCAGGCTGCCATCCGTGCTGGATTTGCGGCGTTTCCATTGGCTCCATCAACGGGGCTTTGATTGCGGGCAACCCGCCCGAGAAAAGGCTGGAGCGCTTGGAGGAATTTTGGTCGCTGGTGACCAGTCGGCCGTTGGGTATCTTCGAACCCGCCGAGAGTCCGGCAGGCCGTTTGGCGGCCACTGTGAGTGGCCTCTCGACCATGATGCTGGGGCAACCTGGCTTTTTCCAGCCCCATTTAATCAGTCCTTGGATGTCAATGCCGGGCTCTAAGTCGGCCACCTCGTATTACGACACCTCCGAGCTGGAAAAAACCCTGAACCGCTTGATCGATTTTGACCGGCTCAACAACGGTGAAATTCGGCTCAGCATGGGGGCTGTGAATGTCGCCACCGGCGACAACCTGTTCTTTGATACCTTGAAAGAACGCATCACGGTTCACCACATCATGGCCAGCGGGGCCCTGCCTCCCGCCTTTCCCATGGTGAAGATCGACGATGCGTTTTATTGGGACGGCGGTCTGGTCTCCAATACCCCCTTGCAATACCTGCTTGACCAAGAGGAAAACGTGAGCACCTTGGTCTTTCAAGTCGAGCTTTTCAAGGCGGCGGGTGAAATTCCAGAGGAAATGGCCGAGGTCGAAACCCGCATGAAAGAAATCACTTATTCCAGTCGAACGCGTCAGGCGGCCAAAGGTTTTAAAAATGCCTTGTCACTGCGCAGTCGATTGGCAAAAGCCTACGAAAGACTGCCTTCAGACCAATTAACTACCGAAGAAAAGCGGCTGATGAAGCTCTATTCTGAAGAAGGCGTCGTGAACTTGATTCAGCTGATTTACCAAAGTCGGCCGCATGAGAGCGATAACAAAGACTATGAGTTTTCCAGATCGACCATGCAAGCCCACATTGACTCCGGTTATCAGGATGCGGTGAAAACCTTGGCCCACTCAGAATGGTTAAGGATGCCAACAGCGAATCAAGGCGTTGCTTTCCACCGACTGCATGTGGATTAAAGCCTTCCCATAGCGCTTGACCGGTTGTTTTTGAAAGCCTCTGAGAAGGGGTTGATCGTCAATCGCGGCCTCTGCGGTTACACTCATTCACAAATTGATTTTCAATGAGGGAATGTATGGCCGAAGTCAATCAACAGGGTTCGATCTTCATCGGAGAAGGTGTCAGTATTTCGGGTTCAATCGAAGTCCCCGACATCATTTCTATTTCAGGCAAAGTCGAGGGCTCCATCACAGCGCGACAAGTGATCGTGGAAGCCACGGGCCACGTCCAAGGAAAAGTGCAAGCGGAAATGGTCGACGTCAAAGGCAGCATCTCAGAGTATTTGGCGGTCTCTAAATCGCTGATTATTCGCAGTACGGGTGATGTCAAGGGCACTGTTTATTACTCTGAGATCGAGATCGAAAAGGGTGGTCAATTGCAGGGTGATTTGTACATCAACGCCTGATCGATATTCGCTAGAGAGTCATTTACATGTCCATGTTCAATAAAAAAGCAGCGCCCGCTGCAAGTGCTCCCTCGGTGCCAACAGCGCCATCAAACGCCTCGACAGGTCCAGAGTCCTTGGCAAATTCTGAATCGATTGCTGAAGGTGTCAGCGTCGCATCCCCCCGTCCCTATGAAACCTCAAGCGCTGACGCCTCCCATGCCGATGACGCAAGCCGCAACGCTGGCTTGGGGTTGAAGCCAACTTCAAAACCATCTATTTTGAGTAATGGTTTTGAATTTGAAGGTGTTATCAAATCCGATGGTGTTTTGAACATTTCTTCGAGTTTGAAAGGCAAGGTTTTTGCCAAATCCATTTTCTTGGACGTTGACGGTGTCGTCGAAGGTGAAATTCAAGCCGAGGTTTTGACCATCAAGGGCAAAATTTACGGTGAAATCCATTGCCAGGACTTGACGATTGGCTCACGCGCCGTGATCGATGGGACTTGTTTTTACAAGACCATCAACATTCAACGCGGCGGCCGTGTCTCGGGCAAATTAACCCGCGTGGATTGACCAAGATGGGTCTTTTCACACAAGACCTCCACTCACTGCAATCCCTGATCGATGAACAGGCCACTGTGCGTGGCCGGTTCATCACCACCACCAATTTAAGGGTGGACGGCACTGTCGAGGGCGACATAGAAGCAGGAGAAGCGCCTCAAGGGCCTCAGTCGTGTGTGGTGATCGGTTCTTCGGGGCGCGTTTTTGGCGATATTCGCGCCTACCGAGTCGTTGTAGCGGGTCGAGTGGATGGGCATATCTATGCCACCGAAAAAGTCATTCTTGAAAAAGGCGCTCACATCAAGGGCGATATCACCTACGACGCCTTGGAGGTCCAACAACCGATTTCGCACCAAGGGATGTTGATATCCAGGGGCAAAGGCGTTGAGGCGGTCAATCTTTAGCCCCAATGGGGCCGCGATCAATTCGGACGGGCTGTGACCAAGACCCGCATCGGGTCAACAAAGGCTTGATTGCGAACCACTTCAAAGTGCAAATGGGGGCCTGTCGAGCGACCCGTATTGCCGACTTCACCCAAAACTTGACCGCGCAAAACGGCTTGACCCGGGGTGACGATCACTTTACTCGCGTGGGCATACTTAGAAATAATGTGCCCATTGTGTTCCACTTCCACAAAATTCCCATAGCTGTCGTTGTGGTCCACTTTCAGAACGACCCCGTCACCTGCAGAAAGGATGGGCGTGCCGGGTTGGGCATTGAAATCGATTCCTGAATGAAAGGCCATGCCTCTGTGAAAGGGGTCAATGCGCATCCCATACAGGCTGGTCAATTCTTTTTTGCCGACCAAAGGCTGTCCCGTTGGCATGGCTCGCAGTTGGCGGTATTCGCGGTTCCAATCATTCAGAATTTGCGCCGTGAGGTGGTTGATGTCCTGACTCACTTTGAGGTCTCGATTGGCGTCTTCGCTGAAAGACTCATGCTCGGCCAGTAGCTCCTGAATCGGGGCGGCAGATCCCCCTTGGTTGCTGAAGTCACCCGATTTGACTTTGAAAATGACCGGAGTGGCCAGTTCAGAAAAGCGGTCCTTGACTTGTTTGATTTGTTCCACTTGCTGAGTCAAAGCAACCAGGCGGTCTTCAAAGGTCTTGAGCTTCCTTTGATAGTCGTCTTCAATTCTTCGCTGTTCCGATTCGGAAATAACGCCGCCCATGGTGTGGGCCCAGTCGGGTCGGACCTCAATGGCGACACGAATACCCAGGAAATAGAGGAGGGCCCCCAGCAAGATGAAACCAGCAGCGGCCAAGAGCCCCGCCGTCGCCATTTGCCGCGAGGTGATGTTGACCTTCGTCAACTTGGCCGTGGGGCCAGAAATCCAGATGAGTTGCATCGGCTAAATTGGGGTTCAACGTGAAAAATGCGTCGAACATCAAGGCCGACTCAAAGTGATCTCATTGTAGTGTTTTGTAACTCTTGAAACGAAACACCCGACTAATTCAGTGTGTTTCACTTGACAGACCCTGAATGGGGTCTATGCAATACTTCAAAAACAGTCAATTTTCTGAAGTATTCCATGTACATCCCACCGCAGTTTTCCCCCAAAGACCCCCAATGGGCGGGGCAGTTGATGCGTGAATACCCATTGGCGTCATTGATTACACTGGACGACCAAGGCCAACCTTTCGTCACCCATTTGCCTTTGCATTTTGATGAACAGGCCCTGTCGCTTTACGGACATTGCGCTCGAGGAAATCCTCACTGGCGTTATTTAGCCGCCCAGCCAACGACCTTGGTGACCTTTTTGGGTCCGCAGGCGTACATGTCCCCCCAGGTCTACCCGGACCTCGTTCGGGTGCCCACCTGGAACTATTTGGCGGTTCATGTGACGGTCAAAGCCCAATTGATTGACGAATCGGCCCCCAAAGAAACCTGGTTGAAAGCCTTGATTGCGGAACACGAGCCCGCTTATGCCGCCCAGTGGCAGGATTTGCCCGAGGAATACACCCAAAAAATGCTTCAGGCGATCGTCGGGTTCGAGCTCAAAATCGATAAATTGGAATGCAAGTTAAAGCTGAACCAGCACCGTCCGGAATCCCATTTGGCGATGTACAAGGCTTATTCAGAATCTGACGACAGCTCGGCACGCGATCTAGCCAATTGGATGCAACGCATTGGAATGGTTTCTTAAAGTGGAACATGAGGTTTTTATGGCACAGGCGTTGGGGCTTGCCCAAGCGGCTGCCCAGGCCGGAGAGGTGCCTGTCGGGGCCTTGGTGGTCAAAGCGGGTCAGGTGATTGCCCGTGCACACAACCAAAATATTGGCCTCAAAGACCCGAGCGCACACGCGGAAATTTTGGCTTTGCGCCAAGCGGCCCAAACTTTGGGCAACCACCGGTTGGAGGGCTGCACCCTGTATGTCACGCTGGAGCCTTGCGCCATGTGCAGTGGCGCGATTTTGAATGCGCGCTTGTCACAGGTCGTTTTTGGCGCCAGTGAACCGCGAACGGGGGCGGCTGGCTCGGTATTGAACTTGTTTTCGGAAATCCAACTGAACCACCAAACCAAAATCGAGGGTGGGGTTTTGGCTGAGCACTGCGGACAAATACTCCAAGATTTTTTTAAGCCACGCCGCCTCAATGCCAGCCCGCTTCGACAAGACGCCTTGCGCTCGCCTGATTCGGCGTTCGAAAATCTGCCCGATTACCCCTGGACACCTCGTTACTTCAACGACCTTGACGGCGCCACTGGACTTCGACTTCATTACCTCGATGAAGGCCCCCAAGATGCTGACTGCACCTGGTTATGCCTGCACGGGCCCAATGCCTGGAGCTATCAATTTCGCCACCTGATTCCGACTTTCTTGGCCCAGGGCCATCGGGTGGTGGCGCCCGATTTGATTGGTTTTGGCAAAAGCGATAAGCCCAAAAAGGAAGGTTTTCATTCCATTGAGGTCCATCAGCAAATATTGCTTGAGTTGATCCGTCGTTTGAACCATCGGTCAGAAGGCCGTCCCATTGACTTGCTGCTGCCTGAAGAAGGCCATCCGGTCGGCATGGCCTTGCTTGAATCCCACCCCCACAGGTTTCGGGGGGAGTTTCGGTGTGTGTCGACGTTCAGCCGTTCTTCACCAGAACCCGCCCCTTTGGCAGATCCGCCCGATGCCCCTTCTTTGCCTGACGTTGACGCCTACCAAGCCCCTTACCCAGACCCCGGCTACCGAGCCGGCCCCCGGGCTTTCAGCCGATTTGAGCGTTTCGGGCACTTGGTCAGCGCCCCTGTCTTTGAGCCTGGTCAACACACAGCCCAAGAGGCTGTGAGACACTTGATTTCTTCCTCAAGAATGACCTAAAAAGTAAGCCCCATGTCCCACCTCTATATTTACTCGCCCTCGGGCGCTGTTCGTGACAAAG
>CAILKX010000075.1 GCA_903834975.1 uncultured Curvibacter sp.
GAGTGACCTGCTCCAAATCAAAGGAAGGAACCCAACCTGCATGGCGGGCCGTCAGCTGACCAATCTGAACGGGCACGCCCAATGCCCGAGAGGCCGCTGCCTCGAGGTCGGGGCGGTAATCGGAAACCCGCGGCAAAATCACCCCGTAGAGTGCCGACCAAACCAACAACAAGACCGCCGCCAAGCCCAGCAACAACCAAGCCATTCCCCTGGCCAGCTGGCCCAACCCAACGCGGCCGCCCTGCAGTAAGCTGAAACCCGCAGACGTTTTTTTCTTAACTAAAGAGGACAGGGACGAAAAACTCAAAGCGTTTTAACTCAGGCAAGCACAAAATCACCAAACCAGCACCAAGGAGAATTATGACGGTCAACCACACGCCATCTGAAAGTCGGGCCGCCTATTCCCGCTTTTGGCAGCGTTTGCAACGCCGTTACGCCGATTTGACGCCTTGTTTGCCTGCTGGTGAGCTGAACGCTGAGGCTTTCCAGACGGCTTTGGAAGCCTTGCAATCCCAAGTCCCTGCCTTGGCGGCGTTGGGCGCGGCCTTGCGGGTTTTGCGGCAATTGGTGATGTTGCGCTTGATCAGCGCCGACTGCGACGAAGAAGCCCCTTTGTCCACCATCACCCTCAGCATGACCCGATTGGCTGAATTCGCCTTGTCGAAGGCTTGTGTTCAAGCCCAAAAGGAGCTGAACGATTTGCACGGTGCGCCGGGTGAGCAAGCCCAAATTTGGATCATCGGGATGGGCAAATTGGGGGCCCGCGAATTGAATGTGTCGAGTGACATCGACTTGGTCTATGTCTACGACCTGGACGGTGAAACCGAGGGGCGGCTTCGCATCAGCAACCAAGAGTATTTTTCCAGGCTGGTCAAACGCATTTATCAATTGATTGGCGAGCCCACCGAACACGGCAGCGTGTTCCGTGTCGATTTGGCCCTGCGACCGAATGGCAACTCGGGGCCTGCTGCTGTGTCGTTGAATGCCTTGGAGGTTTATTTTCAACAACAAGGGCGCGAGTGGGAGCGATTTGCTTGGCTCAAGAGTCGGGTCATCGTGCCCGCCGCCTTGCCGCTGGCCAGCGCCAGTGCCTTGCGTGCGGTGGTCTTGCCATTTGTTTTCAGGCGCTATTTGGACTACGGCGTGTTTGATGCACTGCGCCGACTTCACCAACAAATCCGAGACCACGCAGTCAGTCGAAGCGCTGGACAGGCCGAACGCCTGAACGACATCAAGTTGTCGCGGGGTGGCATTCGGGAAATTGAGTTCACCGTTCAACTCTTGCAAGTCGTTCGGGGCGGACAGTTTCCGGAATTGCGCTGCCGACCCACTTTGGAGGCGCTCGAGCGGCTCGCCAAAGCCAACTTGATGCCCCCAGCCACAGCAGAAGCGTTGGCACAGGCCTACCAATTTTTGCGCCGATTGGAACACCGAATTCAATACCTCGATGACCAACAAACGCATCTGCTGCCGACCCAGCCCGATGACTTGCATTGGTTGGCGCTGACCTTGGATTTGCCCGACGCCCAAGCGCTGACCGACACCTTGGCGCATCACCGCGAAACGGTGGCCCATGAATTCGAGTCCTTGTTGGGAAACCCAAAGTCCAAACCGGTCAAAGCCCCGAGCGAGCTGAGCGATTTGTTGCCCGCCTGGCCAAAGGACATGGCGCAAAGGGTCTCCCTTTGGCAAACCCAGGGCCGGCTGCAGGCTTTGCGCGACAGCGCCCGCCAACGCCTGTTGACACTGTTACAACGGACAGCGACTTGGGTCCAAGAAGGGGACCTCCAAGAAGCCGCGGCGGTCACTTTTATCGACTGGCTGGAGCCCCTGCTGCGGCGCGAAAACTACCTGGCTTTGCTCGCCGAGAGGCCCGCCGTGCACAGTCGACTCTTGCACCTGCTCGGCGCTGCACGTTGGCCCGCGCGCTACCTGCTCAAGCACCCGGGCGTGATCGACGAGCTGGCCACCGAAGCGGTGATGCAAGAACGCTTCAGCGCCAGCGAATTTGAAAACGATTTAGAACGGCGCCGAGCCTCCTTGCAAACCACCGGGGAAGACGACGAAGAGGCCTTGCTCAATTTGTTGCGCCGGGCTCACCATGCGGAGTTGTTCCGCACCTTGGCCCGCGATGTGGGGGGTCGATTGAGCGTGGAACAAGTGGCTGATGATTTGAGTGCACTCGCCGACAGTGTCCTGCGGGTAACGCTCCAGTGGTGCTGGCAACGCCTCAAGAACCGCCATGCCACGCCTGGCGATCTGCCGCAGTTGGGCGTCATCGCTTATGGCAAATTGGGCGGCAAAGAACTGGGTTATGGCAGCGACCTGGATGTGGTGTTTGTCTATGAAGACGACGATGAGCGTGCACCCGAGGTGTATGCCGCCTTGGTGCGCAAACTCATCACTTGGTTGACCGCCAAAACGGGGGAAGGGGACTTGTATGAAATTGACACCGCGTTGCGACCCAATGGCAATTCAGGGCTCTTGGTCAGCTCGATCGCGGCCTACACCAAATACCAGCAACAACGGGGCTCCAACACCGCTTGGACTTGGGAGCACCAAGCCATTACCCGGGCCCGATGTGCCGTTGGAAGCGCTTCTTTACAGGCGCATTTTGAGGCGGTGCGCGAAGCCGTGATCATGTCCCCACGCGACCCATTGGCGTTGCGCAACGAAATCATGCAGATGCGTGAAAAAGTCCGATTGGCGCACGCCGTACCAGCCGCCGAGTTCGACCTCAAACACAGTCCGGGTGGCATGGTTGACGCCGAGTTCGCGGTGCAGTTTTTGGTGTTATCGGCCTCGGCAAAAGAGCCCTTGATGCGGGGCAATTGGGGCAATATTCAATTGCTGGAAAACGCGGCGTTGTCGGGCTTGCTGCCCGCGTCGGTCGGGACGGCGGCGGCCGTGGCCTATCGGCATTTGCGGGCACTGCAGCACCAAGCGCGTTTGAATGAAGCCCCAACGCACCTGCCCTTGACCGAGGCCGTCCAAGAGCGGGAGGCGATTTTGCGCCTTTGGCAGCAGGTGTTTGCGGCTTAAGCCGAAGGGATCGGGGCCGTGGCACTGGCCACTGAGGCCGTGGGCGCGAGCGCGGTTAACTCTTTGCGGTAGCGGTTGAGCTCTTGCACGCTCTTGAAGCTGCGCTCCAGCAACAAACTCATGTTGTGCAAGATGCGGTCAACCACCTTGGTTTCCCAGACCGCGTCGAAGTTGATTTGTTGGTCCAACCACTTCTCTAACCAATCGGGGTTGGGCAGGCGGCTTTGAATGGTGTCGCGAGGGAACAGGTTTTTGTTCACATGCAGGTTGGTCGGGTGCAGCGCTTGGGCCGTGCGCCGGGCACTCGCCATCAAAACCCCGACCTTGGCGAAAGCCGACTTGGCCTCCAAACCAAAGTTGTTGATGGCGCGCTTCATGTAACGCAAATACGCGCCGCCATGACGGGCTTCGTCTTGGCTCAGGGTCGTGTAGATTTGTTTAATGACCGGCTCGTCGTGCCATTCGCTGGCACGGCGGTACCAGTGGTTCAAGCGAATTTCGCCACAAAAATGCAGCATCAAGGTTTCCAGCGCAGGCGCTGGGTCAAATTCAAAACGAATGTCGTGCAACTCTTGCTCGGTGGGCACCAAATCGGGCCGGAAGCGGCGCAAGTATTCCATCAAGACCAAGGAATGTTTTTGCTCTTCAAAGAACCAAATCGACATGAAAGCCGAGAAATCACTGTCGCCGCGGTTGTCACGCAAAAACATTTCAGTGGCGGGCAAGGCAGCCCACTCGGTGATGGCATTCATCTTGATGGTCATGGCCTGCTCGTCGGAGAGCTTAGACGCCTCAAATTGGTCCCAGGGAATGTCTTTTTCCATGTCCCAACGGACGGATTCAAGTTGCTTAAAAAGCTCGGGGTACAACATGGCGGCCATGGGTGAAAAATGCCTCAAACAGGAAACTGTATGCGCTGAATTTTACGCCCTCCGCCTCCCATTGAGCCAGCCCCAGATCAACCTTGTCAAACCCTCGTCACCAAAAGGCAAAAAGCAAAAGGCAAAAGGCAAATGGCCTTAGGGAAAAGGGAAAAGGCTGGAAATGAGGGACAGGGCGGTCAAAGGTGGGGTTGGGTTTCTACAAAACTCGGGCGCTGAGACAGTTTGTCCATCAGCTGGGCCAAATTGGGGTGCGCGGAACGCCAGTCGATTTCAGGAAAACGGAAGCTCAACCAGCCCAAAGCGCTCCCCACGGCCACGTCGGCCAGGCTGAAGTGAATGCCATTGCCACTGCAATAGGTTTTGTCGCCCAAGCCCGCTGACAAGGCCTTCAAGCTGTCGTTGATTTTGCCAATTTGCCGCTCCATCCAAGCCGGGCTGCGCTGCTCGGCCGTGCGGCCGGGCCAAACGCGCTCCAAGCGCAGCAACACGCCGGCGTCGAGCAAACCGTCGGCCAAAGCCTCCCAGGTTTTGACCTCGGCACGCTCGCGGCTGTGGGTTGGAATCAGCTTGCCCACCGGGGACAAGGTGTCCAAATACTCGACGATGACGCGCGAATCAAACAGGGCTTCGCCCCCCTCCATCACCAAGCAAGGCACTTTGCCCAACGGGTTGGATTGGCCAATGGTCGTTTCTGCAGCCCAGACGTCCTCTAGGACATACTGAAAATCCAGTTTTTTCTCGGCCATGACAATGCGCACTTTGCGGACGTAGGGACTGGTGTTGGCGCCGATGAGTTTCATGTTGCGAGGCAGGGCAAAAATAAAGGATTTTCATTCTAACGACCTACAATGGCAGTATGAATTTCTCGCCCATTTCCGCCCTCTCGCCGCTTGACGGCCGTTATGCCAACCGACTCGCCCCGCTGCGCCCCCTGGTCAGCGAATTGGGCTACATGCACCGCCGCGTGCAAGTGGAGGTGGCTTGGTTCATTGCCTTGTCTGATGCCGGTTTTGCCGAATTCAAGCCGCTGTCACCCGGGGCCCGCAAATACCTGTTGGGCTTGGTGAAGAACTTTTCTGAGGCCGACGGGTTGGCCATTAAAGAAATCGAAAAGACCACCAACCACGACGTCAAGGCCGTCGAGTATTGGATCAAATCCAAATTTGAAGACCGCCCCGAATTAATGGCCGCGGCCGAGTTTGTCCACTTTGCTTGCACCAGTGAAGACATCAACAACACCAGCCATGCCCTGCAAATCAAGGCCGCAAGAGACCAAGTGATCTTGCCTGCACTCGACGGTCTGATCAGCAAACTTCGCGAGATGGCCCAGGCTTATGCCGCCGTGCCGATGTTGAGCCGCACCCATGGTCAAACCGCCAGCCCGACCACGGTCGGCAAAGAAGTGGCCAATGTGCTGATGCGTTTGTCTGCCGCCCGCGAAAAAATCGCCGCGGTGAAATTGATGGGCAAAATGAACGGCGCCGTCGGCAACTTCAACGCCCACCTCTCCGCTTGGCCCGACTTTGATTGGGAAAATTTCAGCCGACAAGTGATTGAGACGCCCGAGCCCATGGGTCTGGGCCTGACTTTCCAGCCCTACAGCATCCAAATTGAACCGCACGATTACATGGCCGAATTTTTTGACGCTGTGGCGCGCACCAACACCATCTTGGTCGATTGGTCACGCGACGTTTGGGGGTATGTGAGCTTGGGTTACTTCAAACAGCGTTTGAAGGCGGGCGAGATTGGTTCCTCCACCATGCCGCACAAAGTCAACCCGATTGACTTTGAGAACGCAGAAGGCAATCTGGGTTTGGCCAATGCCGTGCTGCGCCACCTGAGCGAAAAGCTCCCCATCAGCCGCTGGCAACGCGACCTGACCGACAGCACGGTGCTTCGCAACATTGGGGTGGCTTTGGGCTATGCAGCGCTGGCGTACCACTCGCTGTCAGTGGGCTTGAACAAACTCGAATTGAACGAAGAAAACCTGGCCGCCGACCTGGATGCTTCGTGGGAAGTGTTGGCCGAACCCATCCAAACCGTGATGCGCCGATTTGGCGTGCAAGGCGCTTACGAAAAACTCAAAGAAGTCACGCGTGGCAAAACCGTACGCGCCGAGGACCTGCACGCTTTAGTTCGCTCGCTGGAAATTCCCCAATCCGAAAAAGACCGCTTGCTGGCCATGACGCCAGGCAGCTACGTGGGCATGGCCGCCGAGTTGGCGCGCCGCGCTTAACTGCGCCTGATCGACACTGAATGGCCCTCAAATCCACCATCTTCAAGGTCCAGCTGGCCATTGCCGACATCGAGCACGGCTACTACGCGGACCACGCGCTGACCCTGGCGCGCCACCCCAGCGAAACCGACGAGCGCATGATGGTGCGCTTGGTGGCGCTGGCGCTCAATGCTCACTGGCTGCAAGACCTTTGCCAAGGCGATGGCACGCTTGCCTTTGGCGCGGGCCTGTCTGACCCCGAAGACCCCGATGTGTCTTTGACCGATTTCACCGGCCAAAAACGGTTGTGGATGGAGGTCGGCCAACCCGAAGACCGCCCCCTCGTGAAAGCCTGCCAAAAGGCCGACCAAGTCAGGGTGTATTGCTTCCATCACGCCGCCGAAGTTTGGTGGAAAGGCATTGAGTCCAAACTCACGCGCTTGGACAAATTGCAAGTGTGGCGGGTACCGACCGAGGCCTCGCAGGCGTTGGCAAAATGGGCTCAACGCAGCATGCAACTTCAAGCGACGGTGCAAGAAGGCAGTTTGCTGATGAGCGACGGCCAAGAAAGCCTAGAAATCGAGTGCCTGCGCTGGAAGTGAAGTTGCAGCGGGCTTCAGCCCATTCAGCTTATTTTTCGACCGCCCGTTCGGCATACCGATTGAACCGCCAAGCATCACCCGACCGTGTGATGCGGTGCCAAGTCTGGCGCTTCTCGCCTGGGCTCATGCTCGGCCAGTGCTGCACTTCTTCAAAGAGACGTCCGCAGCCTTTGCAGACCTCGTCGCCCTGACTGGTTGAGCAAATCGCAATGCAGGGGGTGTCGGGGGTGCTCTGGTACCAAACATCCCAGGCCGCAGCGGCCTTGGCGGGCATGGAAAACTCGTCCACCTCGTCCTCGTGGAAATAAACCATCAGCGCATAGACCTCCGCCAAGGCGCGCAATTCGGCGGCCAAGGTGACGCCGTCGGGCGATGGGCTTTTATGCCGCCAATGGTTAATGGCCGCCTCAATGTCGGTGATGTGAATGCCAGCCATGGAAAAGGGATTTTGAAAGAGGTGTGTTGAAGTGGAACGCGATGATAGCGCTATGCTTGAGCCCATGAAAATGATTTTGAAATGGCTTCTCAGCGCAGCTGCCTTGTTGTGTGTGGCCTATGTCTTTGACGGCGTTCAGGTCAGCAACTTCAGCGAAGCCTTGCTGGCTTCCTTGGTCATTGGCCTCTTCAACACCTTGGTGCGGCCGGTTTTGGTGGTGCTCACCTTGCCGGTCACCGTGCTCAGCATGGGGCTGTTTTTGTTTGTCATCAACGCCCTGATGTTCTGGGCCGCCTCAGGCCTGCTGAGCGGTTTTGTGGTGGCCGGCTTTGGCGCCGCTTTGATTGGCTCCTTGATTTACTCGGGCCTTGGCGTGTTGATTGACTTAGCGCTGGGCGGCTTGTTCCCGCAACAATAAAGTGACTTCACGCGCGCGGGTGTCCACGATGGAGGCATCCACCTGGTGGGTGCTGTCTGCGGGTCCTTGAGTGCCCTCGGGGTGCTCGCGGCCCCAGTTTTGTGCAGCCCTGAACCGGTCCAAGGCCCCTTGGTAATCAAAATGCGCGACCTGCACCTCGGCCTCGTCACGAAGGGCCCTCAAGGTGAAGCCTTGGGCTTGGTTAACCCGCGACAACAAGGACCAAGCCCCCCCGTCACGCGGGTGCAAGGCGACCCAAGTGCGCACCTCGCCAGCCGCTTGCGTCAAAGCGTCCCCGGTTGGAGCGGCAGGGTTTTGTTGATAAGCCATCAACCGCCCTTGCGTCCCCAAAAACAATTCAGGCCTTGGCCCCTGCGCTGACACAGTCAAGTTCAAAGCCGCCCGCGGGTCGCTCGCTGCCAAGCCGACTTCCGCCGCCAGCAGCGCTTGCAATCGCTGGGCAGGGGCGTCTTTGGCAACCAATTCACCCAAGCGCTCTGTCCAAGCCTTGGCCAAAGGAAAGTCACGCACCGCCAAGGCCGTCAAAAGGCCCGTCGTCAGACCCGTCACTTGCTTGACCACGGACTCGTTCTTGAAATCCGAGCGTTGCGGGTCGCGCAACCACTCACGCTGTTGATCGGGCGCCCGTGTCGCCAGCGCGCGGGCACGGGCGCTGATGATGGCGTGCTCCAAAGTGGCGGGATACACCGCTTGCATGGGCGGCAACCCACGCAGCTCAAAACGCGACTGCATGTCGGCGATGCGTTCGGTGGTCAAAGGATGGCTGCGCAAATAAGGGAAGCCGCCCGAGTCGTTGTGCCGGGAGGCCAGCTGCAATTTGTCAAACATCGTGACGAAGCCGCGACCGTCAAAACCGGCATCGGTCATGACGCCGTAACCGACGCGGTCGGCCTCGCGTTCCATGTCGCGCGAGTAATTCAACTGGCTTTGAATCATGCCGGCCTGACCGCCCATGATCACCGCACCCGCCATGTCGGGGCTGCGGCTGGCCGCAATCAAGCCCAAAATCATGGCGGCCATCATCAAGGGCATTTCGCGCGCTTCCTTGGCCATGGACCGTGAAATATGGCGCTGCGTGATGTGGCTGGTTTCATGCCCCAGCACGGAGGCCAGCTCATCGCGGCTGGTCACCAAGGACAAGAGCCCCAAATAAACGCCCATATAGCCCCCGGGCAACGCAAAAGCATTCACCTCGCGGTCGCGGCCCAGCAACACCTCCCAAGCAAAGCGCTGATCCATGTCGTCGGGCAACTCCCCGCGCCGACGGGCGGCGTCAAGCAAGGGCTTCCAGGTGCTCTCCACGTAATCGAGCAAGATGGCATCGTCCAAATAATCGCTGTCGCGGTAAAGCTCGCGCATGATTTGATCGCCCAAACGGCGCTCGGCGGCGAGGCTCATTTCGCCGGCATCGCCCAGTGTCGGCAAGCCGAGCGCCCAGACGGTGGCCGGTTGGCTCAGCAGCAAAGCCGCGCCGCACAGGAGACTCAAAACCTTTGATAACAATCGACGCATGCCCGTATGATTAACCTGTAAAACTTCTACTTGTCATGACCACTTCAACACTCACCCATTTTGACGCACAAGGCCAAGCCCACATGGTGGATGTCGGCGCCAAAGCCGCCACCCACCGCGTCGCGGTGGCACAAGGCGACATTTTGATGCAAGCCGCCACTTTGGACTTGATTCTTTCAGGAACGGCCAAAAAGGGCGACGTGCTGGGCATTGCGCGCATTGCCGGCATTCAAGGGGCCAAAAAAACCAGCGATCTGATTCCCCTTTGCCACCCGTTGGCGCTCACCCGTGTGAAGCTGGATTTAGAAACCTTATCGCCCGAGCTGGGCATCGGCGTCCGCTGCACCGCGCAGGTCGAAACCCACGGCCAGACAGGCGTCGAGATGGAAGCGCTGACCGCCGTTCAGATTGCGCTGTTGACGGTCTACGACATGGTGAAAGCCGTCGACCGTGGGATGACCATCAGCCAAGTGAAGCTGATGGAAAAGCACGGCGGTAAATCGGGCAGTTTTGTGGCGTGACGTTGATGGCGGCGGTTTTGAACCGCCCGCCTCAAATATCAATGTTCCCGGCGCGCAGTGCGTTGCTCTCGATGAAATCGCGGCGGGGTTCCACCTCGTCGCCCATGAGCATGGTGAAGACGCGGTCGGCTTCAATGGCGTCGTCAATTTGCACGCGCAGCAAGCGGCGGACCGCCGGGTCCATGGTGGTTTCCCAGAGCTGCTCGGGGTTCATTTCGCCCAAGCCTTTGTAACGCTGGCGGCTGGTGATGCGCTCGGCCTCACTGACCAACCAACGCATGGCGTGGCGGAAGTCGCTGACTTTTTCTTCTTTCGATCGCTCGTTATCGCCGCGGATGACCTTGGCGCCTTCGGCCAGCAACCCCTTGAAGGTCTTGGCGGCATCGGCCAGCGCAGCGTAGTCGGCGCCGTGCACAAAGTCTTGCGTGATCACGCTGCTCTTGACATTGCCGTGGTGGCGGCGGCTGATGCGCAACAAGGGTTTTTCGGTGCGCACATCGATCTCTGCGCTGACCTCGGCGGGCACGCCCGTGGCACTGAGTTCGCGCAATTTGGTTTGCAGCACGTGTGCGCAGGCTTCGGCTTGGGCCAAGGTTTCCAAGTCCAGCGAAACACCGTCGGCAATGGCGCGCAGGGCTTCGGCATCCATGAAGTAGCTCAAGCGCAAAATCACGGCTTCGGCGGTTTGGTGCTGGCGCGCCAACTCCCCCAAGGTGTCGCCGGTCAGGATTTGCGGAACCGGGCCCCCGGTGTGCAAGCTGGCGTCTTTCAAGGCGATTCGCAACAAATAGCTGTCCAGGGCTGGGCCGTCTTTCAAATACAACTCTTCTTTGCCCGATTTCACTTTGTAGAGCGGCGGCTGGGCAATGTAGATGTGACCGCGCTCCACCAGTTCGGTCATTTGGCGGTAGAAGAAAGTCAGCAGCAAGGTGCGAATGTGGGCACCGTCGACGTCGGCATCGGTCATGATGATGATGCGGTGATAACGCAGTTTGTCGACGTTGAAATCATCGTTGCCTGTGCTGCCACCGGCTTTGCCGATGCCCGTGCCCAAGGCGGTGATGAGGGTCAAAATTTCATTGCTGGTGAGCAGCTTTTCGTAGCGGGCTTTTTCGACGTTCAAGATCTTGCCGCGCAAAGGCAAGATGGCTTGGAATTTGCGGTCGCGGCCTTGCTTGGCAGAGCCCCCGGCGGAATCCCCCTCGACGATGTAGATTTCGCACAAGGCGGGGTCTTTTTCTTGGCAGTCCGCGAGTTTGCCGGGCAGGCCCATGCCGTCCAGCACGCCTTTGCGGCGCGTCATTTCACGGGCTTTGCGAGCGGCTTCGCGGGCACGAGCCGCTTCGATGATCTTGCCGCAAATGATCTTGGCGTCATTGGGGCGTTCTTGCAAATAGTCAGACAACAACTTGCTGACGATGTCCTCTACGGGCGCGCGCACTTCGGAGCTGACCAGCTTGTCCTTGGTTTGGCTGCTGAACTTGGGCTCAGGAACCTTGACCGACAACACGCAGCAAAGGCCTTCGCGCATGTCGTCGCCGGTGACTTCGACTTTGGCCTTTTTGGCCATTTCGGTTTCTTCAATGTACTTGTTGATGACGCGGGTCATCGCGGCGCGCAGGCCCGTCAAGTGGGTGCCCCCGTCGCGCTGGGGAATGTTGTTGGTGAAGCAGAGCACGCTTTCGTTGTAGCCGCTGTTCCATTGCATCGCCACTTCAACGCCAATTTGCGTGCCGGCAATCCCGCCGTAAGTTTCAGCCGCACGCTCCCCGTGGGCGTAGAAGATGTTGGGGTTCAACACCTGTTTGCCTTTGTTGATGAACTCGACAAAACCGCGAACGCCCCCTGCGCCTGAGAAATCGTCTTCCTTGCCGGTTCGCTCATCCAGCAAGCGGATGCGCACGCCGTTGTTCAAAAAGCTCAGTTCACGCAGGCGCTTAGACAGAATTTCGTAGTGGAAATCGTTGTTCTGTTGAAAGATGTCGGTGTCGGGTAAGAAATGCACCTCGGTGCCGCGTTTTTCGGTGTCGCCGGTAATCTTCATCGGCGAGACTTCGACGCCTTCAACGACTTCGATCAAACGGTTTTGCACGAAGCCTTTTGCAAATTCAATTTGATGAACCTTGCCTTCGCGGCGCACGGTCAGGCGCAGCCACTTGGACAAAGCATTGACGCAGGACACGCCCACGCCGTGCAAGCCGCCCGAAACCTTGTAGCTGTTTTGGTTGAACTTGCCGCCCGCATGGAGTTCGGTCAGCGCGATTTCGGAGGCACTGCGCTTGGGCTCGTGCTTGTCGTCCATCTTCACGCCAGTAGGAATGCCGCGGCCGTTGTCGGTGACGCTGATGGAGTTGTCGGAGTGGATGGTCACAACGATGTCGTCACAATGGCCGGCCAAGGCTTCGTCAATGGAGTTGTCGACGACTTCAAAAACCAAATGGTGCAAGCCCGTGCCATCGGAGGTATCCCCGATGTACATGCCGGGGCGCTTGCGCACCGCTTCAAGGCCTTCCAAAATTTGAATGGCACCTTCACCATAGCCTTCAGACGCGCCCGCCTGCTGGGTATCAATTTTGACAACGGCCAGCTCTTGGAAGGCGGCTTGTTGGCTTTGTTCGTGGTCGGCCAGAGGGGTTGCGGGCGTTTTTTTGTTATCGGTCATGGGGGCTCTTGAGAGAATGCACAGGCAGGAGGCGCAAGCGAAAAGGGGCGCGAATTTTTAAATTCGCATCGGCATGACCACGTATTTGAAGCTGTCGTTGCTCGGAATGGTGACCAAAGCCGAACTGTTGGAATCGGCCAAGGACAGGGTGACCATGTCTTGGTCCATATTGCCCAAGGCGTCAATCAAGTAGCTGACGTTGAACCCAATTTCGATGGGCTCACCGCCATAATCGATGTCGAGTTCATCGCTGGCCTCTTCTTGTTCGGCGTTGTTGGCGGTGACGCGCAACATGCCCGGCTCAATGTTCAAACGCACGCCCTTGAACTTGTCGCTGGTCATGATGGCGCTGCGCTGCAAACTGGCCAACAACACGGTGCGACCCAAGGTCACGTGGTTGTTGTGGTTGCGCGGGATGACGCGGTTGTAGTCGGGGAATTTGCCTTCGACCAACTTGGTCACAAATTCCATGCCTTCAAAGCTGAATTTGGCTTGGTTGCTGGCGAATTGCATTTGGATTTGGGGCTCGTTATCGCCGCCCGCGTCCGACAAAAGTCGCTGCAGTTCAAGCACCGTTTTGCGCGGCAAGATGACTTCTTGCTTGGGCACTTCAACGTCCAAGGTGGCCGAGGTGTAAGCCAAGCGGTGGCCGTCGGTCGCCACCAGCGCCAGCTTTTTGCCTTCAGCCACAAACAAAATGCCATTCAAGTAATAGCGAATGTCGTGCACGGCCATGGCAAAGGAGACTTGGCTCAACAAAGCCTTGAGGGTTTTTTGCGGCACGCTGAAAACGGGGCCGTAGCTGGGCGATTCCTGCACCAATGGAAAGTCTTCGGCGGGCAGGCTTTGCAGGGTGAAGCGGCTTTTGCCCCCCTTCAGAATCAGCTTGTTTTGGCTCGATTCCAAACTGACGGTTTGGTCTGAAGGCAGGGTGCGCAAGATGTCGATGACCTTGCGCGCGCCGACGGTGGTGGTGAAGGTGCCAGGATCGCCGTCCAACGCCGCGTTGGTGCGGATTTGAATTTCCAAGTCACTGGTGGTGAATTGGATGGCGCTGCCGGTTTTCCGAATCAGCACATTGGCCAAGATGGGCAAAGTGTGGCGGCGTTCAACAATGCCGGACACCGATTGCAAAACCGACAACACCTTGTCTTGGGTGGCCTTCAAAACGATCATGTCTACCTCTGGTTTTCTATATCAAGTTGTCGATTTAAGTGGTCGATTTAAGTGGTCGATGGTTGTATCAATCGATGTGCTTCGCATTTTCCCATCTTTTAGGGCGTTATTGGGGCCTATCTTGGGGGCAATCTTGGGGCTTTAGGGGTTGGGCAGGGGTTGCCAGGGGTTTAGCCCTTGAGGGTCTGTTCGAGCACATGCAATTGCTGGTTCAATTCGGTCATTTGTTGGCGCTCGGCAGAAATCTTTCGGACCGCATGCAAAACCGTGGTGTGGTCACGTCCACCAAACATTTCACCGATTTCGGGCAGGCTTTTTTGGGTGAGCTCTTTGGCCAAATACATGGCAATTTGGCGCGGCCGCGCAATGCTGGCGGGGCGTTTCTTGCTGTACATGTCGGCCACTTTGATCTTGTAATAGTCGGCCACCGTTTTTTGGATGTTTTCCACCGAAATCTGTCGATTTTGGATGGACAACAAGTCGCGCAGGGCGTCGCGCGCCAGCTGAATCGACACTTCTTTTTGGTTAAAGCGTGAATAAGCCAGAATTTTGCGCAACGCGCCTTCCAACTCCCGCACGTTGGAACGCACGTTTTTAGCGACAAAGAAGGCCACTTCTTCGGGCATGTCGGCACCTTCAGCGCGGGCCTTGTTGATCAAAATGGCCACCCGCATTTCCAGCTCGGGCGGCTCGATGGCCACGGTCAAGCCGGAGTCAAAGCGGGACACCAATCGCTCGTGAATGTCGGTCAAGCCCTTGGGGTAGGTGTCGCTGGTCATCACGATGTGCGACTTTTTGGCCAGCAACGCTTCAAAGGCGTTGAAGAACTCTTCCTGCGTGCGGTCTTTGTTCGCAAAGAACTGCACATCGTCGATCAGCAACAAATCCAGCGAGTGGTAATGGGCCTTGAATTCATCAAACGTCTTGCGTTGGTAAGCTTTAACCACATCCGACACAAATTGCTCGGCGTGGATGTAGAGAACTTTGGCATCCGGGCGATCCGCCAGCAGTTTGTTACCGACTGCGTGCATCAAGTGGGTCTTCCCCAAACCAACGCCGCCGTAGATGAACAGCGGGTTGTAAAGATGGCCTGGCATGCTGGCCACATGCATGGCCGCCGCGCGGGCCATGCGGTTGGCCGTGCCCTCGACCAAGGTCTCAAAAGTCAGGGCTGAGTTCAGGCGATTTTTGAAACTGTTGAGCGTGGTGTCTTCAGTCAAACTGGCCGTACCCGAGGTCGAGGCAGGATGACCCGTCGAAGGCTTGGGGCCAGGATTGGCGGGGCTTTCGCGCGGAATCAGGGCCAACTCAACGGCCACGGTCTGGCCGCAGAGACGCGCCAGAATTTGCTGGATTTTTTGGCTGTACTGGGTGCGAACCCAATCTAATTTGAAACGATTGGCGACCAAAATGGTGACCTGGGTCAGGTCGTCTGAAACCCGTGCGTTGAGCGGTTTAAGCCACGTATTGAACTGCTGCTCAGGCATTTCTTGGGCCAACTGCTCTAAACAAGAGCGCCACAATTGAGGGCCTAAATCAGCGGTTTCGACGCTCGAATCAGGGGCCGGCGAAGCGTTTTGGGGAAGGTCAAGGCCCGAATTCATTGGGTTATTTTTCTGTGGATATCTCATCAAGTTGGGCCACTATAACGCAGAAAAATGGAAGTTATCCACAGAATTTTTAAGGTCAATCCATGGCCGAGCGGCGGGCACAGGCGGGGCGGACTTGTCAGGCTTTGAAAAAGAAGCGATAATCATGGGCTCTCTGGAATACGAATATGAAACGCACTTACCAACCCTCCAAAATCCGCCGCGCCCGCACCCATGGTTTCCTGGTTCGCATGAAGACCCGCGGTGGTCGCGCCGTGATCAACGCCCGTCGCGCCAAGGGCCGCAAACGCTTGGCAGCCTGAGCCTGGCAGCCTATTTAAGGGGCTCCATGGTTCTTTGACCGACGTCGCAGAACCCAATGAACGCCGATACGGGTTGAATCTTTGTGCGACGCCTTCAATCTCGCCCGCAATTTCAAGCCGTGATGGCAGCCGGTGTCGTGGCCAAAACCACCCACTTTGCCTTGCACCAATTGAAGCCTCAGTTGAATCTTGACTCACCTGAATCAGCCAGCCCTTCGGCCAACGCCCAAGGGCTTTTATCATTTGGCCCCCTGTTCCCCGCGGTGCCCCTGAACCACCCAGCCACTTTAGACAGTTGGCTGGGCGCCATGGTGCCCAAACGTTGGGCCAAGCGGGCGGTCACGCGCAATGCTTTGAAGCGACAAATTTATGCCGTCAGCGCGGAGTGCGCGCCGCGCTTACCGCGGTCGGCCTGGGTGGTGCGCTTGCGTTCGACTTTTGACCGGCAGGTGTTTGTCAGCGCCAGCTCAGAGCGCCTTAAACAGGCGGCCCGGTCCGAGCTGCTTGAATTATTTAGCAAAGTCATGCCCGCATGAGACGCCTCTTGATGGGCCTGGTGCAGGCATACCGACTGCTGCTGAGTCCCTGGCTGGGTTCGGCCTGCCGTTTTGAGCCCACTTGTTCACGTTATGCCTTGGAAGCCTTGGACGTGCACGGCGCTGCCAAAGGGTCATATTTAACCATTCGCCGTCTGGTACGCTGCCATCCTGGTTGTGCGGGCGGGCTTGACCCGGTTCCCCCCGGCCTTTTTTCTCAACCTTGTTCACATAAGAAGTCTTCATGATCGACATACGCCGCACCGTTTTGTGGGTGATTTTTGGTTTTTCTCTGGTGCTGTTGTGGGACAAATGGCAAATTCACAATGGCAACAAGCCCTTGTTTGCCCCCGGCACGGCGGTGACGCAAACCGCAGCCGCTGACGCGGGTTCTGCATCGGCATCGGCATCTGCTTTGGCCTCTGGCACTTCAACCCCGGCGGGCGCCCATCAGACCCCAGCAGCAACGGCTGCCAACAATGCCAGCGCCACGTCAAGCCTGCCGCGCGAACGCATCGACATCGACACCGACGTTTTCAAGTTGACCTTTGACGGCGAAGGGGGCTCGTTGGTGAAGGCCGACTTGAGCCAGTTCAAAGACAAGGCCAATGACCAAGGGCTGATGGACCATTTGCGCAGTTTGATCCTGCCCGGCGCTTACCCTGCACCTGTTGAAAAGCTGGGCTTTAACTTGATGGACGACACCGCCCAGCACTATTACGTGGCGCAAACCGGCTTGATTGGCGCGGGCCTGCCCGACCACAAAACGGTGATGCGTTGGGTGCCCGGCGAGCGTTCTTTAAAAGCCGGCGAGAACGAATTAAAGGTGCGCTTCGAATCGCCTGACATGGGCGGCGTGAAGCTGGTCAAAACCTACACTTTGAAGCGCGGCGCTTATGACATTTCTGTCGAGCACGACATCATCAACACCGGCCGAGACGCCGTGACGCCTCAGTTGTATGTGCAATTGGTGCGCGATGGTCAAAAGTTCTCCAACGACCCTGCCTTCACCTCCAGCTTCAATGGCGCGGCGGTCTACACCGACGACAAAAAATACCAAAAGTCAGATTTCAGCGACATCAAAAAAGACAAGGCCGATTTTGAAAAGCAAGCCAACAATGGCTACGTGGCCATGGCCCAGCATTACTTTGCCAGCGCTTGGTGGTTCCCGGCGGGCGTGGCGCATGAAAACTTCATGGACGCCAAGGACGTGGGCGTGAAAACCCCCGACTGCTGCTACCGCGTGGGCATGGTGACATCACTGCCGGCCATCGCGCCTGGCAGCAGCCAAAAAACCACAGCCCAACTGTATGTCGGCCCTGAGGAGGGCAAGGCACTTGAAGCGTTGACGCCGGGCTTGGACTTGGTGAAAGACTATGGCCGCCTGACCATTTTGGCCAAGCCCTTGTATTGGCTGCTCGACCATTTGCATGGTTATTTGGGCAACTGGGGCTGGTCGATTGTGGCGCTGGTGGTCTTGCTAAAAATGGCTTTCTACTGGCTCAACGCCAAGGCCTACGGCAGCATGGCCAAGATGAAGGCGATCAACCCGCGCATCATGGAAATGCGTGAACGCTTAAAAGACAAGCCGCAAGAGATGCAGCAAGAAATGATGCGCATTTACCGCGAAGAAAAGGTCAACCCCATGGGCGGCTGCCTGCCCATCGTGATCCAGATCCCGGTCTTCATTGCGCTCTACACCGTGTTGTCTTCGAGCGTTGAAATGAGCAACGCGCCTTGGATTGGCTGGATCACCGACCTGTCGGCTTACGACCCTTATCTGATTTTGCCAATCTTGATGACCGCCTCCTCGCTGTTGCAAACATGGCTTAACCCCACACCGCCCGATCCGATTCAGGCCAAAATGATGTGGATCATGCCGCTGGCTTTTAGCTTCATGTTCTTCACTTTCCCGGCCGGCTTGGTGCTGTATTGGTTGACCAACAACTTGTTGTCCATTGCCCAACAATGGGTGATCAACCGCCGACTGGGCGTTGCCTAAACCGGCCAGATTGATTCCGCGTTGCTAGCCCGCCAATCGGACCCCATCATCGCGGTGGCGACGGCCCCCGGCAGGGGGGCCATTGGCGTGGTTCGCTTGAGTGCACAAGCCCCCCTTTTGGCGGCTTTTTCCAAGGCCTTGTTGGGCCTTGACTTGGTTCCGCGCCAAGCCACCTTGGTGACGCTAAAAGACGCCGAAGGCGACACCATCGATCAGGTCTTGGCGCTCTACTTTCCGGGCCCACACTCTTTCACCGGCGAAGATGTTTTAGAGCTGCAAGGTCACGGCGGCCCCGTGGTCATGCAGTTGGTGTTGGCGCGTTGCATGGCCCTGGCGCATCGAAGCGATGAGCGCAACGAAGGCGCTTGGGGTCAGGTGGGCAAACCCGGCGCCCTGCCGCGCCTGCGCATGGCCGAACCCGGTGAATTCAGCCAGCGGGCCTTCTTGAACAACAAGCTCGATCTGGCGCAGGCCGAGGCCATCGCCGATTTGATCGACGCCAGTACCGAAGCCGCAGCGCGCAGCGCGGGCCGTTCTTTGGCGGGCGACTTTTCGCGCGAAATTCAGCACCTGCTCAACGCCTTAATCCATCTGCGCATGCTGGTCGAAGCCACGCTGGATTTCCCCGAAGAAGACATCGATTTTTTGCAGCAAGCCAACGCCCAGGGCAAGTTAACGGCCCTGGTCGATCAACTCAACACCCTGTTGCCGCTGACGCGCCAAGGCGTCTTGCTCAAAGACGGCATTCGCGTGGTGATTGCAGGCCAGCCCAACGCGGGCAAGTCGTCTTTGCTGAACGCTTTGGCGGGTGCTGAGTTGGCCATCGTCACCCCCATTCCGGGCACGACCCGTGACAAGGTCACGCAGACCATTCAGATTGAAGGCGTGCCCTTGCATGTGGTCGACACCGCGGGTTTGCGCGACAGCGAGGACGTGGTCGAGCAAATGGGCATTGAGCGCGCTTGGGGCGAAATTGGCCAAGCCGATGTGGTGCTGTTTTTGCATGACCTGACGCGCTGGACCGAGCCGGCGTACCAGCGCGACGAGGCCCAAATCGCGGCGCATTTAAAGCAAAGCCGGGGCGGTGAAAACCACAACCAGACACCCCCTTGGTTGGATGTCTGGAACAAATCCGACCAAGCCTCACCAGAGGTGCTATCAGGCATAAATTCGGGCCTTGTTTCTGGCCCGGTTTTATCGGCCAAAACCGGCGAAGGCTTGAATGATTTGCGCGCCCAATTGCTCCAGCTGGCTGGATGGACCGGGGCGAGCGAAGGCCTGTTCATGGCGCGGCAACGGCATGTGCAAGCCTTGTTGAAGGTGCAAGACCATTTGAACCTGGCCCAAGCGCAATTGGCCTGTGCAATGCCCGCGTTGGACTTGCTCGCCGAAGAACTGCGCCTGGGGCAAAACGCCCTGAACGAAATCACCGGCGCTTTCAATGCCGATGATTTGTTGGGCGTGATTTTTTCTGAGTTTTGTATCGGCAAATAAAGCCAAATGCGAAAGGGTTCAATGCCCTTCAAACCTCAGCAACGTGAACAAGGGCACGCCCGCTTGCACCAGTTTTTCTGAACCGCCGAGTTCGGGCAAATCCACAATCGCGGCCGCTTCCAGTACCTGGGCGCCGAGGCCGCGCAGCAAGGCCACTGAGGCCAGCAACGTGCCGCCCGTGGCGATCAAGTCATCGATCAAGAGCACGCGGTCGGCAGGGTTCACGGCGTCGGTGTGCAACTCAATGCTGGCTTGGCCATATTCCAATTCATAACTTTGCACAACGGTTTCAAAAGGCAGTTTGCCTTGCTTGCGGATCGGCACAAAACCCAAGCCCAATTCATGCGCGATCACCGCGCCCAAGATGAAGCCACGCGCGTCCACGCCCGCCACCACCGTGGGCCGCTCTGCGGCTGGCAAGGCCTCGTAGCGGGCCACGAAAGCGCGAATCAGTTGTTGGAACGCGGCGCCGTTTTGCAACA
>CAILKX010000076.1 GCA_903834975.1 uncultured Curvibacter sp.
CAACCAAGCGTTGGAGCTGGCTTTTACCTTGGCTGACGGCAAAGAGTATGTGAAAACCGCCATCGCCAAAGGCATGGATGTGGACGAATTCGCCGGCCGTTTGAGTTTTTTCTGGGCCATCGGCATGAACTTCTATTTGGAAGTCGCCAAGATGCGCGCCGCCCGTTTGTTGTGGTGCCGCATCATGAAGGGCTTTGACGCCAAGAACCCAAAGAGCCTGATGCTGCGCACCCACTGCCAAACCTCGGGTTGGTCACTGACCGAACAAGACCCCTACAACAACGTGGTGCGCACCACCATCGAAGCCATGGCGGCGGTGTTTGGTGGCACCCAAAGCCTGCACACCAACAGCTTTGACGAAGCCATCGCCTTGCCCACCGAATTCAGCTCGCGCATTGCCCGCAACACGCAACTCATCATCCAAGAAGAAACCCACATTACGAATGTGATCGACCCTTGGGCCGGTAGCTACATGATGGAAAAGTTGACCCAAGACATGGCCGACGCCGCTTGGGCCCTCATCGAGGAAGTCGAGGCCATGGGGGGCATGACGAAGGCCGTGGACAGCGGTTGGGCCAAGCTCAAAATTGAAGCGGCGGCGGCTGAGAAGCAAGCGCGCATCGATTCCGGAAAAGACGTCATTGTGGGCGTGAACAAATACAAACTCAAGACCGAAGACACCCTCGACATCTTGGAAGTTGACAACGTCAAGGTGCGTGACGGTCAAATTGAACGCCTGGCCAAAATCCGCGCCACCCGCGACAGCGCTGCCGTGCAAGCCGCGCTCGACGCCTTGACCGCCGCGGCCGAAGCCGGTGTGCACGCCGATGCGGCGGACGCCAGCGCAGGCAATTTACTGGACTTGTCGATCAAGGCCATACGACTGCGCGCCACGGTGGGCGAGGTTTCCGATGCGCTTGAAAAAGTCTACGGCCGCCACCGCGCCGATACCCAAAAGGTCACCGGCGTTTACGCCGCGGCCTATGACTCCGCCGAAGGCTGGGACAAGCTCAAGGGCGAAATCAGTGCCTTTGCAGAAGAGCAAGGCCGTCGTCCCCGCGTGATGATTGCCAAATTGGGCCAAGACGGCCACGACCGCGGGGCCAAAGTGGTGGCCACCGCTTTTGCCGATTTGGGCTTTGACGTGGACATGGGCCCCTTGTTCCAAACGCCCGAAGAATGTGCTCGCCAAGCGATTGAGAACGACGTGCACGCGGTGGGCGTTTCGACCTTGGCGGCCGGCCACAAAACCCTGGTGCCCGCGATCATCCAGAGCCTCAAGGCGCAGGGCGCCGACGACATCATTGTTTTTGTGGGCGGCGTGATCCCCAAGCAAGATTACGGCTTTCTGTACGACGCCGGCGTCAAAGGCGTTTACGGACCCGGCACCCCGATTCCGGCCAGCGCCAAAGACGTGCTCGAACAAATCCGCTTGTCTTTGACTTCGGCCTGAACCCAAGCAAGCGCTTGAATCATTTGCATTGCTAATTGCGATCAAGGCACCAAGTGACACCGGAACACTGGGTCGAAGGCATTCTGCAGGCGCAACCTGCGGTTCAGCGCCGCGCCATGGCCAAAGCCATCACCTTGTTGGAGTCCACCCGCGCCGATCACCGCACGCAGGGCGATGCGTTGTTGACGGCTTTGTTGCCGCACAGCGGCCAGTCATTGCGCCTGGGCATCAGCGGCGTGCCGGGGGTGGGCAAGAGCACGTTCATTGAAGCGCTCGGCCTTTACTTAATTGCCCAAGGCCACCGGGTGGCGGTGTTGGCGGTTGACCCTTCCAGCACGGTATCGGGCGGTTCCATTTTGGGCGACAAAACCCGCATGGAACATTTGTCGGTGCACCCCAGTGCCTACATTCGTCCCAGCCCAAGCAGTGGCAATTTGGGGGGCGTCGCTGAAAAAACCCGCGAGGCCATTTTGGTTTGCGAGGCCGCCGGTTACGACATCGTCATCGTTGAAACCGTCGGCGTGGGCCAAAGCGAAGTGGCCGTTGCTGGCATGACCGACATGTTCGTCTTGATGCAGTTGCCCAACGCGGGCGACGATTTGCAGGCCATCAAAAAAGGCGTGATGGAGTTGGCTGACTTGGTGGTCATCAACAAGGCCGACATCGATGTCCATGCCGCCACGCGGGCTGAAGCGCAAATCACCTCGTCTTTGCGTTTGTTGGGGCTGCACGGCAACCCTGAACATGCCCACCACGATGCGGCCATTTGGCACCCCAAGGTGATTCAGCTGAGCGCCTTGCTCGGCCACGGCGTGGCCGCTTTTTGGAAAACGGTGCAAGATTTTCAGGCGCGGCAAACTGGAAACGGCCAGTTGAAGACACGCCGTCAAAAACAAGATTTGAATTGGATGTGGGAGCGCATTGAGGCCGGATTGAAGCAGTCTTTTGCCAACGACCCTGCCGTGAAAAACGCCTTGCCCGATTTGCTGAATGACGTGGCTGCTACCCGCGTCCCTGCGACCCGTGCGGCCCGCCAATTGTTGGAATTGTGGCGAAACACCCGCACCGACTCAGGCCAAGTAGGCACAGCCAAAGCAAGCACCCATTAAGTACCCAAAGTACCAAGTACCGATACAAGTTGAATTTGAATACAGAGAAAGGTTGAACCATGCAAGACATCCTCGAACAACTGGAAAGCAAGCGCGCGGCGGCGCGTTTGGGTGGCGGCGAAAAGCGCATCGCGGCTCAACACAAAAAGGGCAAATTGACCGCCCGCGAACGGCTGGAGCTTTTGCTCGATGAAGGCACTTTCGAAGAGTGGGACATGTTCGTTGAGCACCGTTGCACCGACTTCGGCATGGCCGACACCAAGATTCCGGGGGACGGCGTTGTCACGGGCTACGGCATGATCAATGGCCGCTTGGCTTTTGTTTACAGCCAAGACTTCACCGTTTTTGGCGGTGCCTTGTCTGAGGCCCATGCCGAGAAAATTTGCAAGGTCATGGACCAAGCCATGAAGGTCGGCGCGCCTGTCATTGGGCTGAACGACTCGGGTGGCGCTCGCATTCAAGAAGGCGTGGCCTCGCTGGGCGGTTATGCCGACGTCTTCCAAAAGAATGTGCTGGCCAGTGGCGTGGTGCCCCAGATCAGCATGATCATGGGCCCTTCAGCGGGCGGTGCGGTTTATTCGCCCGCCATGACCGACTTCATCTTCATGGTGAAAGACAGCTCCTACATGTTCGTGACCGGCCCCGAAGTGGTCAAAACGGTGACGCACGAAGAAGTCACAGCCGAGGAACTCGGCGGCGCCCTGACCCACACCACCAAGAGCGGCGTGGCCGATCTGGCCTTTGAGAACGACGTTGAAGCCTTGATGATGCTGCGTCGTCTCTACAACTACCTGCCCTTGAACAACCGCGAAAAAGCACCGATTCGCCCCAGCGGAGACCCGGCCGATCGCCGCGAGTTGAGCCTCAATACCTTGGTGCCCGACAACCCGAACAAGCCCTACGACATGAAGGAGTTGATCCTGAAAACCGTCGACGATGGCGACTTCTTTGAACTGCAACCCGAGTACGCCAAAAATATCTTGATTGGCTTCGCCCGCATGGACGGTCAAAGCGTTGGCATCGTGGCCAATCAGCCGCTGGTGTTGGCCGGTTGCTTGGACATCAAGAGCTCCATCAAGGCGGCGCGTTTTGTGCGTTTTTGCGATGCGTTCAACATCCCGGTCGTGACCTTTGTTGACGTGCCCGGCTTCATGCCCGGCACCTCACAAGAGTTTGGCGGCATCATCAAACACGGCGCTAAATTGCTCTATGCCTACGCCGAATGCACGGTGCCCAAAATCACCATCATCACGCGCAAAGCCTACGGCGGCGCCTACGACGTGATGGCCTCCAAACACCTGCGCGGTGATGTGAACTTGGCTTGGCCGAACGCCGAAATTGCGGTGATGGGGGCCAAGGGCGCGGTTGAAATTATTTTCCGTGAAGACAAAGGCGACCCTGAAAAGTTGGCGGCCAAAGAAGCCGAGTACAAAGCCCGCTTTGCCAATCCCTTTGTCGCCGGTGCCCGCGGTTTCATTGACGATGTGATCCTGCCCAGCGAAACCCGCAAGCGCATTTGCCGCAGCTTGGCGATGCTGAAAGACAAAAAACTCGAGAACCCTTGGCGCAAGCACGGCAACATTCCGCTGTAAGCCTGAAGCGCAAGTTGACACTCGTAGACATTTGTTGAATTGGAGTAAAGAACATGTTTAAGAAAATTCTCATCGCCAACCGCGGCGAAATTGCTTGCCGCGTGATGGCCACCGCCAAAAAGATGGGCATCAAAACCGTCGCCGTTTATTCTGAGGCCGACAAGGACGCCCGCCACGTGGCGATGGCCGACGAAGCCATTTTGATTGGCCCCGCTGCTTCGCGTGAATCGTATTTAGTGGCCGACAAAATCATCGCCGCCGCCAAGGCCACAGGGGCCGAGGCGATTCACCCTGGCTACGGTTTTTTGAGCGAAAACGAAGCCTTTGCCAAGCGCGTGGAGGACGAAGGCATGGCTTTCATCGGCCCTCGCCATTTCAGCATTGCCGCCATGGGCGACAAAATCGCCTCTAAAAAATTGGCCAATGAAGCCAAGGTCAACACCATCCCCGGCTACAACGACGCGATCGATTCGGCCGAACAAGCCGTGGGCATCGCCCAAGGCATTGGCTACCCCGTCATGATCAAGGCCTCAGCAGGGGGCGGTGGCAAAGGGTTGCGCGTGGCCTTCAATGACAAGGAAACCTTTGAGGGCTTCACCTCTTGCCGCAACGAAGCACGCAACAGCTTTGGTGACGACCGAGTTTTCATCGAAAAATTTGTCGAAGAACCCCGCCACATTGAAATTCAAGTGTTGGGCGACAGCCACGGCAACGTCATTTATTTGAACGAACGTGAATGTTCGATTCAACGTCGCCACCAAAAAGTGATCGAAGAAGCCCCCAGCCCCTTCATCAGCGATGCCACGCGCCAAGCCATGGGCGAGCAAGCGGTGGCCTTGGCCAAGGCCGTCAAATACCAAAGCGCGGGCACCGTGGAGTTTGTGGTTGGCAAAGACCAAAGCTTTTACTTCTTGGAAATGAACACCCGTTTGCAAGTGGAGCACCCCGTCACCGAGTGCATCACCGGCCTGGATTTGGTCGAATTGATGATCCGTGTGGCCGCCGGCGAAAAGCTGCCCTTAACGCAAGCCGAGGTCAAGCGCGAAGGCTGGGCGATGGAGTGCCGGATCAACGCCGAAGACCCATTCCGCAACTTCTTGCCTTCAACGGGCCGTTTGGTGAATTTCCAACCGCCGACGGAGACGATGTTCCAAGGCAACACCCACGACTTGCAAGGCGTGCGGGTCGACACCGGCGTCACCGATGGCGGTGAAATCCCAATGTTCTATGACTCCATGATCGCCAAGCTGATCGTCCACGGCAAAGACCGATTGGAGGCCATCGCCAAAATGCGCGAAGCTTTGAACGGCTTTGTCATCCGCGGCATCAGCTCGAACATCCCTTTCCAAGCTGCTTTGCTCGCGCACCCCAAATTTGTGGCGGGCGACTTCAACACCGGCTTCATCGCGGAAAACTACAGCAAGGGCTTTTTTGCTGAAGACGTCCCGCATGAAGACCCGGGGTTTTTGGTGGCTTTGGCGGCTTACCAAAACCGACGTTTACGCGACCGTGCGGCCGGTATCACCGGTCAATTGCCAGGTCACAGCGTCAAGGTGAGCGACGAATACACCGTGGTCGTTCTGGGCAAAGAAGGTCAAAACAAGGCTTGGCGTGTGACGGTGATTGAAGGCGCAGAAGGGGCCTTGGTGACGGTCAATGGCCGTGCTTATGCCTTGCAAAGCGATTCCCGATTGGGCGCCATTCGCCTGGAGGGTTGGGTCGACGGCAAGCCGTTCACGGCCCAGCTGGAGCGGGGCCTCCCCAAGAACCCCTTGGCCTTGCGCGTTTCGCACAACGGCAGCCAAATTGATGCACTGGTCTTGTCGCCCCGTGCGGCCGAGTTGCATCAACTGATGCCTTACAAAGCCCCACCCGACTTGAGCAAGTTCTTGCTTTCACCCATGCCCGGGCTCTTGGTCGACATCGCCGTGCAGCCCGGACAGAAAGTTCAGGCGGGTGAAAAACTCGCCGTGATCGAGGCCATGAAGATGGAAAATATATTGTTTGCGGCCCAAGACGGGGTTGTAGGCAAAATAGCCGCTTCCAAGGGCGAGTCCTTGGCTGTTGATCAGATCATTTTGGAGTTTGCATGACATTAGGCACCGCCACCGAAAACGTGGCAGAACAACCGGTTCAATTCATTAAAAGTCGCTCAGTCTCAGCGTCGGCTTCGGCGGGCGCTTCGGGCACCTCGGGTGCGGCGATGGGCGATGAACGTTGGCCTGTGAGCGAGGTGCAAGCATTGCTCGACAAACCGTTTTTGGAGCTGGTATTTGAGGCCCAACAAGTGCACCGCGCGCATTGGCCTGCCGGCGACATTGAGCTGGCCACGCTGCTCTCGGTGAAGACCGGCGGTTGTCCTGAAAACTGCGGCTACTGTCCACAGTCTGCCGAGTTCGATACCGGTGTCGAGGCCCAAAAATTAATGGAAGTCGACGCCGTGGTGCAAGCGGCACAAGCGGCCAAAGACGCCGGTGCCACCCGTTTTTGTATGGGGGCTGCATGGCGCGCCCCGAAAGACCGTGACATTGAAAAAATGTCTGAGTTGGTCAGTGCGGTCAAAGGCTTGGGCCTTCAAACCTGCGCCACTTTGGGCATGTTGGCACCCCACCAAGCCACCGCGCTGCGAGACGCGGGCTTGGACTACTACAACCACAACCTGGACACCGCCCCCGAGTACTACACCGAGGTGGTCGACACCCGCAGCTACCAAGACCGTCTGGACACTTTGAAGAACGTTCGTGCAGCGGGCATCAGCGTGTGTTGCGGCGGCATTGTGGGCATGGGCGAGGCACCTGTGCACCGTGCCGGTTTATTGGCGCAATTGGCCAACCTGAGTCCCTATCCCGAATCGGTGCCCATCAACAGCTTGGTGCGTGTGCCCGGCACCCCTTTGGCGGATTCAGATCCGATCGACCCCATGGACTTTGTGCGTGTGATCGCCGTCGCCCGCATCCTGATGCCCAAAGCCCTCGTGCGCTTGTCGGCAGGTCGCCAACAATTGGGTGACGCCGTACAAGCCCTGTGCTTCATGGCGGGCGCGAACTCGATTTTTTATGGCGACAAACTTTTGGTCACGGGCAACCCGGATG
>CAILKX010000077.1 GCA_903834975.1 uncultured Curvibacter sp.
AACCTTGCCTGAAGCCACGCGGCACGCCCTCTTATGGGGCTCGGGCACCGAAGAAATTCGCTTCAGCTACGGCGGCGACGGCAGCAAAAAGTCAACCAAAAAACACGCCTTTGAAGGCATCATCCCCAACATGCAGCGGCGCTACCGTGAGACCGACTCACCGGTGGTGCGCGAAGAATTGGCACGCTACCGCAGCAGCCAGACTTGCGCAGATTGCCAAGGCTCGCGCCTGCGCGCCGAAGCCCGCCATGTGCGCTTGGGTGAAGGGCCACAGGCCCAAGCCATTTACCAAGTCAGCCACCTGACTTTGCAAGAAGCACAAGACTATTTTGAAGGCCTGCAACTGCAAGGTTCAAAGGCCGACATTGCGGGCAAAGTGGTGCGCGAAATTGCCTCTCGATTGCGCTTTCTGAACGATGTCGGGCTGTCTTATTTGAGCTTGGACCGCAATGCCGACACCTTGTCAGGCGGCGAGTCGCAACGCATCCGTTTGGCCAGCCAAATTGGTTCTGGCCTGACGGGCGTGATGTACGTGCTCGACGAGCCCAGTATTGGCTTGCACCAGCGCGACAACGACCGCTTGATTGGCACCCTGGTGCACCTGCGCGACCTCGGCAACAGCGTGTTGGTGGTCGAGCACGACGAGGACATGATGCGCGCCGCCGACCACCTGATCGACATGGGGCCTGGCGCTGGTGTGCACGGTGGCCGTGTCATGGCTCAGGGCAGCTACGACGAGGTGCGAGACAACCCCGTCTCGCCCACCGGCCAGTATTTAAGCGGCGCCAAAAAAATCGAGGTGCCGACAAAACGGCGTGTGCAAAAAGACGCCAGTCAATGGGTGCGCGTGGTCGGTGCACGGGGCAACAACTTGAAGGACGTCAACGCCGATTTTCCGGTCGGTTTATTGACCTGCGTCACAGGCGTTTCCGGCTCGGGTAAATCGACCCTGGTCAACGACACTTTGTACACCGCAGCGGCGCAGAAAATCAACCGCGCCCATGACGAACCCGCCGCCCACGACGAAATTCTGGGCCTGGCGTTGTTCGACAAAGTCATCAACGTCGATCAATCCCCCATTGGCCGCACGCCACGTTCCAACCCAGCGACCTACACCGGCTTGTTCACGCCGATTCGGGAGTTGATGGCCGAAGTGCCGACGGCCCGCGAGCGCGGCTACGGCCCAGGGCGCTTCAGCTTCAACGTCGCCGGCGGTCGCTGTGAGGCCTGCCAGGGCGACGGCGTGGTGAAGGTGGAGATGCACTTTTTGCCCGACGTTTATGTGCCCTGCGATGTCTGTCAAGGCCTGCGCTACAACCGCGAAACCTTGGAGGTGCAATACAAGGGCTGCAACATCGCGCAGATTTTGAACATGACCGTCGAGACGGCGCACACCTTCTTCAAAGCCGTCCCTGCCATCGAGCGCAAGCTGCACACCTTGTTGGAGGTGGGCCTGTCTTACATCAAGCTCGGCCAATCGGCCACGACGCTTTCCGGCGGCGAAGCGCAGCGCATCAAGCTGGCGCTAGAGCTTTCCAAGCGCGACACCGGGCGGACGCTCTACATCTTGGACGAACCCACAACCGGCCTGCACTTTGCGGACATTGCTTTGTTGTTGAAGGTGATTCAGCAACTGCGTGATGCGGGCAACACCGTGGTGGTGATTGAGCACAATTTGGACGTCATCAAAACCGCCGATTGGTTGATTGACATGGGCCCCGAAGGCGGCTCTGGTGGCGGTCAAGTGGTGGGCGTGGGCAGCCCTGAAACCTTGGCCGACAACCAAAGCAGCCATACAGGACGCTACCTGCGGCGCTATTTGGGGCTGGAATAAAGCCGGTTAGCTTGCGCGCGCGTGGTTCAACACACCGCGTGTGCGCAGGGCCTCTTGCCGCGCGGCGGCAGCAAAATCGTCGTTGGGCGAGGCATACAACACCGCACGCGACGAGTTCACGATGACCGGGGCCCACCCCTCTAAAACACCCGCCGCATTGGTTTGGCCGGCGCGGTAACCCGCTTTCACCGTGGCCAAGGCATCGCCCCCTTGCGCCCCAACGCCAGGAATCAACAAAGGCACGTTCGGGGCCAAGGCGCGGACTCGCTCAATTTCTGCGGGGTAGGTCGCCCCCACGACCAAGCCCAATTGCCCATTCAGATTCCAAGGGCCTTGGGCCAGTTGCGCAATGTGCTCGTACAAGCGAGGCGCCCCGACAACAGTTTGTAATCGCTGATTTTGAAAATCATCACCGCCTGGATTGGAGGTGCGGCACAACAAAAAAGCCCCTTTGTCGGGGTACTTTAAATAGGGCTGTACCGAATCAAAGCCCATGAAGGGCGAGAGCGTCACCGCGTCCGCACCGTAGCGCTCGAACGCCTCTTTGGCGTATTGCTGTGCCGTGCTGCCAATGTCGCCTCGTTTGGCGTCCAGGATGATGGGGACGTGCGGCGCAACCCGACGCAGGTGGGCCATCAGTTGCTCGAGTTGGTCTTCGGCCCGGTGCGCCGCAAAGTACGCAATTTGCGGTTTGAAAGCGATGACCAAGTCGGCGGTGGCGTCGACCACGGCGGCGCAAAAATCAAAAATTTTTCGAGGGTCGTTTTTAAAGGCGCTTGGAAATTTGGCGGGTTCTGGGTCCAAACCCACGCACAACAGCGAGTTGTTTTGCTGCTCCGCCTGGCGCAGTTGTTGAAGAAAAGTCATGGCGCGATTTTAGGGTTTCATAAAAGGCAAGGCCAAACCCAGATCGGCCCAGACCCGGCCCTTGTCGGCCGGGTGACGCAACAAGCTCGGCACATCGAACGTCACGACAGCAGGAAGACCGTGGCAGACCTGTAAATGGCCGCGCAATTTACCCAAGGGCTCTGAAGTTTGTAGCGCCTGCTGAGCGGCCACGCGGCCCATCAACAAGACCACTTTGGGCGCCCATTGACTTAAATAGTCGGCCAGGTTCATGGGCCCTGAAACCGTCGTTCCCGCGGCGGCACGCAACCCCAAAACAGACACGGGGGTGTTTTGATGCCATTGGGCGGCGTGCAACAGGTTGTCCAACAAGTGCCCAGCGGCGGGTCTGTTTGGCCCCAAGAGCCAATCGGCGGGGGTCTTGTCGGCCGCCCAAAAAGCCTCCGTGATGATCAAGCAGCCCCCCGTGTTGGCCGCTGTGCTGCTGTGGGTGGCATAGAGCGCCTGCGGGCTTTCCAAACGCCAACTCAAAAGACCCGCTTGGCGCACCGGCAGGGCTTTTTTGGTTGTGGTCGCGGGAGGGGCCAACGGTGAAGCAGTCGCATCAGTTGGCACATCAGCTGGGGCATGGACAGGAATAGGGGCAGGTGCTTCGGAAGGCGCTTTGACGGGCGCCTTGCTCGCCTCGGGCCACCAAATCGGGACCCGCATTTCCACCAGCATGGCGCGTTGTCGGGGCGTCAAGTCCATCATGAGGCCAACTCCAAGCCCATCACCACGGCGTCTTCGCGACCCAGCGGGGTGTGGGGTGCCAAGGGCGCGGCGTAATAGGCTTTGCGCAGACCCGCTTGCTTGAAACCAAAGCGGGCATAAACGCGTTGCGCGTGTTGGTTTGACGCCCGGACCTCGAGCCACAATTTGGCCGCGCCTTGGCTGTGCGCCAAGAGTTTCAGGGCGTCCAACATCATTCGCCCCCAGCCTTGGTGTTGGAACTCGGGTGCGACGGTGATGTTGAGCAAATGGGTTTCTTCAACGCCTTTCATGGCCACAAAATACCCAATCAAGGTGTCGCCCCCGACCAAGACCATCAGGTCGTAGCCAGCCCGCAGAGAATCCTCAAAGTTGCCACGAGACCATGGGTGCGTGTAAACCCGCTCTTCAATCGCCATGACCCGGGTCAACCAAGCGGGCGTGAGGCGCAACAACTGGGCTTCGGGGCGGGACGCCGGTGGTGATGTTGATTCTGGTCGTGCGGGTGATGCGGGTGATGCGGGTGATGCCAGTGATAGAGGCGCCTTTTGAAGGGGGTCGACCTTTTCCACTTTATCCGCTTTGGCGGCTTTATCGGTTTTAGCGGCTTCTCTTTCCAGGGTGGTTTGCGCCACCTTGTCTCGCAAATACAAAGGCTGTGCTTCTTCTGCGGGCACGGCCAATCCGTCGGCCCACGCTTGGGGTGCCAGGCGCAACAAAGCGGTGGCCGTGGGCCAAACCGCCTGGCCTGGGCAGCGCACCCGGTTTTGAAGTTGGGTGAAACGCGGGCCATAAACGGCACCCGCGGTACCCGCCAAAACCCAGTCAGGGCCAAGCGCATCATCGGCCCGGTTGGCCGGCGTCATTGCCACCACGGCCGATGTTGGCCCTGCTTGCCCTGCTGGTCCTGCTGGCCCTGCTGGCGCAGCCAAATTTTCAGGACGACACAACTCGAACCCAGCGGCTCGCGCATCGCCCAAGGGCACGGCGTGCCATCGTCCCCGCCGTTCCGATCGTTCAGATTCCTTCTCTTGGTAGACATAAGCGGCGGCGTAAACCTCCTCCATGCGGGCATCAAGTGCCGCCAAAACATGCGTGCTGCCTTGCTGAAACCGCGCCTCTTCCGCCACCGCCAACAGGGTGTCAATGGGCAAGACAGGCAAGTCAGCGCCCAGCGCCAGTCCTTGTGCGACGGCGCAACTGGTGCGTAAACCCGTAAAGGCGCCGGGGCCCCTCCCAAACACCACCGCATCCAATTCGCTGAGCTTCAAGTGGGCTTGCTTTAACAATGCCATCGCCTGTTCAATCAACTGCGCCGAGGCCTTCGCGCCGCCCTCGCCCTCAAAAGACCAGGTTTGCTGGCCGTCGGTCACGGCGATGGACAAACGCTCGGTGCTGGTATCAAAGGCTAAAAATGGCATCCCCCATTATCCCGAAAGTGCACCCCGACTGGGCGCTGGATTCAGCGGGCTGATAGGCTTGTAGGCTTGTAGGCTTGTAGGCTTGTAGGCTGATAGGATGGATTAATGACCCGAATTCGCCTTGCTCGTCTTGCTCATCTTGCTTTTATCGTGACCCGGGTTTTGGCCGTTGGCTCGCTTTCATTGCCTTTACAAACCCGGGGGCAGGCGGTCACACCGTCGCTGCCGCCTGAGATCAGCCAAGCCTTGCAAAAGGCGGGGATTCCGGCGCAGTCGGTTTCTTTCTGGGTCGCGCCGTTGAACAGCCAAGGCGCACCCGCCCTGGGCGCCGCGCCTCGGCCCTTGCTGGCATGGCGGGCCCAAGCGCCCATGAACCCCGCCTCGGTCATGAAACTCTTGACCACCAGCGCGGCTTTGGATTTATTGGGCCCTGACTTCACTTGGCACACCCCGGTCTACGCCGATGGCACCTTGCAAGACGGTGTCCTGCGTGGCAATTTGTACCTGCAGGGCCAAGGCGATCCGACCTTGGTGGTGGAGCGTCTTTGGTTGCTGCTGCAGCGGGTCAGGCAATGGGGGGTCGAGCAGATTCAAGGCGACATCGTCTTAGACCGCAGTGCCTTTGCCCCTGAACCTGTGGATCCAGGCGAGTTCGACGCGGCCCCGCTCAGACCCTACAACGTCCCAGCGAATGCCCTCTTGCTGAACTTCCGGGCTTGGAGCGCCACCTTCAGCCCCGACCCCAACAAACCCATTGCCCATGTGCAAATGAACCCGCCCCTGCTGGGTGTGCAGGTCCCCCTCAGTGTGCCGTTGACGGGTGGGAAAGGGGAGAGTGGCGGCGCCTGTGGCGACTGGCGAAGCCAATTGCAGGCCCATTGGGACCAACCGCTGCAGCTCAGCTTCAACGGCAGCTACCCGGCGGCTTGCGGCGAGCGGGTTTGGTCCATGGCCTACGCGGACCCCGCTCAATACGATGCCCGACTGCTGGCCGCGCTGTGGCAATCGGTGGGGGGCCGATTAGAAGGCAAAGTGCGCGATGGAAAAGTCCCCAGCGGACTTTCACCGTGGTTCAACCAAACCTCTCCTCCTTTGGCTGAGGTGGTGCGGGACATCAACAAGTTCAGCAACAACGTCATGGCGCAACAGTTGTTCTTAACCTTGAGCTGGCAAGCAACCGGTCAAGGGTCAACGGAGGCGTCTCGTCAAATTTTGCGTCAATGGTGGGCATCCCACGTTGGACAAAAAGGGGCCATGGTCCCTTTGGATGGCGACGCCGAGCCGCCGGTGGTCGACAACGGTTCGGGCTTGAGTCGCCAATCGCGCGTCAGTGCCCAGGCTCTGGGCGCGTTGATTCAACAAAATTGGCGCCAAGGCGCCATGCCTGAGTGGTTGGCTTCTCTGCCTCTGGTGGGCGTGGATGGCACGTTAAAGCGCCTGGCGCCCAGCGATAACCCCGCCCGCTGGGGGGCTGCGCACTTGAAGTCGGGCAGCTTGCGAGATGTGTCGGCGGTGGCGGGCGTGGTGCGCACCCCCAAAGGAAATTATTTCGCGGTGGTGGCGATTGCCAACCAGGAGCGTGCGGCGGGCTTCCCGACCGCTGTGCAAGCCCTTTTGGACTGGCTCAGTAAAAGCCCCTGAAGGCTAGAAAAGCTTTAAAGGCTTGCAGGGTTCGTGGTGATTACCAACGGGCCCGAACACGCCCAAAAGCATAATTTCCAAACAGCACTTGAGCGGCGGGGGTGAAATACACCTTGTCGGCAAAAGCGTATTTGGTGTAGTCCAATCCGGTGATGATGGTCGAGTTCGAGCACAGGTGCGAGTTGACTTGATTGGCGCCAATCCCAATGCCCACGCCCGAGTCCAAGGTGCTACAAACGACCGTGGTGGCGTCGCGCAAACCGTACGCGGCCGCCGCGTTGTTGATCCCCGTGATCATGTTGTAGTAATAAGCTGAGTCGATGTAGAGCACATTCGTCCAGAGATCGGCCGTCGACGCTTCCAACGCCGCATTAAAGCCCACGATGTTGATCGACGTGGGGCCGTCCGCCTGGGTGCAGGTGATGGGGTTGACCAAACTTTGGGCATTGCTGCCAACAACGGCCAAAGACATCAACGAAGCCAAGCCGCTGTTGCTGCCCCAAGGGGAGCGGCTGGCATCGTAGGTGCCGGTGACCATCACGTGGGTGGCCCCTGCCTTCACCAAACGGCGAACTTCAGCACCCAAATCACAACCCGCCTGCGCCATGTTGTAGAGGTATTGGTCTTTGGAAATAGCGCCTTGTTGAATTTGCTGGGTTTGCACAATCAAGTCGCTCAAACCGCCATTGATGACCACCAAGTCGTTGGGGCCAAAAACGTCTCGGGCCAAGAACTGGCTGATCTGGTCATGGATGGTGGGGGTGCTGGCGTTGCCCACCGCGTCGGGGGTGTGCAACACACGGGCATTGCCGTAGGCATAGCCCGTCGATTTGGCGTTGGCGCAGGAGGGGTTCAAATAAAGGCCATACGCATTGGCCACCTGTTGAACCCAGATGTTGACAGTGCCGTCATTCACGGTGTAACGAGACAAATAGCCCGCACAGGGCACTTGGCCCACATCGCTGAGACCGTCGCCAAAAGACACAAGGCGGGTGGGGTTGAAGGCCGACACCACTTGGCTGGCGCCGCATCCTGCCAATAAGCTGGCGATCGATGCCCAAAACAGCCAAAAGACCCGTCTTACCCAATTTCCACGCATTAAATTCTCCCTGCTTGGTCGCTAGTGTAACGAGACTTGAAGGCCTTGAAGCGCCGCCGCGGGCTCTCAGGCCGCGGCCCGACGCAGTCGGTCGGCCACGCCCTCCCACTCGGCGGATAAGGGGATCGATTGGACCCAAATCTCGACCGTGCTGGGTTCGTCCATTCGCCTCAAATCCGCAAATAAACAGTGCGCCGAGGCGTCTGCGTTGTCGGGCATTTTGAAAACCTTGACGGCATGGACGCCGCTGACAACATCAAAGGGCAGAAAATCCGGCTTTTCTCGAACATACAAGGCAAGATGGCCTTTTGGGGACGCCGCCCATTTCAACCAGGCCGCTTGCATGTCCGCCAGGCTCATGAGCCTAACCTGGGCCCGCGGTGCATAGTGCGCCGTCAACGTGCCCGACGCTTTGGGCGCCTGCTGGGTGCTGGCTTGCGCCGCTTGTTCTGGCGACACCAACGGATGACCACACGCCGACAACACCTCCGTTAAAGCCGTTCTGGAAACGCCGCCTGGTCGCAACAAAACCGGCACGCCGCGGCTGCAATCGACAATCGAAGATTCAATGCCAACCTCGCATGGGCCGCCGTCCAAAATAAGCAAGTCTTGCGTCTCGGTTTTTGGAAACTCAAGGGCCACATGCGCCGCGGTGGTCGGGCTGACACGCCCAAATCGGTTGGCACTGGGGGCCGCCACGCCTTGAACACCCAAAGCCTGAGCCCTTTTTAAGAGGGCCTGGGCAACCGGGTGTGAGGGGCAACGCAACCCAATGCTCAACTGGCCTCCGGCCGCCACCGCGGCCACCTCGGGGCGGCGCGGCAGGATGAGGGTCAAGGGCCCGGGCCAAAAGGCGCTCATCAAGGCTTGGGCAAAGGGGGGCACCTCACTGGCGAAGTGGCCCACTTCGCTGGCCTGGGCCACATGTACGATCAGGGGGTGATCGGCGGGGCGGTCTTTGGCTTTAAAAATTTTCGCCACAGCCGCAGGGTTGTTTGCATCGGCGGCCAAACCGTAGACGGTTTCTGTCGGCAAACCAATCAAATCCCCGGCCCGCAAGGCTTGGGCGGCTTGCTCAATCGCATGGGCTTCGCGGGCCCTCAAGGCGTTCAAAATCATGGTGAGAGCCAGCCACTCAGAAGGCGGGAATCCCCAAACAAGCGGCGGCTTCTAAGGCCACTTGGCGGGCTTCTTCAGGGGTTTTGGCGGTGATGTTCAGGTGCCCCATTTTGCGACCCGGTTTGGCCTCTTGCTTGCCGTAAAGGTGCAAATGGGTGCCAGGCAAGGCCAGCACTTTTTCCCAAGGGGGCGCCGCATTTAAAGGGCCCGCAGTGGGTGCGTGAATCGGCCACAAGTCGCCCAACAAGTTCAGCATGAAGCTGGGGCTGTGCAAGCGCGGCGGCGTCAAGGGCAAGCCGCACAAGGTGCGCACCTGCAACTCAAATTGCGAGACATCACAGCCGTCCAAGGTGTAGTGGCCGCTGTTGTGCGGCCGAGGCGCGATTTCGTTGACGACCAAACTGCCGTCTTGCAGCACAAAAAACTCCACGCACAAGACGCCAACGTAATCCAAACCCGCCGCAATGGCTCTGGCACCAGACACCGCTTGTTGGGCCGTCTGGGCCGACAGATTGCCCTCGTAGACCTCGGTCACGGCCAAAATGCCGTCACGGTGGAGGTTGCGCTGAACCGGGAAATTGACCACTTGGCCAGATCGGCTTCTCGCCACAATCACCGAACACTCGAGTGCCAAGGGCAGCATTTTTTCGAGGACACAAGGCACTTGACCCAATTGCGTCCAGGCCGCGCTCAAGTCTTCTCGGGTCTTGACGCGAATTTGGCCTTTGCCGTCGTAACCCAAGCGCGCGGTTTTCAAAATGCCGGGCAGCAAATGGGCTTGAATGGCGCTCAATTGTTCGGCCGTTTCCAGCACAGCATACGGTGCACAGGGCACGCCGCAGGCCACAAAGTGGGCCTTTTCGCGGGCACGGTCTTGTGCCACCGACACGCTGGCGGCGGCGGGTGAAACCCCGGTTGATTGCAAAGCCAATGCCGACAAACTGGCCGCCGGCACATTTTCAAATTCGGTGGTCACCGCGGCGCAAAGCGCAGCCAATTGCTGCAACGCGTGGGGGTCTTCATAGTCGGCTTGCACGTGGTGGTGGCTGACACGACCAGCGGGACTCTGGGGATCGGGGTCCAACACCACCGTGAAATACCCCATTTGTTGCGCTGCATGCACAAACATGCGCCCCAATTGACCCCCGCCCAAGACGCCCAAGGTGGCGCCCGGTAATATCACCGCCGCCGCGCTCATGCTTGGGCCGGCGGCAAAGTCATGGCTTGCGCAGCCTGGGTTTGAGCCAAGCGATAGGCCGCCAACATCGAACCCAAAGCCGGGTTGTGCAGCGCCATCATGGCAACCGCAAACAACGCGGCATTGGCGGCGCCGGCTTGACCGATGGCAAAGGTCGCCACCGGGATGCCTTTGGGCATTTGCACAATGCTGTGCAAAGAATCCACCCCGTTCAAATGTTTGCTGGCGACTGGCACCCCCAAAACAGGCACGGTCGTTTTGGCTGCCAACATGCCAGGCAAATGGGCGGCGCCACCGGCGCCTGCAATGATGGCTTGAAGGCCTCGGCCCTGTGCTTGTTCGGCGTATGCAAACAAGTCGTCGGGCATGCGGTGCGCCGAAACCACCCGGGCTTCATGGGCAATACCAAAGTATTGAAGCACTTCAACGGCCGGCTGCATGGTGTCCCAATCGCTGCTGGAGCCCATGACGACGCCGATCAAAGGGGGCGTTGAGGGCGATCGTGGTGGCAAAGATGAAGACATAAATGGTCGTGGGTTGGATAAGCTGGCGAAAGGCCTTTCGGTCTGTCGATGCACTTGGCTTGTTGGCAAGGTCTTGAATTTTACTTTTTAGCGCCCAAGCCCTTAACAATTCGCCAAAATAGCGGTTTTGAAGTTTTCTGAGTCCTTTTTTAGCCCCTTTTAGAACGCCCCA
>CAILKX010000078.1 GCA_903834975.1 uncultured Curvibacter sp.
CTCAGGCGTCAAACACACCCACCCTTGGATACTGGAGACTTCGATGAGCAACCCGGCCACCTGCCCCTTTCATTCCCCTACTGGCGCCAACACCACCCTGGGAGACCAAGCCAGGTGGTCCACTTGGTGGCCCAACCAACTCAATCTCTCGATCCTGCATCAGCACCAAGACGTCTCGAGCCCCCTGGCAACTGGCTTTGACTATGCCAAGGCCTTCAAAGCGCTGGACTTTAAGGGGCTCAAAAAAGACTTGACCGCCCTGATGACCGACTCTCAGGATTGGTGGCCAGCCGACTGGGGACACTACGGCGGTCTGTTCATCCGCATGGCTTGGCACGATGCAGGCACTTACCGCATTGCCGATGGTCGGGGCGGCGCGAACACCGGCAACCAACGCTTTGCGCCTTTGAACAGCTGGCCCGACAACGTCAACTTGGACAAAGCCCGTCGCTTGCTTTGGCCGCTCAAACAAAAATACGGCAACGCCATTTCCTGGGCCGATTTGTTCATTTTGGCAGGCAATGTCGCACTCGAAAGCATGGGCTTCAAAACCTTTGGCTTTGGGGGCGGTCGGGTCGATATTTGGGCGCCTGAACTTGACATTTATTGGGGCCCCGAAACCGCGTGGCTGGCCACCAGCGACCAAGCCAACAGCCGATACAGCGGCGACCGCCAATTAGAAAATCCTTTGGCGGCCGTGCAAATGGGGTTGATTTATGTGAATCCGCAAGGCCCCGACGGTCACCCCGATCCTGTGGCCTCGGGCCGAGATGTGCGCGAAACCTTTGCCCGCATGGCCATGAACGACTATGAGACCGTGGCCCTGATTGCCGGTGGCCACACCTTTGGAAAAATGCACGGCGCCGGCAGCCCTGCGTTGGTGGGCCCGGCGCCTGAGGCAGCGCCAGTCCAAGAAATGAGCTTGGGTTGGATCAACCGCTTGGGCAGCGGACACGGCGCCGACACCACCAGCAGCGGCTTTGAAGGGGCCTGGAAACCCAACCCCACCACTTGGGACATGGGCTATTTAAAAACGCTTTTCAAGTACGAATGGGAACAAGTTCAAAGCCCCGCCGGGGCCATTCAATGGCAGGCCAAAAACGTGGCCCCCGAAGACATGATTGCCGACGCCTTTGACCCGAGTAAAAAACACGCCCCCGTCATGACGACCGCCGACTTGTCGCTGCGCATGGACCCTCTCTATGAAAAAATTGCCCTCCACTTTTTGAATACGCCGGATGAATTCGCCGATGCCTTTGCCCGCGCTTGGTTTAAATTGACCCACCGCGACATGGGCCCGAAGGTGCTTTATTTGGGCCCCGAAGTCCCCGCTGAAAATTTGATTTGGCAAGACCCCGTTCCTTTGAACGACCACCCATTGATCACAGCCCAAGACGAGGTGCAACTCAAATCCGACCTCCTGGCCAGCGGACTCAGCATCGGCCAACTGGTGACCACCGCTTGGGCCTCGGCCTCCACCTTTCGGGGCAGCGATCGGCGCGGGGGGGCCAATGGTGCGCGGCTGCGCTTGGCGCCCCAAAAAGACTGGGAAGTCAATCAGCCCCAACAACTGGCGGCTGTGCTGAAGGTGCTGGAAGGCATTCAACAGGCCTTCAACGCCAAACAAACCAAAAATCCAGGCCAATATCCGGGCCACTTCAAGCAAGTGTCGCTGGCCGACCTGATTGTCTTGGCGGGCAATGCGGGGGTGGAAGCCGCGGCCAAAGCAGCCGGCCAGTCGGTGCAAGTGCCCTTCCACGCCGGCAGAACCGACGCCACTCAATATGAGACCGATGTCGAATCCTTTGCCGTGCTGGAACCCGAGGCCGATGGCTTTCGAAATTACCGCAAAGCCAGCAGCCATTCGGCCCCTGAAACGATTCTTTTAGACAAAGCCAATTTATTGGGCCTCAGTGCGCCAGAAATGACCCTTTTGGTCGGTGGCATGCGCGTGTTGGGCACCAACTTTGACGGCAGCTCACAAGGTGTCTTGACACACCGGCCTGGGCAATTGACCCACGATTTCTTTGTCAACTTGGTCGACATGTCCACGGTTTGGGTGCCCACTGATGACAACCACTTCAAAGGCCTTGACCGCAAAACCGGGGTCCAAAAATGGACCGCCTCGCGGGTCGATTTGGTCTTTGGTTCCAACTCGCAACTGCGGGCCTTGTCTGAGTTCTATGCCCAGCGCGACAACGACACCCTGTTTGTGAAGGACTTCGTGGCCGCTTGGACCAAGGTCATGAATTCAGACCGTTTTGATTTGAAATGAGGGGCCTTTGACCCCTAAAAAAAAGGGGCGCCTTTCAGCGCCCCTTTTTTCAATCTCCACCTGAAGGGGACTGATATCAGGACTCAACTCAAGCGTAGTTGGCTTCAGCAAAAGACCAGTTCACCAAGTTGTTGAGGAAGGTTTCCACAAACTTTTGACGCAGGTTGCGGTAGTCGATGTAGTAAGCGTGCTCCCACACATCTACGGTCAACAGGGCCTTGTCTGCGGTGGTCAGGGGCGTGCCTGCCGCGCCGGTGTTGACAATGTCAACCGAGCCGTCGGGCTTCTTCACCAACCAAGTCCAGCCAGAGCCAAAGTTACCCACGGCCGACTTCACAAAAGCCTCTTTGAAGGCTTCATAGCTGCCCCACTTGGCATTGATGGCTGCAGCCAAAGGGCCTGTGGGCGTGCCGCCGCCGTTGGGCTTCATGCAGTTCCAGAAGAAAGTGTGGTTCCAGATTTGGGCTGCATTGTTGTAGACACCACCAGTGGAAGTCTTGATGATGTCTTCCAAGGTTTTGGTTTCGAACTCTGTGCCTTTTTGCAGGTTATTCAAGTTGACGACATACGCGTTGTGGTGTTTTCCGTGGTGGAATTCCAGGGTTTCTTGCGAGTAAAAAGGGGCCAATGCGTCGATGGCATAAGGCAGTGCTGGCAGGGTGTGTTCCATGGTGATTTCCTTGGGGTTTTGAGTTGGGAAACTAAAAAACGGATTATCGCACCGTCAAATCGAGTTGGCCGTCGGCCAGCCGAGCATGTATCGATTGACCCGATCTGACCTGCTTCACTTGGGTGATGGGCTGGCCATTTTCTTGGGTGAGCAGGGCGTAACCGCGCTTCAAAACCAAATCGGGGTTCATCAAATCAAGTTGTAGGCCCAAGCGATCCAAGTGGTCGCGCTGCTGTCTTTGTTGATCTTGCCAAACTTGAATCCACCTTTGTGCCGCTTGATCGGTTTTATTTTGCTGCTTTTGGCAGGCTTGCCTCACCCCTTTTTGCAACCGCTGCTCAAGATTCTGCAAGGCCCAGCGGGCTTCGTTGGCACGTGACGAGGGGCGGCCCAATCGGCTGGCCACCCAATCCAAACGCTGTGCGCAGGCATCGAGTTGACTCGTTAGCGCGTCGGCCAGGCGGCCCTCCAAAAGGTCTAGAGTGCCCTGCCAAATGGCCTGGGGCTGGGCCACCAGTTCAGCCGCCGCGGTCGGGGTGGGGGCGCGCACATCGGCCACAAAATCGGCGATGGTGAAGTCGGTCTCGTGGCCCACGCCACAAATGACCGGCACTGGGCTTTGCAACAGGGTGCGGGCCAACTGCTCGTCGTTGAAGGCCCATAAATCCTCCATCGAGCCGCCGCCACGAACAAGCAAAATCACGTCCACTTTGGCTGCGCTGGGTTCTGGGTCTCCATGGGCCGCATAAAGCGCTTGCAACGCTTTGACCAATTCAGCCGGCGCCTGCGCGCCCTGCACAGCGGCGTTGACCAAAACCACCTCCAAGTGGGGCACCCGCCGCGCCAATGCCGTGGCGACATCGCGCAAAGCCGCCGCGCCCAAGGAAGTGACCAAACCGATGCGCCTCGGCATCAAGGGCAAAGGGCGTTTGCGCTCGGTGTCGAACAGGCCTTCGGCCTGGAGTTTTTCTTTCAAACGCAAAAAGGCCTCGAACAATGCCCCTTGTCCGGCTTTTTGCAAGCGCTCCACGATCAGTTGCAAATCACCTCGGGGCTCGTAAACGCCCAGACGGCCGGTCACCTCGACCAAATCGCCCTCGCGGGGCGAGAACGACAGGCCATCGGCGGCGCGTTTGAACATGGCGCAGCGAAGTTGACCTTGGCGGTCTTTCAAAGAAAAATAACAATGACCGCTGGCAGCGCGTGTAAAACCGGCGATTTCGCCCCGCACCTGAACGGGATTAAAGCGGGCCGCCAAAGCGTCGGCAATGGCCCGGCACAAGGCGCCCACGGGCCAAACCCGGGCCGCACCAAAATCAGCCGCATCACCTTGACCGCTCGAGGGGCGTTCGGAGGCCATGGCGGTGGTGTTTTCGTTAGCGGAGTCGAAAGAGGTCAGGTCCATAATGCTTGCCATAATCTCTGGCAACTCATTGAACGGAGCGCCCTTTGTTTTCCATCATACAAGCAGCAGGCTGGCCGATTTGGCCGCTTTTGGCTTGCTCCATTGTCGCCTTGGCCTTGATCATTGAACGCTTTATCCAATTGCGTCCAACGAAGATTTTGCCGCCCGGCCTGTTTGACGAAGCCCTGGCCGTGAGCCGCGACAAACTGCCCAGCCGGGAGGTGATAGACCACATGGCCGACACCTCGCCTTTGGGCAAGGTCTTGGCGAGTGGTTTTCAAACCCTGCAAGAACATCCCAAATGCAGCGAATCGGCGTTGCAAGGCGCGATGGAAGCAGCCGGCCGGCGGGTTGAGGCGGCGTTGCAAAAGAACCTGAATGCCTTGGCCACCATTGCCTCGGTGGCGCCCTTGTTGGGACTGTTGGGCACCGTGATCGGCATGATTGACATATTTGGCTCGCAAGGCGCTGAGAGTGGCAGCAACCCCGTCCTGCTCGCGCAGGGCATTTCCATGGCCTTGTACAACACGGCTTTTGGCCTGATGGTGGCCATTCCTTCGCTCATGTTTTGGCGGTACTTCCGGGGTCAAGTGGACGCGGCTGTTTTGGCTTTGGAAGCCGATGCCGAGCGCTTGCTGCGCCACCTGAACCACCTGCGCAAATAAGGCCATGCGATTCAACCAGCGTCGACAAGACGACCCCGACATCAATTTAATTCCCTTCATCGACGTGTTGTTGGTGGTGGTTATTTTTTTGATGCTGTCGACGACCTTCAGCAAACCAAGTGAACTGTCGGTTCGCCTGCCGAGCGCCGATGGCCAAACGCCGCCCAAACGCCCCAAAGAACTGGTGCTGAGCGTCACAGCCACCGGCCAATATGCACTCAATAACAAGCCGGTGGGCGACGACGTGCCGAGCTTGGTCACGGCCTTGTCGGCATTGGCCAGCCCGGAGGCGGTGTTGATCATCAGCGCTGATGGACGGGCCAGCCACCAATCGGTCATCCATGTCATGGAAGCGGCACGGCAGGTCGGCTTGTCGCAAGTGACTTTCGCAACCCAAGCCACGGCCAAAACAGCCCCACATTGACAGGATTGACGCCATGGCTTTGCTGACTCGGCAACAAGCCGAACATTGGGTGTTGAGGCAATGGCGAACACGGGGTCTTTGGGCGGGGTTGACTTGGCCCTTGGCCGCGCTGTTCTGGGCGTTGCTGAGTCTGCGTCGCGTTTTGTACAACACGGGCTTCAAAAAAACCACCCGTTTGAATGCGCACGTGCTTGTCGTGGGCAACGTGGTGGCCGGGGGCACCGGAAAAACACCGGTGGTGATGGCCTTGGTCGACCATCTGGTCGGACAAGGGTGGCAAGTCGGCGTGCTGGCCCGGGGCTACGGTGCCAAGCCCAGCTCACCCGTGGTTGAAGTGGAATTCAACAGCCCCGCAAACGAAGTGGGTGACGAGCCCTTGCTGATCAAACAGCGGACGCGCGTGCCCGTCTTCATTGGACGCCAACGCGCCGCAGCCGGAAAAGCCTTGCTGGCGGCCTACCCCAGCGTTCAAATTCTGGTTTGCGACGACGGCCTGCAGCACCTGGCCTTGGCCCGTGACCTGGAAATTGGCGTTTTCGACGACCGCGGCGTTGGCAATGGCTTGCTGCAACCTGCTGGACCATTGCGCGAGCCATGGCCACGCCCGCTTGATTTTGTGTTGCACAGCGGACACAAAACGGCTGACAACGGCCCACACCCCTTGTTGGGGCTGAAAAATTTACCCCTCTTCCGCGCCCAAAGGACTTTGTCCGATTTTGCAGAACCGGTGTTGAGCCCGGCAGTTTCAAGCCCTGAATCAAGCCCTTTTTCAGTGCCCTTGGCACACTGGCAAGGTCAGCCCGTGGCCGCGGTGGCTGGTATCGCGCAACCGGACGTTTTTTTTGACGCTCTGCGCGCTCGAGGCTTGAACGTAGAGCGCGCCTATCCTCGCCCCGATCACCACGACTTTTCGGAGATCAACGAAGCGGATAACGGGTTAAGACATGAACCAAGGCCCTTGTTTTGCACCGAAAAGGACGCCGTCAAACTGCGCACCTTGTTAACCTCCAGCCCCTCTTCGAAAGCCCCCGCTCCATCGAATGCCCCTGCACCAGCACTTTGGTCCGTGCCCTTGAAGCTGGAAATCGACCTGGCATTTTGGTCGGCCTTGGACAGGCGACTCGAGGCGTTATCATCCCCATATGGACAGCAAACTGCTTGAACTTTTGGTCTGCCCGGTCACCAAAGGGCCGTTGACTTTTGACCGCGATCGACAAGAACTCATCTCACTGAGCGCTCGCCTCGCCTACCCGGTTCGCGACGGCATGCCCGTGCTTTTGGAAAATGAAGCGCGCGTGTTAACGCCCGAAGAAGCTGAGCGGTAATTCAAGTTGAGTAACCCGGTGAGCCCCTTCACGGTTTTGATCCCCGCCCGCTTGGGCTCCTCGCGCCTCCCCAACAAACCCTTGGCTGATTTGGCCGGCCTGCCCATGGTGGTTCGCGTGGCACAGCAAGCCGCTCAAAGCCAAGCCCAGCAAGTGGTGGTGGCGGCAGACGATCCCTTGATTGTCAGCGCCTGTGAAGCCCACGGCGTTCGGGCCCTGTTGACCCGCGTTGACCACCCCTCCGGCAGTGATCGATTGGCTGAAGCCTGCGACTTATTGGGGCTGAGCGACTACGACCTGGTCGTCAACGTGCAAGGTGACGAACCCTTGATCGACCCCCAACTCATTGACGAAGTGGTTTTGCTGTTGCAAAACCGACCCCAGGCTGCGATGAGCACGGCCGCCCATGTGATCCTCCAAACTGCCGACTTCTTCAGCCCCCATGTCGTCAAAGTGGTGATGAATGCGGCCAATTTAGCGCTTTATTTCAGCCGCGCTTGCATTCCTCATTTAAGGGATCAAGGCCCCTCCCCCTTGTCCAAAGAGCCCCTCTCCTTGAGCGCTTACGGCGCCCATCCGCCCTTGCGTCACCTGGGCATTTACGCTTACCGAGTTGGTTTTTTGCGTTTGTTTCCCCAACTCAGTCCCGCCCCTTTGGAGCAGACCGAGGCCTTGGAACAACTGCGCGCCCTTTGGCATGGCCACGCGATTGCCGTCCATGTGACCGACAACGCACCCGGCCCTGGCGTCGACACGCCCGAGGATTTAGCCCGGGTCAGGGCCTTGCTTTCAACTGGAAGAATGGCGTCAGACTGACGTGATATCCTCGTTGGAAAGAGACGACTTCCATAAGAATTTCCCTCCAAGGACCACGTTCATGAAATTAATTTTGCTCGGCGCCCCTGGGGCAGGTAAAGGCACCCAAGCCACTTTCATTTGCCAAAAATACGGCATCCCCCAAATCTCCACCGGCGACATGTTGCGCGCCGCCGTCAAAGCCGGCACACCATTGGGCCTGCAAGCCAAATCGGTGATGGAGTCAGGCGGCTTGGTCAGCGACGAGCTGATCATCAATTTGGTCAAAGAACGAATTGCCCAAGCCGACTGCGCCAACGGATTTTTGTTCGATGGTTTCCCCCGCACCCTTCCTCAAGCCGACGCCATGAAGGCCGCCGGCGTGAAACTCGACTATGTGCTTGAAATTGATGTGCCCTTTGACGCCATCATTGAACGCATGAGCGGTCGCCGCTCCCACCCGGCTTCAGGGCGCACCTACCACGTCAAATTTAACCCGCCCAAGCAAGAAGGCGTGGACGACGTCACCGGCGAACCCCTGATCCAGCGCGAAGACGACAAGGAAGAAACCGTCAAAAAGCGCTTGGAGGTCTACAACGCCCAGACCCGTCCATTGGTCAGCTACTACAGCGACTGGGCTGCCAATGACCCCGCAGCAGCGCCACGTTACCGCGCCATCAGTGGCACAGGCAGCGTTGACGACATCACCGCCCGCGCATTCAAGGCGCTGAGCGAGTGATTTCAGTTTGAGTTCAAGAGCAAACTAAGTTGCAAACGCACCCTGGCCTTGGCCGGGGTACTATCGCCCCAATCAGCGGCCAACCTGTTGGAGGCGATGGAGGCGAAACCCTCTGGCACCTGTGTGGGATGGCCTTGTGCACAGCGGGTCGTCCAGCACAACTGGATGCCCTGACTTTGCGCCTTTAACAAGGCCGACCGCCACGCCTCACTGATGGTGCCATTGCCAGTACTGGCAACCACAATCCCCCGAACGCCGGCCATCACCAACGCCTCAATTTCCCAAGCTTCAGAGCCCGCATGGTGGGTCAAGATACCCACTCGGGGCCAAGCTTCTGGCGGCGTCCTGATCAGCGGGGCCAAATGATTGAAACCAACCGGTCGGTCTGTTTGGGTGAAAGTTTGAGTTTGAGTTTGAGTTTGGACTTGAGTGGGAGATGGCGTTTTTGATGTCCATTGCCACTCGCTTTGCCAACCTCTTTGCAACCCTCTTTGCCACCCTCTTTGCAATGGCCGCTTGATCCCTTGTTCAGGCTCGGCCCAATTGGGGGCTGGCCTTTTGAGCAAAGTGGCCGCCACGGGTCTGTCACCCGAATCGAAAGCGTCTAAATTTTGTGGGTGGCCCTTTCGAACCCAGCGAGCGGCGTGGGCTTGGCCAGCACAAACGACCCAAACGCCCTTGGCTTGGGTTTCCCGGGCGCTGGCCAGCAACAAGGCATCGGCGAGGTTTTGGGGGCCATCCGCATCGGGCGCATTACTGGGCCGCATGGCGCAGGTCAAAACAAGGGGCTTGTTGAGTTCAGCCTCACCTCGATTTAAAACGACATCTAAAAAAGTGGCTGTTTCTTCAAGGGTGTCGGTGCCGTGGGTGATGACCACGCCCGCCACCTCGTCGTCTTGCAAGGCGGGCACAACGGCCTGAATCAGGGCCAGCCAATGGGCAGGGTTCAGGTCTTTGCTGTCAATTTGGGCCACTTGCTGGCTCACCCAGGTCAGGGGACTTTGTCCCTCACCGAGAGTCCCCTCTTCATTTCCCTCTGGACACCATTCGCTCAACAAATCAGCCACCGTACGTTGGGCGGCCACGTAATGTTCAGGCAAATGGGGGTCGGCTGCCAAACCAGCGATGGTCCCCCCCATCCCCAAAACCACGATTTTGTGAGGCGAAGAATTTTTCATTTTTTTTCGTGGAGGACTTGCACAATTAAAAAAACTGGTTAAAAATACAGTTACTGGATATTTATTCAGCCTTAATAAGCCACTCGCACGGAGGCAACATGACCGACTTTTTGACTGAGGCCCCATTTTCCTTGAAGTTGACAGCCAGACAACAACAAATTCTGGAACTCATCCAAAAGGCGATTGCCCAAACCGGCGCCCCCCCCACGCGCGCAGAAATCGCCTCTGAGTTGGGCTTCAAGTCACCCAATGCGGCCGAAGAACACCTGCAAGCGCTGGCCCGTAAAGGGGCCATTGAGTTGGTCAGCGGCACGTCCCGTGGCATTCGTTTGCGAGGCGCCAACCGGTTGGACACCTCGTCCAGCGCCAATTCCCAGCGGTTCAACCAAATGGCCTTTCCATTGGCCAGCTTGAGCCAGTTGGCATTGCCTTTGATCGGCCGTGTTTCTGCCGGTTCACCGATCTTGGCGCAAGAACACGTCGATCAGACCTACCACGTGGAAACCAGCCTGTTCAGTACCCCACCCGACTTTCTGTTGAAGGTACGGGGCATGTCCATGCGAGATGCCGGCATCATGGACGGCGACTTGTTGGCGGTTAAAACCACCCGCGAAGCCAAAAACGGACAAATCGTCGTGGCCCGCTTGGGCGATGAAGTGACCGTTAAACGCTTTCGCAGAACGGCTCAGCACATTGAATTGCTGCCTGAAAACCCAGATTACGCCCCCATCATCGTGCAAGACGATGAATCTTTTGAAATCGAAGGCTTGGCTGTGGGTTTGATTCGCAACACGGTCTTGATGTAATTTTGGAGAGTCCCCATGAACCTGTTTTCTTTTAAATTCTTAAAGTCTGCCCAAGCGATTTTGGTGCCACGGGAAACCGCCGCTGCAGTTCCGGCCCGTCAAATGGTTCGCCCCCAAGCCAGCGCGGTGCGCCCTTCACGCCCTTTGCGGGTGCTTTGTGTGCGCGACCCCAAGGGAAGCGGCCTGTCCCATCAAAATTCAGGCCGCTTGGTCATTTCGGGCCGCATGGCCGATGTCTGCGCCGAACTCGACCGCATGGTCCAAGCCCAAGCACGTCTGCATTGAGGGCCGCATTGAATTGACGCGCCTCCAAGCAGCGACCGAGGGGTAAAAGTCACGCCACAATCGAGGCACAATGTTGGGATATGAACATTGTGATCCTCGATGACTACCAAGATGCGGTGCGCAAGCTGAAATGCGCCGGCAAGCTGGATGCTTATGCCGCCAAGGTCTACACCAACACCGTCAAAGGCATGGGCCAATTGGCCGTTCGTCTGAAAGACGCGGAAGCCTTGGTTTTGGTTCGTGAACGCACGCAACTCAACCGGGCCCTGATTGAAAAACTCCCCAAACTGCGTTTGATTTCTCAAACCGGCAAAATTGGTCCCCACATTGATTTGGCGGCTTGCACCGAAAGGGGCATCGCCGTCGCAGAGGGCGTCGGCTCACCCGTCGCACCCGCCGAGTTGACTTGGGCCCTGATCATGGCTGCCATGCGGCGCTTGCCACAGTACATCTCCAACTTGAAACACGGCGCTTGGCAACAATCCGGCCTCAAAGCGTCCTCGATGCCCGCCAACTTTGGGCTCGGCAACACCTTGCGCGGCAAAACACTGGGCATTTGGGGTTATGGTCGCATCGGTCAATTGGTGGCCAAATATGGGCAAGCTTTTGGCATGAACGTCAAAGTCTGGGGCCGTGAAGCCTCTCGCGCCCAAGCCCTGGCCGACGGGTTTCAAACCTTCACCAGCCGCGAGGCCTGTTTTGAAGAAAGCGATGTGTTGAGTTTGCACCTGCGCTTGTGCGACGACACGCAAAACACCGTCAGCGCCGACGATTTAGCCCGAATGAAGCCCACTGCCTTGCTGGTCAACACCTCGCGCTCCGAGCTGATTGAATCCGGTGCCCTCTTGGCGGCCTTGAACCGGGGACGTCCTGGCTTGGCGGCTGTTGATGTGTTTGAAAGCGAGCCCATTTTGCAGGGCCATGCGTTGTTGCGTTTGGAAAACTGCATTTGTACACCCCATATTGGCTATGTAGAACAAGATTCTTATGAGCTGTATTTTGGGGCTGCCTTTGACAACATCATCAATTACATCAAAGGCACACCCACCAATATCGTCAACCCAGGCGCTTTACAAGTACGGCGCTAACACCCTGATTCACGATCATCATGACTACTGTTTTTCAAAAAGTGGCTGTTGTCGGCACCGGCGCCATGGGGCGCGGCATTGCGCAGATGGCCGTTCAAGCCGGCAGCGCCGTTCAACTGTTTGACGCGCAAGCCGGTGCAGCCGAAAAGGCCGAACAAGCTTTGCACCAACAATGGCAGAAATTGGCGGAAAAGGGGCGCCTGACTGCCGAGCAAGTCGCGACCTACAGCGCCCGTTTGTCGGTCTGCAACCACCTGTCCGAGCTGGCTTCATGCGACCTCGTCATCGAAGCCATCGTCGAAAAGCTGGACATCAAGCAACAGCTGTTTGCACAGTTAGAAACCATCGTCTCAGCCCAATCCGTGCTCGCCAGCAACACCTCATCGCTGTCCATCACGGCCATCGCGGCGGGCTTGAAGCACCCCGAACGTTTGGCGGGATACCACTTCTTCAACCCCGTGCCACTGATGAAGGTGGTCGAAGTCATTGGCGGCTTGGCCACGGCCCCCGAGGTCTGTGAAAAGCTCACTGCCTACACGCGTCAAATGGGCCACACACCGGTCAGCGCGACCGATACCCCCGGCTTCATCGTCAACCACGCCGGACGGGGCTATGGCACCGAGGCCTTGCGCATCATCACCGAAGGCGTGACCGATTTTCAAACCGTCGACGCGATTTTGCGCGACCAAGTGGGCTTCAAATTGGGGCCTTTCGAGCTGTTCGACTTGACCGGGTTGGATGTCTCCCAACCAGTCATGGAATCGATCTACCACCAGTACTTTGAAGAGCCGCGTTACCGCCCGAGCGTGATCGGCGCCCAGCGTTTAGCGGGCCGCCAACTGGGCCGTAAAACCAACCATGGGTTTTATCGCTACGCAGAAGGCCAAGCCCTCAAAGCGGACGAACCTGCGGTGCCCGTGGTGGCTGAGATGCCGCCCGTTTGGGTCTCCTCACGTGCCGCACGCCGGGCCGAGTTGTATCAACTGCTGAAAGACCTGGGAGCCCAAATTGAAACCGGCGCCGCGCCCTCTTCCCATGCGCTCTGTTTGGTGGCGCCTTTGGGCTTTGACGTCACCACCATGGCCGTGGTGGAGCGTCTCGACCCCAGCCGCACGGTGGGGATTGACCTGTTGATTGACGACAAAGCCACGCGACGCCGCGTGCTCGCCACCAACCCTGCCACCCGAGAGGACATGCGCGATGCGGCCAATGCCTTGTTTGCGCGGGACGGCAAAGCGGTTTCCGTCATTCGCGACAGCGGTGGTTTCGTGACACAACGCGTGTTGGCCAACATCGTCAACATCGCCAGCGACATTTGCCAGCAAGGCATTTGCAGCCCGGAAGACTTGGAGTTGGCCGTCACGCTGGGCTTGGGCTACCCCATGGGCCCCTTGGCCATGGGCAATGCCTACGGCCCCGACAACCTGCTCGAGGTCTTGTTCAACCTCTACACCGTTTACGGCGATCCGCGCTACCGCCCCAGCCCTTGGTTGCGCCGCCGCGGCGCCATTGGTTTGAGCCTGTTGCACCGTGAAGCCTAAATAGAAGGTCTTTGCCCATGCCCGCTGAACTCAAAAGCACCAGTCAAGGTCAAACGCTGATCTTGACCATCAGCAACCCCGAGATGCGCAACGCCTTGGGGCCTGAAATTTATGCCGCTGGCGTCGAGGCCTTGAGCGTGGCCGAAAGCAATCCCGACATTCGCAGCGTGGTCATCACCGGTGAAGGCCCCTGGTTTTGTGCGGGTGGTAACTTGCAACGCTTGCAAGCCAACCGCTTGCAACCGCCGGAGCACCAAGCCCAGAGCATCGAGAACCTGCACAACTTCATTGAGGCCATCCGGGTCTTTCCTCACCCTGTTGTGGCCGCTGTGGAAGGGCCTGCAGCAGGCGCTGGTTTTTCTTTGGTTTTGGCCTGCGACTTGGTGGTCGCGGCGCGCGATGCTTTTTTTGCCATGTCTTACAGCACCGTTGGACTCTCGCCCGATGGCGGCGCCAGCCATGCCTTGGCCCACGCCCTGCCGCGTGCTTTGGCGACGGAATTGTTGATGCTCGGCAGCCGGATCGACGCCACCACCCTGCAGCAGCACGGCCTGGTCAACCGCATCAGCGAGTCTGGGGCGGCCTTGAGCACCGCCCTGGCGCTGGCGGAGCAACTGAACCAGCGTGCACCCAATGCGCTGACCAGCATCAAAGAGTTGCTACAACAAGCGAGGGGCCACTCTTTGACCCAACAACTGGCGTGCGAGCGCGATGCGTTTGTCAAAAACCTGCACCACCCGAATGGGGGCATTGGCATCGGTGCTTTTTTGAACAAGACCCCGCCTCGTTTTGAGTAAAGTCATCTAAAGAAAACAAACAACGCCGCGGTCTCTGAGGCGACAATTTTTCAACTTTCAGTCACACAAAAGACAGTCCATGGACCAGCCCATTCTGACAATGGAGGAACGCGAGTCGATCAATTCGGGTCGCTGGTTTTCTTCACTTTCACCCTCACTTAGACACGACATTCTTCGATGCGCTTATGTCAAACGTTACCGCGACGGCGACCTGATCACAGCACGTGGCGAGCCGCCCGAGGAGTGGATGGCCTGCGCCAAGGGGGCCGTTCGGGTCAGCTCGACCTCGATCTCGGGCAAGCAAATCACCTTGACCTATGTGGAGCCGGGGATTTGGTTCGGCGACGTCTCGATCTTCGACGGGGATCGGCGCACGCACGACGCCTACGCGCATGGCGAAACCACCTGTCTGTGTGTGGCCAAGGCCGATTTCAAAAAAATCTTGGCGCTTCATGTGGAGTTTTACGAAGCCATGATTCGCCTGCATGCGCGACGCATACGTCAGCTCTACGGCTTGGTCGAAGACCTGAACACCTTGCCGCTGCGTTCACGTTTGGCCAAACAACTGCTGCA
>CAILKX010000079.1 GCA_903834975.1 uncultured Curvibacter sp.
CTTGTCTTCAATCGTAATTTAATTACCAAAATGAAGGCACATATGTTATAAGTTACAACTTCGTTGGATTAGTGAATACACCCATAAAAAAAGTGAGCATAATGCAGCCATCGCTTGTAAAATATCACAGTTGCTGGTTTTGCAATGTAGTAAAAACAAACGTTTGCATTGGGTCCTTTTGAGCACCTGAAGCTATTTTTTTTGTTGCAGAGCCTGCAAAATAAGGGTTTTACCTTATTTCCCACTTGGTTTGAATTCATACAATTGCAAACGATTGCAGTTATACCCTGCGCGAACAAGGAGACCTCTTCAAATGATGGATTACGCCAGTCGGCAACGCAGCTCAAACAAGCTCCTCATCGGCCTTGGCGCGGTGTTGGTGTTTCACGTGTTGTTGCTTTGGGCGATCAATTCGGGCTTGGCTCGCAAGTTCGTCAAAGTGATCAAAGGCCCCGTGGAGGCCGAGCTGTTGGAAGAAAAGAAACCCGACATCCCGCCGCCACCGCCACCGCCCCCACCCAAAAATTTGCCCCCACCCCCTCCACCCACTTACGTGCCGCCCGTGGATGTGCCTGTGAATGCGCCGGTGTCGACCAATTCGATTGCAGCCGTGTCCAACACGCCTCAACCGCCCGCGCCACCACCCGCTCCTGCTGCGCCGCCAGCACCACCTGCGCCCCCACCCGCACCGCCCGTGCACAAGGCCGCTGTGATTTCTGCTTCCAACTGCGCCAAGCCCGCTTACCCGGCCGCTTCACGCCGCGCAGAAGAAGAAGGCAACGTGGTGGTTAAGTTCTTGGTCGACGTGGACGGCAAGGTGATTGACTCCAAGGTGGAGAAGTCTTCGGGCTACAACCGCCTCGATGAAGCCACCCGAAGTGCCCTTTCTAAGTGCCAGTTCACACCAGCCACCACGGATGGCAAACCCGAGCAAAGCTGGGCCAGCATCCAGTACACCTGGCGCCTGGAATGAGCGGGTTGAACCGCCCGTTACAACGCCAGACTTAAAGCCAAATCCGACCTTAAACCCGTTCCAACCCATTACTGACCCCGCTTAGTTCCCAAACTAGCACCCTAATTACCCCGAGGAGATTGAAGATGTCCAAATCCATTAAAACCGCCGCCTTGCTCGCTGGCTTGTGCGCGTCTCTGTTGTTCGGCAGTGCCGCCTTGGCCAAAGACAAGGCCCCCGGCAAAGCCGCTCCTGTGGCGGAAGCCGCAGCCCCTGCACCGGCTGCGACACCGGCCCCTGCTGCGGAAGCCGCCCCTGCACCGGCTGCCCCTTCTGCTGCGCCCGCGCCTGCGGCAACAGAATCCACCGACAACCCCTACGGTCTGTCCGCTTTGTGGGCGCAAGGCGACGTCGTTGCCAAAGGCACTTTGACCATTTTGGTGCTGATGAGCATCGGCTCTTGGTTTGTTATCGTCACCAAATTCTTTGAACAAAGCAAAGCCATGCGCGCTGGCAAACAAGTTCAAGAAGGCTTCTGGGACGCGCCCAACATCCGCGCTGGCGCCGACAATTTGAGTGAAGACAGCCCCTACCGATTTATTGCCGAAAAGGGCCTTGAAGGCGCTTCCAAGCACACCGGCATTTTGGGCGCTGTGGACTTCAACACCTGGGTCACCATGAGCATCCAACGCGCCATTGGCAACGTGCAAAGCCGCATGCAAGATGGTTTGGCTGTTTTGGCAACCGTGGGTTCCACTGGCCCGTTCGTCGGTTTGTTCGGTACGGTTTGGGGTATCTACAACGCCTTGGTGAAAATCGGCATGTCGGGTCAAGCGTCGATCGACAAAGTGGCCGGCCCCGTGGGTGAATCCTTGATCATGACCGCCATCGGTTTGGCTGTCGCTGTGCCTGCTGTGTTGGGCTACAACTGGTTGGTTCGTCGCAACAAGGGCGTGATGGAAGACATCAACGCGTTCGGCAGCGACTTGCACTCGGTGTTGTTGGCCACGGCCAAGTAAGCCAGTCTCGCGTCGTAGACCAGCCGCTTAGTAGAAGATTTAAAGCATAAAAGGAGCACGCCATGGCCATGAATGTCGGGTCAGATGCCGAAGACGAGATCATGAGTCAGATCAACACCACGCCCCTCGTGGACGTGATGTTGGTGCTCTTGATCATCTTCTTGATCACCATCCCCGTGGTCACGACCTCGGTGAAGGTGGAGTTGCCCAAAGAGAAGAACCTCGTTCGTGAAACCAAGCCCGAAAACGTCATTATTTCGGTGGACGCGAAGGGGGGCATTTACTTGTACGACACCCCCATCAAGAACAGCACCGATTTGGTGACCCGCATGAAGACCTTCGCTGTGAAAGACCCTCAACCTGAGGTGCAAATTCGCGGTGACGGTGAATCTGACTTTGAAGCCGTCGGCCGCGTGATGTATGCGGTTCAACGTGCGGGCATTGTCAAAGTGGGTTTCATCACCGAGCCAAAGGAATAACACCATGGGAATGAACATTGGCAGCTCCTCGAGCTCCGAACCCGAAGTGATGATGGACATCAACACCACGCCGCTGATTGACGTGATGTTGGTGCTCTTGATCATGTTGATCATCACCATCCCGGCTCAACTGCATTCCATCAACCTGGACATGCCGGTGAGCAAGCCACCGACCAAAAAGATTGACCCCGTGGTCATCAACATCGATGTGGATTCGCAAAGCGTGATTCACTGGAACGGCGCCGTCGTGAATGGCCGTGCGGACCTGGAAGCGCGCCTGACCGATGCCGCCCGCTACCAGCCCCAGCCTGAGTTGCACATCCACTCAGACGCCAAAGGCAAATACAAACAAGTGGCGATGGTCATGGCCACCGCTCAACGCTTGGGCTTGAACAAGCTCGGCATTGTGGGCTCTGAACAATTTGTGAATTAAGGTTCTCCGTTGGTAAGACTTGCCCCGCACTCCTCTCCGGAGGCGGGGCTTTTTTTAAAACACCGAGCGCCATTTTCGAGACAACTTAATGCGTCCTAACCCCCTTTCCAACCGTCAGTGGCTGGCCTCCACTTTCTTGTTCAGCCTGTTGGCGGGCGCTGGCCTAGCGCCAGTTATAGCCTCTTTGGCCTCTGTGGCCCATGCGGCCGACGCGCCCGCGGCGGAAGCCCCCAAGATGACCGTAGATGTGATTCCCGTCATCAAAAAAGCGCAAGAGGCCTTGCAAGCCAAACGCTACGACGACGCTTTGACGGCCTTGTCGGTGCTGCGGGGAAAAGCCGATCTGAACATCACCGAACGAGACGCCTTGGAGCGCTTGCTGGTGAGTTCGTGGATGGCGCAAAAAATGTATGTGGAAGCCATTCCCTCCATCGAGTGGCTGGTGACTTCACCCACCGTGACCGACAAAGACCGCTTGCCCTTGATGGACAACTTGGTCTCGATCAGCCTCAACACCAAAGACTTCGCCCGGGCCACTCGCTGGGCTCGGGAATGCCTGAAGGCAGGTTGCAGCAACCCCAAAATGGCCATCATTCTGGTTCAGTCTTTGCAGATGCAAGGTCTGCACAAAGAAGCCATTGAAGAGGTGCAAAAAAGCCTTGCCGCAGCGCAAGCAGCGCCCGGCAAATCACGCAAAGTCTCTGAAGACGAATTGCGTGCCATGGCGGCCAGCCAAGCCAAACTGAAGGACATGGCCGGTTACTACCAATCCATGCAGGTGTTGGTGCGCGACTACCCCAGTAAAGACTACTGGATGGATTTGTTGTCCCGCTTTTTGCAACAACCCGGTGTCAATCAGCGACTTGAAATTGAGGTCTACCGACTCATTCAAGAGACCGGTAATTTGCAAGAACCCGGCGACTTCTTTACCTACGCACAATTGGCCCTCAAGGCGGGTTTTCCACTTGAATCACGGGCCATCTTGACCCAAGGTCAAAGCGGCAAAGTCTTCCCAGGCGATGTGCCACCGGCTGACTTGAAGCAGTTGGAAAAAGAAGTCCAACGCGCAGCCGATGAAGACAACAAGATACTGGAAAACTTAAGCAAATCGGCCCAAACTGCCACCCAGTGGGTGGACTTGGGCAACGTGTTGTTCTCGACGCAGCAATGGGCTGCAGCGGCCGACGCCTTCGACAAAGGCTTGGCCTTGGGCGGGGTCAAACGTGAAAGCGACGTGCGTTTGCACCTGGGCATGGCGCGATTCAAAGCGGGCCAATTGGAACCCGCACGCCAGGCGTTGGGCCAAACCGGGGGCGATACCCAAGGGGTTGCCAACCTGTGGCTGATGCTGGCCAATGCCAAACGCTGAAGCCTGAAGAATCCACTGAGTTGACTTCCATGGATACCGACAAACGCCGAGTTCAAATGACCGACATCGCTCGGTTGGCGGGCGTCTCGACGTCAACGGTGTCGCGCGCCTTGAACGACAGCGAGTTGATCAACCCAGAAACACGTCAACGCATTCAAGAGTTGGCACGCTCACTGAACTACACCATCAACCTCAGCGCCAAAAATTTGCGCTTGGGCGACAACCGCACCATTGGGGTGGTGATTCCTTACGTCAAAGGATCGCGCCAGCACGTCTCTGACCCGTTCTTTCTGGGCATGCTCGGCACCTTGGCCGATGCCTTGACCGACCGAGGTCTCGACATGCTGTTGTCTCGCGTCGACTCCGAGCACCTGAACGATTTGGCCGAGCTCTACGACACTGGCCGCGCCAGTGGCATTGTGGTGATTGGCCAGTGGGGCCACCATGACCAGTTGAACGAATTGGCCATGCGCAAAGTGCCCTTTGTGGTGTGGGGCGCCCAACTGCCCCGCCAACTTTATTGCAGCGTGGGTTCGGATAATTTTTCAGGCGGCCGCTTGGCCACTGAGCACTTGCTTGATCTGGGCCGCCGACACATCGCCTTTTTGGGCGACATTGCCTTTCCTGAAACCGAGCAACGGTATCAAGGCTATTTGGCTGCGCACCAAGCCCGAGGCCTGAAAGCCAACCCACAACTGCTGGTGCGCACCTCGTTTGAAACCGAAGAGGTCCAAACCGAGTTGGGCCGCTTGCTGAAAACGAAGCACCCCTTGGACGGCCTTTTCGCGGCCTCTGACTTGATCGCCATGAATGCCATGGGTTTCTTGTCCAGCAATGGCCTGGAAGTGCCCAAACAGGTGAGCGTCGTGGGCTACGACGACATTGAAGCCGCCTCGCACTGCCATCCGCCCTTGACCACGGTGCGCCAATCGATTGAGTTGGCTGGGCCCGAAATGATCGATTGCTTGCTACAAATTCGGCAAGGTCAAACGGTAGAGCCCCGCGTCTTGGCCACCACCTTGCAACTGCGCAAATCAACCTGCCCTTTATGAGTTCCCTGTCTACCGTTCAAATCGCCATGGCTGGCGAGGCTTTGATTGATTTGATTTCACGGCCCGATGGCGCCTTTGAACCCTGTCTGGGTGGGGCCGTCTACAACCTCAGCCGGGCGCTGAGTTTGCAAGGCTTGGGCACCCTTTACCTGAACCCGTTCTCGCAAGACCGCTTCGGTCGGGCCCTGCGCCAACAAATGGTCGATGACGGGGTGCAACTGAGTCAAGCAGCGCCGGTGACTGCACCCACTTCCTTGGCCGTGGTGGCCCTTGACCCCAACGGCCACCCGGACTATGCCTTCTACCGACAAGGTGTGGCCGACCGTCAGGTCAGCGCCACCCAACTCAACGCGGCTTGTGCGCCCACTCTGACGCCCGTTTTGCAATGGGTGGGCACCGGTGGTTTGGCGCTGGATCCGCAAGATGCCGGCGTCTATTTGCCCTGGTTAAAAGCCCAACGTGAGGCCGGACGATGGGTCGCAGTCGACGCCAATTTGCGGCCCTCGGTCATGCCCGATTTGGCGGCCTACAGAGCCCACATCATGACGCTGCTGGCGCAAGCCGACTTGGTCAAAGTCAGCGACGAAGATTTGCAACATTTGCAAGTTCCGGGCGACGATGCGTTGGCCCAAGCGCGCCATTTATTGACCCAAACTCCCGCGCAGTGCTTGGCTTTGACTTTGGGTGCGGGCGGGGCTTACCTGCTGAGTCGAACAGGTCAAACTTGGTTTGCACAAGAACAAAAGCACTTGTCCGTGGTCGATACCGTGGGCGCGGGTGACAGCTTCTTGGCCGGACTCTTGGCGGCACTGACGAGCGCCTTAAACCCCTTGACCTCTTCAACTCCTTCAACCCCGTCGATCACGTTGAGCCCTGCAATGGGTGATCAAGTCTTGCGCCACGCGCTCGCCAGCGCCAGCTTGTGCGTACAAGCGCGCGGTTGTGTTCCCCCCAGCTTTGCCGCCAGCCAGGCTTGGGCGGCGCAACACCCCGCCTTGACCCGTTTCCAAGACGCAGCGTCAAAATAACAGCCGTGGGCTGAAAGCGCGTCCCCCACTCGGGTAAGTCCTAGGTCTTTTTCTTTTTGCCAAGACCGCTTGTCACGGCCTTGACAAGTCACAATAGAACGGTCGTGCTAAATTAGCAATCCCATCGTTTGGAGACACCATGGACTTGGCTTTTACGCCTGAAGAACAGGCATTCCGCATTGAAATTCGTGATTGGGTCAAAGCCAATTTGCCCCAAGACATTGCCCACAAAGTGCACAACGCCCTCGAGCTCACGCGCGAGGACATGCAACGCTGGGCCAAAATTTTGGGCAAAAAAGGCTGGCTCGGCCACGCTTGGCCCAAGCAATTTGGCGGCCCCGGCTGGACTGCCGTTGAGCGCCATTTGTTTGAAGAAGAGTGCGCCTTGGCCGGTGCTCCCCGCGTGGTGCCTTTCGGTCCCGTGATGGTGGCCCCGGTGATCATGGCCTTTGGTAACCGCGAGCAACAAGAACGATTCCTGCCTGGCATTGCCAGTGGCGACGTTTGGTGGAGCCAAGGCTACAGCGAACCCGGCTCGGGCTCTGATTTGGCTTCGGTCAAAACCAAGGCCGAGCGTCATGGTGACCACTACATCGTCAACGGTCAAAAAACCTGGACCACTTTGGGCCAGTACGGCGAATGGATTTTCTGCTTGGTGCGCACCAGCAACGAAGGCAAGCCCCAAACCGGCATCAGCTTTTTGTTGATCGACATGAAGTCGCCCGGCGTCAGCGTGCGTCCCATCCGCTTGCTGGACGGCAGCGTGGAAGTCAACGAGGTTTGGTTTGACAACGTCAAGGTACCCGCAGAAAACCTCATTGGCGAAGAAAACAAGGGCTGGACTTACGCCAAATACCTGCTCGGTCACGAGCGCACCAACATCGCCGATGTGAACCGCGCCAAGCGGGAACTCGAGCGGTTGAAGCGCATCGCCAAAGCCGAAGGCGTCTATGAAGACAGCCGTTTCCGCGACGAAATTGCCAAACTCGAAGTCGAGGTCGTGGCCCTCGAAATGATGGTGCTGCGGGTCTTGTCTGCCGAAGCCAAGGGCAAGAGCTCTTTGGACATCGCTGGCTTGTTGAAGATTCGCGGCAGCGAAATCCAGCAGCGTTATTCCGAGCTCATGATGTTGGCCGCTGGCCCTTTCAGCTTGCCGCTGATTCACGAAGCCATGCAAGCCGGATGGCAAGGCGATGCGGTCGGCGCTCTGCATTGCGCGCCTTTGGCCAGCACCTACTTCAACATGCGCAAGACCTCCATTTATGGCGGTTCCAACGAAGTTCAACGCAACATCGTTTCGCAAACCGTGCTCGGCTGATCGCCGTCAGCCCACCAGAATTAGGAGAACTCAGATGGATTTCGACTTCAGCGAAGACCAAGAACAATTGCGCGACGCCGCCCGTAAATGGGTTGAAAAGGGCTACACCTTTGACCGCCACCAAAGCATCGTTAAGGCGGGCGGTTTTTCTCGCGACGTTTACAACGAACTGGCCGAACTGGGCCTGACGGCTTTGTTTGTGCCCGAAAGCGACGGCGGCATGGGCATGGGCCCGATTGAAGCCATGGTGGTGATGGAAGAGCTCGGTCGAGGCATGGTGCTCGAACCCCTGACCCAGGCCTTGATCGCCGGTGCCGTGATCGGTGGGTACGGCAGTGCCGACGCCAAAGCATGGTTGCCACGCATCGCGAGCGGTGAGGCCTTGGTGGTCTTGGCCTACCAAGAACGCGCCGCTCGTTACGCCCTCAAAACCACCCACACCACGGCCACAGAAACCAACGGTGCTTATCAAATCAGCGGCAGCAAGAGTTTGGTCCCCGTGGGCGATCAGGCCGATGCGTTTTTGGTGCCCGCACAACTTCAAGGCAAGACCGCCTTGTTCTTGGTGGAACGCCAAGCCGCCGGGGTCACCACGCGTGGCTACGGCACCCAAAACGGCGGCCGTGCGGCTGAAGTGACGTTCCACAACAGCCCCGCGACCTTGGTCACCTTGGACGGCCAAACCGCCTTGGAACACGCCGTCGACATCGGCATTGCCGCGTCTTGCGCTGAAGCCGTGGGCCTGATGGACCCCGCCGTGACCATCACAGCGGATTACCTCAACACGCGCAAACAATTTGGCGTCACGTTGAACAACTTCCAAGCGCTGCGTCACCGCATTGCCGACATGAAGATGCAACTTGAACTGGCCCGCTCCATGAGCTACTACGCCAGCCTCAAGCTGAATGCCCCTGCGGCCGAGCGCTCTGCAGCCCTGTCGCGCGCCAAATACCAATTGGGTCAATCGATGCGTTTTGTCGGTCAACAAGCCGTGCAATTGCACGGCGGCATTGGCGTGACCGATGAATACATCATCAGCCATTACTTCAAAGCCCTGACCCAACTCGAAATGAGCTTTGGCGACAGCCTGCACCACTTGGGTCAGGTATCGGATGCCATGCAAGAAACCGCCGGCGTTTTTGCCTAAGTTCTTTGCTTAGTGTTAGACGGTTAAACGGCGTCTACCTCAACAGGTAACACCTCGTTTCAAGGGCCCTTCGGGGCCCTTTATCATTTCGGCCATGAACACCACTGAGATTTTTTTAATCGCCATGACGCTCATCTTGAGCGTGCCTTATTTGGTCTGGCGCTTGGGGAAGACCGATTATTTCGCCCCTTTGGTGGTGGTGCAAATCATCTCGGGTATTTTGTTGGGGCCAGGCGTACTGGGCGCTGGGTACCCGGCGGTGTATCAATTCGTTTTCTCGCCCACCATCATGGCTTCTTTGAACGGCATCGCTTGGTGGGCCGTGATGTTGTTCGTGATGATTGCCGGCGTAGAGCTTGACCTCAAAAAAGTCTGGGTCCATCGGCAGGAGACGGTGCTCATCTCGGGCTTGGCCTTGGGCGTCCCATTGGCCTTTGGCTGCGTGGCCGCCTGGGGTTGCTTGGGCCTGTCGGACGCCAGCGGTTGGATGGGACCGCAGGCTCAATCGTGGCAATTCGTCGCCGGCGTCGGCATGGCCTGCGCGGTCACTGCCTTGCCCATTCTGATTTTGTTCATGGAAAAAATGGCCATCCTTCGCCAGCCTTTGGGCCAGCGCATCTTGCGATACGCCAGTCTGGACGACATCGCCATCTGGGGTGTGCTGGCTTTGATTTTGATGGACTGGCAACGTGTTGAAAGGCAGTTGGCCTTTTTGGGGGCCTACGGTTTTTTCGTTTGGGGTTTTCGTCGTCTGATGCCCAAACTTCCGTCCGCTGACCGCTGGTATGTGGCCTTGATTTGGTTGGCAGCGGTGGCTTTTGGGGCCGATTGGTCGGGCTTGCATTTCATGGTCGGCGCCTTCTTGGCTGGTGCGGCCATGGACGCTGACTGGTTCAACCAAGAACACATGGACCTCTTGCGTCACCATGTTTTGATGGTCTTGATGCCGGTGTTCTTTTTGTCCACGGGGCTCAAAACCCAATGGACCATGGGCGGTGGTGCCGTGTTTGTTTTTGCCGGCGTCCTTTTGTTGGCTTCGGTCAGTGGAAAACTGCTGGGGCTTCACATCGCCGGCAAGTGGCTGAATTGGCAACCCGGTGAGGCCAGCTTGATGGGCTGGTTGTTGCAAACCAAGGCCTTGATCATGATCATTTTTGCCAATGTCCTGCTCGATAAGCAACTCATCACCCACGACACCTTCACGGCCCTGCTGTTGATGGCCATTGCCAGCACCATGCTGACCGTGCCCGTTGTGGCCCCCCGATTGAAGCGCTTACAGCACCTGATCTCACAATCACGCTAACGACCGACTGGGCCCTTGTTTCAGCCCCTTGTTGAGCCCCAGGGTTCGGCATCAGGGTTTACGCTATTGCAAACGATTGCATAGAGCGATAACATCGTCTTCTATGAACTCGGCTTTGCAACCCCAATCCCCTCCGCGTCTGACTTTGGGCCAGATTTTGCAGATGAATGTTGGCTTTTTAGGCCTGCAGTTCAGTTTTGGCCTGCAACAAAGCAGCATGAGCCCCATTTACAGCTACCTCGGCGCTGATGAAGCTTCTTTGCCGTTGCTGTTCTTGGCGGGCCCCATGACGGGCCTCTTGGTGCAACCGATTGTTGGCGCCATGAGCGACAAAACAACCTCCCGTTTTGGCCGCCGCACGCCTTACTTTTTGGTGGGCGCCATTTTGTGTTCTTTGGCCCTTTTCGCCATGCCCTACAGCACCTCGCTGTGGATGGCCGCCAGTTTGCTGTGGATTCTGGACGCCGCCAACAACATCACCATGGAGCCCTACCGTGCCTATGTGGGCGACCGTTTGCCCAAAGACCAACATCCCACCGGCTACATCATGCAAAGCGCCTTCACGGGTCTGGCACAAACGCTGTCTTATTTAACGCCGTCCATTTTGGTGTGGCTGGGCATGAACAAGGATGCACTGGCCAGCAACCACATCCCCGAAATCACCTTGCTGACCTTCGCGATTGGGGCCGTGGTGTCGATCACCACGATTGTTTGGTCCATCTGGCGCGTGCCTGAATTGCCGTTAACACCCCAACAACTCAGCGACATGCAAACCAAAAAAGGCGGGGCCTTGTCGACCTTGAAAGAAATTGGCCAGGCAATCAAAGAGATGCCGTTGGCCATGCGTCAAATGGCGTGGATGAAGCTCTTTCAGTGGTACGCCATGGGCTGCTATTGGCAGTATGTGTTGTATTCACTGTCTCGCTCTTTGTTTCACACCGCCGACGCCAGCACGCAAGGTTTCCGCGATGCGGTTTTGGTGAACGGACAAGTCGGCGCTTTTTACAACTTGGTGGCTTTTGTGGCGGCCTTGGTCATGGTGCCTTTCACCCGAAAACTCGGCGCCGGCCGCGTTCACGCATTTTGTTTGACTGTGTCCGGTTTGGGCATGATGGCCATTCCCCAAATGAGTTCTGAGGCTGGGTTGTTCTTGCCCGCCATTGGCGTGGGCATGGGCTGGGCCAGCATCATGGGCAACCCCTATGTGATGTTGGCCAGCAGCGTGCCGCCCGAACGCACGGGTGTTTACATGGGCATCTTCAACATGATGATCGTGATTCCCTTGCTTTTGGTGGCCGCCACCATGCCTTTGGTTTATGACACGTGGCTGCAAGGCGACCCCCGCAACGTCATGGTGCTGGCCGGTGTGTTGATGCTGTTGGGTGCTTTGGCGACGCTGCGCGTCCAAGTGCCCAAAGCCGACACCACGACCGCACTTTGAATCATTTCACATCCCCTTTTTTGACAGCTGTTTAGTTTAGAAAAATGAAAAACCAGGTCCAACTGATCACCTATGTCGACCGATTTGGCGGTCAATCTCTGAGCGAACTGCGCGACCTCCTGACAGGCCCTTTGAAAGGCGTCTTTGGCGGGGTCCATTTGCTGCCGTTCTTTCACAAAATTGACGGCGCCGATGCGGGCTTTGACCCCATTGACCACACCCAAGTCGATGCCCGTTTGGGCAACTGGCAAAGCATTCGTGAGTTGTCGCAAAACGTCGACGTGATGGCCGACGTCATCGTCAACCACATGTCCAGCGAATCGCCTCAGTTCCAAGACTTCTCGGCCAAGGGCAAAGATTCCGAATTTGATGGCTTGTTCTTGACCATGGAATCGGTTTTCCCGAACGGCGCTACCGAGAAAGACCTGCTGGCCGTTTACCGCCCTCGTCCCGGCATGCCCTTCACCATGACCACTTTGGCCAATGGCGAGCGCCGCTTGCTCTGGACCACCTTTACCTCGCAGCAAATCGACATCGACGTGCACCACCCTGCGGGCCAGGCCTATTTGGATTCGATCTTGCAACGCCTTTCGGACAGCGGCGTGACGATGGTGCGCTTGGACGCGGTGGGATACGCGATCAAACAGGCCGGCAAGAACTGCTTCATGATGCCCGAAACCTTTGAATTCATCAGCGAATTTGCAGCCAAAGGCCGCCGTCTGGGCTTGGAAGTGTTGGTGGAAATCCACGCCTACTACAAGCGTCAGATGGAAATTGCGAAAAAGGTCGATTGGGTTTACGACTTCGCCCTGCCGCCCCTGGTCTTGCATGCCCTGGAATTCGGCCTCAGCGCGCCGCTTTTATCGTGGTTGGCCCAACGGCCCAACAACGCCGTGACCGTACTCGACACCCACGACGGCATTGGCATCATCGACATCGGCGCGGACGCCAGCGACCGCATCAACCAACCGGGCCTGGTTCCCCCGCACGAGCTGGACGAATTGGTCGAACGCATGCACCGCAACTCACAAGGACAAAGCCGCAAAGCCACCGGTGCGGCCGCCTCCAACTTGGATTTGTACCAAGTCAACTGCACTTTCTTTGATGCGTTGGGCCGCCATGAAAACGCCTACTTGGCAGCGCGCGCCATTCAGTTTTTTGTGCCCGGCATTCCCCAAGTTTATTACGTCGGTTTGTTGGCTGGCGAAAATGACATGGCTTTGCTAGAGCGTACCCAAGTGGGTCGCGACATCAACCGCCACTATTACAACCTCGACGAGGTTTTGCGCGACCTCGAAAAACCCGTCGTTGCCAGCCTGATTGAATTGATTCGTCACCGCAACCAGCACCCTGCTTTCAACGGCGAATTCAGCAGCCGCAGCGACTCCGCACAGGGCTTGACGCTGTCTTGGAAAAATGGCGCCGATTACAGCCACTTGAATGTGGATCTGTTGCAAAAATCGGCCAACATCACTTTTAGCAGCGCCGAGGGCGAACAAGTCTGGGCGCTGGACGTTGATAGCATGTTGGCCACTGCTTAAATTTTTGAATTGCCATGACCACTTCTCATCCCGTTCAAAGCCCTTCCATTCGCCACATCGTGATTGTGGGAGGGGGCTCCTCCGGCTGGATGGCCGCTTGCTCTTTGTCGGCTGCGCTCACGAAAGGTTGCAAAATCACCTTGATCGAGTCTGAAGAGATTGGCACGGTGGGCGTTGGCGAGGCCACGATCCCCCCCATTAAGACTTTGAATCAAAGCATGGGACTCGATGAAACCGAATTCTTGAAGCGCACACAAGGCACATTCAAGCTGGGCATTCAATTCGTCGATTGGGCCCAACAAGGCCACAGCTACTTTCACCCGTTTGGCCCTCACGGTAAACAATTTGATTACGCGCCGCAGCACCAATACTGGCTTCGTGCCCGTCAACAAGACCCACAAACACCCGGCATTGACGAGTTCTCTATGGCCTGGCAAGCGGCCAAGCGAAACAAGTTTGCCAAACCCGCCACAGACCCCATGCACGTCGCTTCGACGTTTGATTACGCCTACCACTTTGACGCCGGCCTCTACGCCAAGTACCTGCGTGAAGTTTGCGAAAAACGAGGTGTGGTGCGCGTCGAAGGCAAGATCGATCAAGTCCTGTTGCGCGCTGAGGACGGCTTTGTCGAAAAGGTCAAGCTGAGCGATGGCCGCTCGTTTGAAGCCGATCTGTTCATCGACTGCTCGGGCTTTAGGGGGTTGCTGATTGAAGAAGCCCTTCACACGGGCTACGAAGATTGGAGTCACTGGTTGCCCTGCAACCGCGCCATGGCGGTGCCCTGCGAGTCCGCGCCGCAATTGCTGCCCTACACCCGCGCTACCGCACGCGAAGCGGGCTGGCAATGGCGCATTCCCTTGCAGCACCGCATGGGCAATGGCTATGTCTTTTGCAATGAATTCATGAGCGAAGACGAAGCCGCCTCACTGCTCTTGCAAAGGCTCGACGGCAAGGCCTTGGGCACCCCCCGACCCCTGCGTTTTGTGACCGGTCGACGCAAAAAATTCTGGCATAAAAATGTGGTTGCTTTGGGCTTGTCGAGCGGTTTCATGGAGCCGCTGGAATCGACCAGCCTGCACTTGGTGCAGTCCGGCATTTCGCGCCTGCTCGCGTTCTTCCCTGACCGAAATTTTGACCCTGTTGTCATCGACGAGTACAACCGCATCGGTCATCTTGAGTTTGAACGCATCCGCGACTTCTTGGTTTTGCACTACAAACTCACCACCCGAACAGATGCCGAGTTGTGGCGCTATTGCTCGGCCATGAGCATCCCGGATTCGTTGCAAACCAAGATTGACCACTTCAAACGGTTTGGTCGCATCGTCCCCGATGGCTATGACCTGTTCGGCGCCGCCAGTTGGTTGGCGGTTCACATTGGTCAACACAATTGGCCGGAGCGTCATGACCCTCTGATCGAATTCCGCCCCTTAGACGGTGCGGGCATCTTCAATCAAATGCGACAAGCCATGGTACAGGCGGCTGAAATCATGCCTGAACACCGTGCCTTCATTCAGCGCCACTGTGCGGCCACACCCGTCAAAATGAACTGATGGGCTCCACCCAAAAACCGCTTTCGGTCAGGCGGTCTGAACAGCGCCCCGCCTACCATTTCAACCCCGCCGCCCATTGGATGAACGACCCCAATGGGTTGGTGTTTCACCAAGGGGTTTACCACCTGTTTTTTCAATACCACCCTTACAGCACCGTTTGGGGGCCCATGCATTGGGGCCATGCCAGCAGCCAAGATTTGGTCCATTGGCAAGAGCACCCCTTGGCGTTGGCGCCTGATGAACACGGTTTGATTTTTTCTGGCAGCGCGGTGTGGGATGCTGAAAACACCTCAGGCCTGGGCACTGCCGAACAACCGCCCTTGGTGGCCTTATTCACCTACCACCGCCTGCGTGGCCCGCAAGAGGCCCCAGATTCGCCATGTGAAACACAAGGTTTGGCCTACAGCCTGGATGCGGGCGCTACTTGGGTCAAACACCCCCTTCCGGTGCTGAACAACCCGGGCTTGAAGGACTTCCGCGACCCCAAGGTTTTTTGGCACGAGCAGAGCCAACGATGGATCATGGCTTTGGCTTGCACCAACCGCGTGTCCTTTTACAGCTCGCTCAATTTGCGCGAATGGACGTGGCTCAGCGATTTTTCTCAAAACGCAGGCGAAGGCGTTTGGGAATGCCCCGACTTATTTGAATTGCCCACGGGCGATGGTGACGCCCGATGGGTCCTGTTGGTCAGCGTCACTTTAGGGGGACCGCAAGGCGGTTCTGCCACTCAGTATTTTGTGGGCCAATTCAATGGTCAAGATTTTCTCAGCGAACACCACGACACCCGTTGGCTCGACTGGGGGACTGACCACTATGCTGGCGTGACTTGGAGCAATACCGGCACCCGAAAACTGCTGATCGGTTGGATGAGCAATTGGCGATATGCCAACAAAACCCCCACCGAAGGTTGGCGCGGCAGCATGACCTTGCCGCGCGAATTAACGCTCCAGCGCGTGGAACAGCGCCTGATGCTCTGTTGCCCACCGGCGGCTGAAGTGGAAAGTGCTTTTTGTGAGCCCATTTCAAACTTAAAGGTGGGCTTGAAGCAAGGCCTGGTGTCTTCATCGGGTCGTTTTAAATTGCAGCTTAAAGGCCCCGCCAACGCCCCTTGGTCCCTTCAACTGGGCAACCCAGCCAACGGCACGTGGCAACTGTCCTTCGACGACCAACGCCAACTGTTTGTTCTGGATCGCTCTGGCGCCCGGGCCCAAGACTTTCAAACGGAACTGAGCGATGTTTTCGTCGTGCCGCGCCTAGGAAAAGCCCCCGACATCGACGTGAACTTGTATGTCGATACCCATTCCATTGAGGTGTTTGCCGAAAACGGCTTGTTGTCGATGACCCATTTGGTGTTCCCAGATGCACCTTGGGATCGGCTCAATTTGGAAGGGGCTGAGATCCTCAGCGCCAAAATTGCAACCGTTTGCGTTAACGGAACCCGGTAACCCTTAGACGTTACAAATGGCCACCTGGGCGGCCGTCAATTCCGCTCTTTCAATAGAAAAACCGCTGTAAATCTTAAATTTGTGAATATTTGTCACTTTTTTGCAACATCCTAGGGTTTCCCCCAAATTGCAATCGATTGCAATTGAAACAAAATTCTTCTCACTAACTTGGGCTAATTCCTGTTAGTTAAACCCATCCTCATCCTTGGAGATAACATGAAAAAAATGCACCGTTATTCGCCTGTAGCCGTCGCAGTGGCTGCAGTCATGACGACTGGCCTGGCACAAGCCCAGGAATCCCTGAAGCTGGACAACGTGGTCGTGACTTCGACCTCGACCGCTCTTTCCAAAATGCGCAGTTCGGTTTCTGTGACCGACGTCAGCGAAGACCAAATCCGTGATTTGGGCGCTCACACCGAAGCCGAAGTGCTGTTGCTGATCCCTGGCATCCGTACCGACGTTGGCGCTGGCCCTGGTGGTAACTCCAACATCACCGTTCGCGGTCTGCCCATTTCTTCCGGCGGCTCCAAGTACGTTCAGCTCCAAGAAGACGGTCTGCCCACCGTGCAATTTGGAGACATGAATTTCGGTAACAACGACTACTGGACCCGTTACGACAGCAACATCGAAAGCGTCGAATCCCTGCGTGGTGGTTCAGCTTCTGTTTATGCTTCACAAGCCCCTGGCGCCGTCATCAACTACATCAGCAAGACCGGTAAAGAAGAAGGCGGCTCGGTTGGTTTCAGCGATGGCCTGAACTACAAAGAACACCGCGTTGACGCCGAAGTCGGCAGCCACCTGGCATCTGACGTTTACTACCACGTGGGCGGCTATTTCCGCCAAGGCGAAGGCTACCGCGAAACCACCCCTGACTCTTTGCTGGGCTACCAGATCAAGGGCAACATCACCAAAGAATTCAAGGGTGCTGACGGATATTTCCGCGCCAACTTCAAGTTGTTAGACGAGCAAGCGCCAACCACCCCCCAAACCTTCTTGTCCGCCACCAACAATGGCAGCAAATTGGGCGGCTTTGGTAATGTGACCGGCTTCAATGGCCAAACAGGTTCACAGTACTCTACCTACACTTCGGGCGTTCCTTTTGTGAACCCCATCTCAGGTGCCACTGAAAACGTGAACCTGAACAAGGGCATCACCACCAACGTGAAGGCTGTGGGCTTTGAATTCCACGACAAGCTGGACAATGGCTACACCGTTGACAACAAGTTCCGCATCAGCTCGCAAAGCGGCAGTTTCAACTCGATCTTCTGGAACCCAGAAACTTTGAGCGCCATGCAAAATAGCTTGGCTGCTGGCGGTTACTCCAAGTACGTGAATGGTGTCAACAAAGGTCAAATCGTCACCAACGCCAACTTGCAAGCCCAATACGCTGGTCAAGGCCTGGTGTCCGACGGTACCGCCATCAATGTCAACATGCACGACATGGGCTTGATCGCCAACGACTTTGCAGTTTCTAAGAAGTTTGTGCTGAGCGACAGCAATATTTTGGACGGCAAAGCAGGTTTGTACTACTCACGTCAAAACGTGACACAAACTTGGCAAGTCAACGAAATGGTCTCTGAAGCCGCCCAAAATGGCGCTTTGATCAACGTCTACAAAGCCGACGGCACGGCAGTGACCAACGGCGGCATGACCGGTTTCAACAACCAATGGGGCGGTTTGGCCCGTGACCTCGACGCTCACTTCACCACCGTGGCACCTTACCTCGGCGGCAACTTGAGCGCTGGCAGCTGGGACTTTGACGGCGGTGTTCGTCGTGAATCGTTCTCTTCCAACGCCGTTTACTACGGCAGCAAAAAGACCACTCAAACGGTTAACGGTACCAGCAACGCCAATGTGTACATGATCGACTACTCGGCTCCCGGGTACTCTGACTACACCATCGGCTACACCAACTGGTCTTTGGGTGCCAACTTCCGCGTGACTCCAAACGCTTCGGTCTTTGGTCGTTACAGCGTGGGCAACCGTGCCGTGGCTGACCGCTTGTTGTACTCTGCCAACATCAATGCCCAAACGGGTGCTTTGAATGGTGCCGGCGGTGCACAAGCCGCCTTGGCTCCTGTCAAACAATCTGAAGTCGGTACCCGTTTGCGCGGTAAAGAATCTTGGGGCACTTATGGCTTGTCGGCCACTTTGTTCCACTCGACCACGCAAGAGTTTGACTACGACCAAACCCGCCAAGACAACCCCAACCTGCCTAACTACGCAGGTCCTAAGTTGAACCAACTGGGTTACAAGGCTACCGGCGTCGAGTTTGAATCAGGCTTGACAGCTGGCGCCTTCTCTTTGAACGCCAACCTGACGTTCTCTGACGAACAATACTCGCAAGACTTGGGTCAAGCGTCCTTGGTTGGCAAGCACCCCACAGGTGCAACCCCATGGCGCTTCGTCATCACTCCCCGTTACCAAATTGGTAACGCCACTTTCGGTGGTGTGATCCGCGGTGTGTCTTCTTCGTATGCCGACGGTGCCAACACCATCAGCATTCCTGGTTACGCCGTGGTTAACGCCTTCGTCAACTACAACTTTGGCGATGGCTTGGTGGGTTCTTTGAACGTCGGCAACGTGTTCAACACCTTGGCTGTCATCGGTGGTGGTTCTTCCCCCATCAGCGGCTACACCGGCAACACCGGTGTGTACGGCTTGGGCGTCGAACCCGGCCGCACCATCCAAGCCAGCCTGCGTTACAAGTTCTGATCTTGATTTGATCTTGATCTGAGCTTTGCCTCACAAGGCAGACCGCCGCTCTTGAGCGGGGTCTGCCTTTTTTCTGCCTTCTCTGTTTTGCAATTACTTTTCCATATGCGCATCCACCGCATCCACCCTCTGCATCAAGCCTCAAGGTGGCTCCTCTTTTTACTAATGGCCTGTCTCATGACTTTTGGCCATCGCGCCGAAGGCGTCGAGGTCACGATTGGTTGTGGCGGCGGCGGTGCGGACAAGGCCATGTGTTTCCAATACGCCCAACAATGGGCGCTTAAAACCGGCAACACCGTCAAGAATTTTTCTCCGCCAGGCAGCTTCAACGAGAAGTTGGCCCTGTACCGACAACTCTTCGCGGCCCACTCTTCCGACTTGGATGTGCTGCCCATCGATGTGACTTTTCCGGCCGTGCTCAAAGACCACTTGCTGGATTTAAAGCCTTATACAAAAGGCCTCGAAAATGACCATTTCGCCAACATGATCGCGATCAACACGCTGAATGACCGGCTCATTGCGTTGCCTTGGTTCAGCGATGCCGGTGTGCTTTATTACCGTGCTGATTTGTTAAAAAAATACGGCCGTCGCGTGCCCCAAACCTGGGACGAATTGACCGCCACCGCCACCGCCATTCAAGCTGCAGAAAGGCAAGCGGGTCGCGCCGATTTTCATGGCTTTGTGTTCCAAGGAAAAGCATCAGAAGGCTTGGCCTGCAATGCCCTCGAATGGATTTATTCAAACGGTGGTGGCGCTTTGATGGACGCGCAAGGCAACATCACCATCAACAACCCCCATGCAGCAGAAGCCTTGAACCGGGCAGCCCAATGGGTAGGCACCATTACCCCCTCCGGGGTCTTGAATTATGAAGAAGAAGACACTCGCGGCGTCTTCCAAACCGGCCATGCGTTGTTCATGCGCAACTGGCCTTACGCCTGGTCATTGGCACAAAAACCAGACAGTCCCGTGCGTGGCTTGGTTGGTATCGCCAAATTACCCGGCAGTGCTCAAGGACCCGGCGTAGGAACCTTAGGGGGCTGGTCCTTGGCGGTCTCTCGTTACAGCCACCACCCCGCTGAAGCCGCCGATTTGGCGCTTTACATGACGAGTGCAGCGGTTCAAAAACAACGTGCCATCGAGGGTTCATTGAATCCTTCCAGGCCCGCTCTTTTTCAAGACCCCGAAGTCATGTCCGCCATCGGCGATGCGGCCATCTTGGCCGATGTCTTGAAAACCGCGGTGGTACGTCCCACCAACATCACGGGCTTCAAATTTCCGCAGGTCAGTCAAAACTTCTACAACGCTGCCAGCGATGTGTTGGCACAACGGACCTCCGGTGAAGAGGCGGTGAAAAAGCTGGCCACTCGTTTCAAAAGAATCAAACGCGAATCATGGTGAATAGGACTCGAACCGCCTGGCTGTTGCTGTTACCCATGGTCGCCTTGATGCTGGTCGTGGCTGTTTGGCCTTTGGCTCGGTCGATTGGCTTGAGCTTTACCGATACCAATGTGAACGACATCGCCGCCGGCCGATGGATTGGTCTGGAAAACTACTTTGGCCCTTACGGTCTGTTCTTGAATCCCAATGACGAGGAAGGCTTTTGGGCGGGTGATTGGGGGGTTTCAATTCGCAACACGTTCAGCTTTGCTTTGGTCTGCGTGTTGCTGGAAACACTCACCGGTTTGGGGGTGGCGTTGTTGCTGAACCTGGAGTTCAAAGGCCGCGCTTGGGTCCGCACAGCCGTGCTCGTGCCATGGGCGATACCCACCATTGTGTCGGCCAAGATGTGGGGTTGGATGTTGAACGACCAGTTTGGCGTCGTCAATACCTTGCTGCTGCAATTCGGCTGGATCAGCCACAAAATCGCTTGGACAGCGGACCCCTCTTATGCCTTGTGGTCGGTGGTTTTGGTCGATGTCTGGAAGACCACGCCATTCATGGCTTTGTTGGTGCTGGCCGCTTTGCAAACCGTGCCCAAAGACTGTTACGAAGCCGCCCGCGTCGACGGCGTCCATCCGCTGCGGGTGTTTTGGAAAATCACCTTGCCGTTGATTCGTCAGCCCCTGATGGTGGCGGTGGTGTTTCGTTTGCTCGATGCCTTGCGCGTTTTTGACCTGATCTTTGTGCTGACCGCAAACGGCAGTGACACCATCAGCATGTCGGGTTTCGTGCGTCGTGAAATGGTGGAGTTTGGCAACATGGGCTATGGCTCTGCAGCCGCCACGTCGTTGTTCTTGTTGGTCTTACTGACCGCGGTGGTGTTTCTGCGTGCCGTCGGGGTGAAGTTGGCTGAGGAGCCGAAATGAATTCACGTTCTTGGTTCAGCAAACTCTTGATTTATGGCTTGTCGAGCTTGGTGGTGGTGCTCTCGGTCTACCCCTTCTTATTTGCCATTTCTACCTCTTTGAAAACTGGCAATGCGTTGTTTGGCCCTGAATTAATTCCGGATTCAGCCACGTGGCACAACTATGCGGCCCTGTTTGAAGGCCAACAACCTTTTGGCCGAAGCTTGTTGAATTCAGTGATGGTGGCGCTGGTGACCGTCGCGCTGGCCTTGTTGATGGGACTGACTGCCGCCTATGCCTTGGGACGCATCCGATTCAAAGGCAAGGGGCTCTTGCTGCTGGCTTTGTTGGGTGTTTCGATGTTTCCTCAGGTCGCCGTGCTGTCGGGCATGTTTGAACTGATGCAGTCTTTGGGTCTTTACAACCATGCGCTGGGCTTGGTGGTGCCTTACACCTTGTTTACCTTGCCTTTCACGGTTTGGATATTGACCACCTTCATGCGAGAGCTGCCCTTCGAGCTGGAAGAAGCCGCGATCATGGACGGCTGCGGGCCTTTGCGGATTTTGTTCCAAGTCTTTCTGCCCTTGCTTTGGCCCGCCTTGGTCTCCACCGGCTTGTTGGCTTTTGTGGGGGCGTGGAATGAATTCATGTTCGCTTTGACCTTTGTTGTCAACGACCATGAACGCACAGTGCCGGTGGCCATCTCGATGATCAGCGGGGCCAGTGCTTTTGAAATTCCATGGGGCAGCATCATGGCGGCATCGGTCATCGTGACGTTGCCCTTATTGGGCTTGGTTTTCTTCTTCCAAAAACGCATCGTGTCAGGCTTGACCGCCGGTGCTGTCAAGGGTTAATTGGTCATGAACAACAACTGGTGGCGCGGCGGCGTCATTTATCAAATCTACCCCCGTTCATTTGCCGACAGCAACGGCGATGGCGTGGGCGATCTGCCAGGCATCACTCAAAAACTAGATCATGTGGCCCGCTTGGGTGTAGAGGCCATTTGGCTGTCACCCTTCTTCAAAAGTCCCATGAAGGACTTTGGCTACGACGTGAGCGATTACTGCGATGTCGATCCCTTGTTTGGCAACTTGCAAGACTTCAAAGCCTTGGTGGCGCGCGCCCATGAGTTGGGCTTGAAGGTCATCATCGACCAAGTGTTGTCGCACACCTCAGACCAACACCCTTGGTTCAACGAGAGTCGAGCCTCTAACGACAACCCCAAGGCCGATTGGTATGTGTGGGCCGATGCCAAAGAAGACGGTAGCCCGCCCAACAATTGGATGAGTGTTTTTGGCGGCAGCGCTTGGCAATGGGACTCCCAACGCTGCCAGTACTACTTGCACAATTTTTTGAGCAGCCAACCCGACCTCAATTACCACCAGCCCGATGTGGTGAATGCCATTTTGCAAACCGTCAAGTTTTGGCTAGAACTGGGTGTCGATGGCTACCGCCTTGACACCACGCCGTTTTATTTTCACGATGCCGAGTTGCGTGACAATCCCCCCAGAGGCCGCCCCTCTGCACGCCAGGCAACGGCCAGTGACATCAATCCCTATGAATGGCAGTGGCACGTTTATGACAAAGACCGGCCGGAGAATTTGGGCTTCTTAAAACGACTGCGCCAATTGGTCGACCAATACCCCAACACCACCTTGGTGGGTGAGATCGGCACTGACGACAGCATCGCAACGGTGGCGCAATACACCAGCGGACAAGACAAGCTGCACATGGCTTACAGCTTTGACTTGTTGGGCGCCGACCACAGCGCCCCTTACCTGCATGGCCTCTTGCAACATTTCGCCAACAAGAGCGAAGGCAGTTGGCCGTCTTGGGCGCTTTCTAACCACGATGTGCAGCGCCTCGGAACCCGCTGGACCTCGTCTGTCCCTGCAGAATTTCATGCGCGTTTGTTGCGCACCGCCGCCGTCTTTCAAATGACCTTGCGTGGAACGCCTTGTCTTTACCAAGGCGATGAGCTGGGCTTGCCAGAAGCCGAGCTGGCCTTTGCCGATTTGCAAGACCCTGTCGGTCTGACCATGTGGCCCAAAAACAAAGGCCGCGATGGTTGTCGCACCCCCATGCCCTGGCTGAGCCCAGCGGCTGATTTGGGTTTTGACCTGTCGCTCCCGCCTGGATTGGCTAGAAGCTGGTTGCCTGTGACCGAAGCCTATCGACCTTTGGCGGTCGATGTTCAAGAAAGCCAGGCCGATTCACAGCTGCACTTTTATCGCAACTTATTGGCATGGCGAAAACTTCAACCAGCGTTGATTCATGGCGAACAAAGCCTGTGGCCATTGCATCCTCAAGTGCTCGCGTTTGAGCGTGAATTCGATGGCAAAACGATCTTGTGTGCTTTCAATTTCAGCACCATACAGGCCAGCGTTGAACTGCCCGCCCACTGGCATGAGGGTACGCCTTTACCTCTAAAAGTGCCCGGATGGTCGAATGCCCGCCTGGCCTCCAACGTCCTTGAATTTGAACCCTATACCGGCTTGTTGCTGGCGCGCTGAGGCCTCCATGTCACGCATTGAATTTCACAACATTTGCAAACGCTACTCGCCCGAGTTACCGCTGACCATCAACCACGCCAATCTCACCATTGAACAGGGTGAGTTTTGTGTTTTTGTGGGGCCATCGGGTTGCGGAAAATCGACCCTGCTGCGCATGGTGGCCGGTCTGGAAGACATCACTACAGGCGACTTGTTGATTGATGGCCAGCGCGTCAACGCTTTGCCACCCGCTCAACGGGGTGTCTCGATGGTGTTTCAAAGCTATGCGCTTTACCCCCATATGACGGTGCGCGAAAACATGGCTTTCGGTCTGCGGGTGATGGGGTCTGACAAGACCGAAATTGACCGCAAAGTCATGGCGGCGGCAGCGGTTTTGCAACTGACGCCTTTGCTGGATCGATTGCCCAAAGCCTTGTCAGGTGGCCAGCGTCAGCGGGTCGCGATTGGTCGAGCCATCGTCAAGCAACCCAAGGTATTTTTGTTTGATGAACCGCTCTCCAACCTGGACGCCGCCTTGCGCGTGCAAACCCGTTTAGAGATTGCCAAACTGCACAAAGACATCGGCTCAGCCAGCATGATTTATGTGACGCACGACCAGGTAGAGGCCATGACCTTGGCCAATAAGATTGTCTTGTTGCACACAGGTGATTTGATTCAAGAACGAGGCAGCGTGGCCCAAGTGGGCACGCCGATGGACCTTTACCACCGTCCCGCCAGCCGTTTTGTGGCCGAGTTCATTGGCTCTCCCAAAATGAATTTGCTCAAAGGTCGCTTGCTCAGCGTCCGCCCTGAACAGGCCTTGGTAGAGCTGGAAGGCTTTACCGGTCAGCCTGTTGAATTGGCAGTGAATGCCACGCACTTACAAGTCGGCGACGCGGTTCAGTTGGGTGTGCGACCCGAGCACACGCCCTTGGTCGGCGTCGATTCAGATTCATTAACCAAAGGGCATGGCACTTCAATTCCGGCCCAAGTCAAACACCTGGAGCGCTTGGGCGATGCCTCCTTGCTGTACGTCGACCTCGGACCCCATCAAGCCCTGTTCACAGCCAAAGTGGACGGCAGCGCGTCACAGCCAGCTGGTTCGGTGGTGCACCTGCATTTACAACCCGAGCAACTGCATCTGTTTGGGCCCGATGGCCTGGCCTGTCCACGCACTGTTCAATTGCCTTTTTAACTCCACCCTTGTTTAATCATGTATTTCCAGAAAATTCGCCACCCCTCTAACTTTAGTTTTGCCCAACACCATGCCGAAGGTGTGTTGGACTGCGGCACCTCTTCGCTGGCGGCGGCAATCCGCGATTTGGGCGAGGATGTCTTTCATGTTGAATTGCAAGACACCAAACGCTGGCCGCTGGACCCGCGTCTATTGCCCCTCTTGGAGCAAGACTTTCAAGGTCCTTCTGCCTATCAAGTGCGCTTCGATTCACGCGGGCAAATTCGGCTTCAAACGGGTTCTGGTGAGACGGTTCTTGCAGGCGCCAGAACCGAAACCCAATCCGCCAGCATCGGCGTTTGCGGCAGCGCTTGGTTGGTCCAATGGCAACGGCATGATGACATGCGGTTTTATGGTCAAGGCGAGAAAGTCACGGGCCTAGAAAAAACGGGCAAACGCACGAAGTTTTGGAATGCGGATGTCTTTGCCGACCATGCGATGTCGACCATCGTCGACGGCCAAGCCGATCCCCAATATGCCTCCGTGCCTTATCTGCTGGTGCGGCAAGGCGCGCATTGGGTCGGCATTTTGGTAGACCATCCTGGTTCAGTCTTCATGGACACAGGATCCAATTGGTTTTTCAGCGGCCACGATGATCAAAATGCGCCACCCAGCTTTTGGTTTGGCGCCGACCAAGGCGTACCGGCCTTTTACGTGATTGCAGGTGACAACCCGACCAGCGTCACGCAACGCCTGCAGCGTTTGTTGGGCAAAACACCGCTGCCACCGGTGTGGGCGTTGGGTCACCACCAATGCCGCTGGGGCTACCAAGGTACCCAAGATTTGATGCGCTTGGACGCGGCTTTCACGCAGCACCAATTTCCTTGTGATGGGTTGTGGCTCGATATCGATTACATGGACCGCTACAAGGTCTTCACCACGCACCCTGAACACTTTGGCAACCGGGCGGCCGAACTCAAAGCGTTGGAAGCGCATGGCCGTAAAGTGGTGCCGATCTTGGACCCCGGCATCAAGGTAGAGGCTGGATTTGAGGTGGCCGAGAGCGGTTTAAAAGAGGGGATTTTTTGTCAAAACCCAGAAGGCCAACCCTATGTCGGCTTTGTCTGGCCCGGCCGAACCTGGTTTCCTGATTATTCTTTGCCCGAAGCCCGCCAATGGTGGTCCGGCTACGTCAAGCAATTCCGCGAGTGGGGTTTTCACGGCGCCTGGATTGACATGAACGACCCCAGCGTGGGTGCCGCTGAACTCGATGACATGCTGTTCCAGCGCGGCCAATGGCCTCATTGGACCTACCACAATCTCTATGCCACTGGCATGGCACAAGCAACGCATGAAGGCTTTTTACAAGCCCGTCCAAACGAGCGTCCCTTTGTGATTTCTCGCAGTGCAGCCACCGGATCGAGTCGTTGGACTGCTGTGTGGACCGGTGATAACTGGAGCAATTGGCACCACCTGCGCACCAGCTTGCATGGTTCCTTGAACTTGGCCTTATCGGGTATTCCATTCAATGGCCCCGATGTGCCAGGCTTTGGTGGCAACGCCGACAAAGCCTTGGCGATTGCTTGGTACAAGGCTGGTTTTTTATTCCCGTTCTTACGCAACCACTCGGTCGAAAAGTCAGCCCACCAAGAACCCTGGGCATTTGGTGAAGAAGCACTGTCGGTGATTCGCCATGTGGTTCGATTGCGCTACAAATTACTGCCATATCTTTACCAAAACTGGATTGCCCAAGCCGAGCAAGGCACGCCGGTCTTGCGACCGTTATTCATGGACTTCTCTAACCCGACCGGTGACGATCAAGGCCTGTCATTGGACCATGTAGACGATCAGTTTTTAGTGGGCCCCACCATCATGCAAGCGCCGGTGGTGCACGCGAACGAGCAACGGCGACTGGTCGTGTTGCCGGGTGAACATCACAGCCGTTGGTTTGACGCTTGCAAAGGCGAATTCATTTCAGCCGGACGGGTTATTCATGTCAACAGCTCAGAAAAATCAACGCCGCTGTTCGTTCGTGAAGGCCACATCTTGCCGATGCAAGTGGGTGAGCGCACCTCGGCGGAGAACGACTTGTCCGCGTTGGAGTTGCATGTCTTTTTGGGTGAAGGCTGCACGCAAACCGCTCAGCTCGATTACATCGCCGACGACGGCCACAGCTTTGCCTATCAGTCGGGTGAGCGCAGCCGACTCCAGCTCAAAGCGCGCCGCGAAGGCAAAACCTTGTGGATCGAGGTCCTCGAAGCGCAGGTGGGCTGGCAGCCGTTGACGCTGCGTGTGGTCGCCTACGATGGCATTGAACGCGCCGTGATCAACACGCCCACTGACGAAGTTCAACAGACCCTGAAGCCCCATGCTTGGCGCTTTACCGGAGAGGTGTTGAAGGCCTCCATCGGCGAAGCGGTGACGTTGGATTAACCCACCCCCCATTTTGGAGGTGTTAAGTCTTGGGTCTTGTTAACTGGGCACAAGACTGACGAATCACCAGCTCTGGATGAACTTCACGCTGAAGGTTCAAGACCTCATCAGAACTTTCTGGTGCTCCCTTGAATTGCGCCTGAAGCAGTTTCAAGGCCGCATGCGCTTGGCCGACCGGATCGGCTCGCATGGTGGTCAAGGGGGGGTCGGCAAATGCGGCCATGGGGATGTCGTCGTAGCCCACCACCGACACGTCTTGGGGCACTTTCAATCCCGCTTCTTTCAAAGCCCTCAGTGCCCCCATCGCAATCGTGTCGTTCCCAGCGAACAAGGCGGTGAAGGGTTGGCCCTTGGCTAACAAACGTCGCGTTGCTTCATAGCCACTTTGGGCGCTGATGTCGGCATAGACCAAGAGCGATTCATTGACCTTCAATCCTGCTTGACGCAAGGCTTCACGCCAACCCAGTTCACGCTCGTGCACCGATTCAAACTCGGGCGGTGCAAAACTCACAAAAGCAATTTCACGGTGTCCCAATCCAATCAGGTGTTGGACAGCGGTGCGTGCAGACACCGAGGTGTCACTGAGAACGGTGAACAAGTGTGGCAACTCACTGGGGCGTGAAGTCAACACCACCAATGGAATGCCAGCGGCTTGGATGCGGTCCAGATGTGCGTGTTCGGAAGTGCGGGGGTTGGCCATGATCAAGCCATCGATGCGGCGCTGGTTCACCAACTTCAGGAAGCCGCCGGGTTCACGGCCTTCTTCGTCCGTTGATTCAATCAGCATCTTGAGGCCTTGCTGGTGACAGGCTTCGTTCAAAGTGGCCACCAATTGAGCCAAAAATGAATCGACTGCCAAATGCGAAGCCTTCGGAATCACCAGCGCCACGGTGCCCGTGGACCCACTGACCAAACTGCGCGCGGCCGCGTTGGGTTGGTAACCCATGTCCTTGGCCACGGCCAAGACCTTGGCCCGCGTCGCCGCGCTAATGCCTTGGTTTTGCACGCCATTCAGCACAAAGGACACGGTGGTCCGTGACACGCCGGCCGCCTTGGCCACGGCCGCACTGGTAGGAGGGGAGAAGGGTTTCAAAAAATCTGCAATATTGACTCAATAGCCCTAGTTTATGACTAAAATCTAACTCGTGTTAGTCACTTCAACTGCCATGACCACTTTGACCGCCCCCCGATTCATCAGTTTGCACAGTCGCCACACCAGTGTGGTGTTGGAGCTGCCTGACAACGAAGCCCCCTTGTGGCGTTATTGGGGTCCGCGTTTGCAGTCGGCAACCCATCGCCCCGCAAGCGCAAGCTTCGCTCTGCGAGAAGCCCGCCCCCTGCCGTCTTTCATGTTGGACTTTGACCAGCCCCTGAGCTTGGCTCCCAGCTTCGGCGTTGGTTGGTTTGGTCAAAGCGCTTTGTTGGCCCATCGGATTCAACGTACCGCCGAGGGCTCCGGGAGCAACCCGTGCGTCGACTTTGCCCAAGCCTTCACCGACTGCCAAGTGACCTGGCTAAAACATGAACAAGAAGTGGCACTGACTTTGACCGACCAAGTCGCCCAGCTGAGCTTGAAAATCGAACTAAAACTCGACCCTGACAGCGATGTCTTGGTGCTCAAAAGCAGTTTGCAAAATCAAGGCCACTCGGCATTGAATGTGCAGTGGTTGGCCGCGGCGACGCTGCCTATACCGGGTCGTGCCGACACCGTGCGCTCTTATGCGGGCCAACACAACCATGAGTTTTTGTTGCAAGCCGATGTGCTTTCTCGCAGCCAATGGCGACGTGAAAGCCGACGCGGGCGCACTTCGCATGACACCTTTCCCGGCGCGGTGGTCACCACACCCGGCGCCACCGAAAACGCGGGCCTGGTGTTTGGCGCACACTTGGCGTGGTCAGGCAACCACCAACAAACCATTGAATGGCTGCATGACGGTCAATACCAATGGCAACTCGGCGAATGGCTGGCTCCCGGCGAAGGTATGTTGGCAGCCGGTGCCAGCCTGCAGACCCCTGAAGTGGTGGCGACTTGCTCGACCCGGGGTTTGAATGGTTTGGCCTCTAACTTCCATGCCGAGCTGCGCGCCCGACTGCCCTGGGCAAAGGGACAGATGCGTCCACGCCCAGTCCACTTGAACACCTGGGAAGGCTTTTACTTTGACGTCCACCCCGAGCCGGTGAAGGCGCTGGCCACGGCCGCAGCGGCCTTGGGCATAGAGCGCTTTGTTTTGGACGATGGGTGGTTCAATGGCCGTCACCACGACCGCGCGGCCTTGGGCGATTGGTGGCCTGACGCGAGCAAATTTCCACAAGGACTGGGCACCTTGGTGGAGCATGTCAACTCGCTGGGCATGGAATTTGGATTGTGGTTTGAACCTGAAATGGTCAACCCCGACAGCGAGTTGTACCGCGCCCACCCCGATTGGGCCTTACAACTCAAGGGCCGCCCCTTGATCACCGCCCGCAACCAATTGGTGCTGGACATTTCAAGGCCCGAAGTGAGCAATTACCTGTTCCAAAAAATGGATGCCTTGTTGAGCGCTCACCCGATTCGCTATATCAAGTGGGACCACAACCGCGACCTGACCACCGCGGGACTTCTCGACGGCAGCCCAGGTTACCGCGCTCAGGTGCAGGCTGCTTACGCGCTAATGGCGCGCCTTGGCGCAGCGCACCCGGACTTGGAGATTGAAAGTTGTTCAGGCGGTGGAGGCCGTATTGACTTTGGTGTGCTGCGTTATGCGCACCGCGTGTGGACCAGCGACTGCATCGACGCCATGAGTCGAATCACCATTCAACAAGGGTTTTTACAATTTTTCCCGCCAGAAATTATGGGCTCGCATGTGGGCAGCGCCAAGGCACACACCACGGGACGCACACAAAGTCTGGCCTTTCGTGCCGCCGTCGCGATGACAGGGCATTTGGGTGTTGAACTGGATGCCCGGCATTTGACCGACACCGAAGCCACTGAATTGAAGGCTTGGATTGCGCTGTACAAACAACTTCGTGACCACTTGCACCAGAGCCAAGTTTGGCGAGGCACTCACGCCGATGGCCTGGTTTGGCAAGCCCATGGACACGGCGATGAGTTGTTGCTGTTTGTGTACCGCACCCAACCCACCAACCACCGCTATATCCCCGCATTGCCCTTGCCGATGCTGGACACCTACGCCTGTTACCAAGTCCAAGAAATCTTGCCCGAAGGCACAGTCCGGGCCACAGGGCCACACAGCACAGCCCCCTTCTTTGATGCCTTGAACGACCCACAGGGGGTCGAGCTGGACGGCAGTTGGTTGGTTCATTCCGGTCTGCCCCTGCCTCGGGCGCCAGCAGAGACTGTTTTCATGGTTCGTTTACGCCGAATGGCCTGAAGCGACACTTCCACTCCGTTTGAAAAGCCATGTCCCCATTTCAACCCACCGAACATTCCCACCGCCGCCGCAACCCCTTAACAGGGGATTGGATCTTGGTTTCGCCGCACCGAGCCAAACGCCCTTGGCAAGGGCAGCAAGAAGCGACGTCGCTTTCGAACTTGCCAGCCTATGAACCCCATTGCTTTTTATGCGCCGGCAACACCCGCGTGAATGGGGAGCAAAACCCCAATTACACAGGCACCTTCGTTTTCACCAACGACCATGCGGCCTTGATGCAAGACGTCCCTGCCGCAGCGCCTTCGGACGACCCGCTTTTTCAGCTCCAGGAAGCCCGGGGAACGAGCCGCGTGATTTGTTTTTCACCCGACCATGGCCGTACGCTGCCCGAGTTGGCCCTTCCTGAAATTCAGGGCGTGATCAACACCTGGTGTACGCAAAGTGAAGAACTGGGCCAGCAATTTGAGTGGGTTCAGGTGTTCGAAAACAAGGGCGAAATCATGGGTTGTTCGCAACCCCATCCGCACGGGCAAATTTGGGCGACCCATCACCTGCCCAATGAAATTCGCCAAGAAGATGAAAGCCAACGAGCCTACTATGCCCAGCATGGCCGCGCCTTACTGGCCGACGTCGTGGCGCGTGAACTCGCCAGCGGCGAACGGACCGTGGTGCAAACCGAACATTGGTTGGCCGTGGTCCCTTTTTGGGCCGCCTGGCCTTTTGAAACCTTGTTACTGCCGCGCTTCAAGGTGCAACAACTGCCCCAATTGACGACAGAGCAACGCGCCGACTTGGCAGTTGCATTGAAAAAATTGACCTCGCGTTATGACAATTTATTTCAGTGCTCGTTTCCCTACTCGATGGGCTGGCATGGCGCGCCTTTCAGTGCGGAAGAGCCCAACCCGTGGTGGTTGCATGCGCATTTTTACCCGCCCTTGCTGCGTTCGGCGACGGTTCGTAAATTCATGGTGGGGTTTGAGATGCTGGCCGAAGTGCAACGTGATTTAACGCCCGAGCAAGCCGCTGAAAAACTCCGCGCCGTCAGCGATCAGCACTACAGCGGGCGTTGAAATTACCCATGCTGTTTTGACCCTTCACTTGCTCTGAATACCCACTTCTCGTCATGTCCCGCCAACAGCCAAATCAAGATTCCCTATCGCCATTGCCACCGCCACCCCAATCGCTAAGCGATGCGCTTGCATTGGTTTTTGAAAAACACTTTCAAGCCCCCCCCGAACGACTGGTGCAAGCCCCTGGGCGCGTGAATTTAATTGGCGAACACACCGATTACAACGATGGCTTTGTCTTGCCTTGTGCCATCAACTTTCAAACGGTGGTTGCGGCCAGCCCCCGTGCAGACGACTGGGTTCACGTGGTGGCCCTCGACTTCAACGAGGCGGTTGACCAATTTGATGTGAGCATGCCCATTCAATACCGTGAAGATGCCCCTTGGGCCAACTATGTCCGGGGCGTGGTCAGCACCCTGGTGGCCAAGGGGCTGCGTTTGCGTGGTGCGAATTTGGCGATCTCGGGCAATGTGCCTCAAGGGGCCGGCTTGTCATCGTCGGCCTCACTTGAAGTTGCCGTGGCGCAAACATTCAAATCCCTTTTTCAGTTGGATACTTTGAGTCCCACTGACTTGGCTTTGATTGGGCAGCAAGCAGAGAACCAATTTGTGGGATGCCAATGCGGCATCATGGACCAACTGATTTCAGCGCGGGGTCAAACAGGACACGCCCTTTTGATTGATTGCCGGAGTTTGGATACCGAGGCCGTTTCCATCCCAACCGGGTTGGCGGTGATGATTGTTCACTCCCGGGTGGAACGTGGCTTGGTGGAAAGTGAGTACAACACCCGTCGTCAGCAATGCGAGGCCGCGGCAAAGCACTTTGGCGTCCAGGCCTTGCGGGATCTATCCGTGTTCGATTTGGAACAAAACCGGGGCCAATCCTTGGATCCAATCACTTGGCGCCGGGCCCGACATGTGGTCACAGAAAACGCACGGACGCTGGCAGCCGCAGAGGCCCTGCGCACCCAAGACTTGCCGCAACTAAGCCAGTTGATGGCCGCTTCTCACGCCTCCATGCGGGATGATTTTGAAATCACGGTGCCGGCAATTGACCAATTGGTGGACCTGATCGCCGAACAACTGGGAGACCAAGGCGGCGTGCGCATGACCGGGGGCGGGTTTGGCGGATGCGTTGTCGCCTTGGTCCCGTTAGAAAAAGTCAGCGCGGTTGAAGCGGCGATCGCATCGGGGTACCAGTCTCCACGAGGCAAAAGGGCCTTGGTTTATGTTTGCCAAGCGGCTGCTGGCGCAGGCCCACTTTAAACATGGAACTAGGCCAAGAGAACTAGGCCAAGAGTCGCGAAGACTTTGGCACGTGCGCCATCAAAAACTCCATTTGATCCGACAAGATTCTGCGGTTCCGCAAAATGAAGTCTTCCCAGAGGCTGGGCACATAGGGCGCGTACAAAAGCGGCATGTTGGCCTGCTCGGGCGTGCGGTGACTTTTGCGGTGGTTACAGGCGCGGCAAGCGGTCACCACGTTCATCCAGGTGTCAACGCCTTGCTGTGCGAAGGGGACGATGTGCTCGCGGGTCAAATCGTGTTCATGAAAGTGGTCGCCACAATAAGCGCAAACATTGCGGTCCCGAATGAACAACTTGGCGTTGGTCAGGCCGGGTTTGAGCATGAAGGGATTGATTTTTGGAACGCCTTTGGTGCCGATGATGCTGTTCACCGAAATACGTGACTGTTCGCCCGTGATGGCGTTGTGTCCGCCCCGAAAAACGGCGATTTCCTCACCAGATTCCCAGCGCACCTCACCCGCGGCGTAGTGAATCACCGCCTGCTCCAAGGTGATCCACGATTGGGGCAGCCCTTGGGCTGACAACTTCAAGACTTTCAAACCATGCCTCCTTAAAAGGGAACCAGCAATCAAATCCGTAAGATCGCCTCAATATACGCTGTTTTTGTGACAAGCCGCTCCCGCGTTCGCTTGAAGCACAATAGAGCCCCATGAAAATCTTCCGTGGTTACCACGAGCCCCGTCTGGCGCCCGCCAGTGCCGTCACCATTGGCAACTTTGACGGTGTCCACCGAGGCCACCAAGCCATGCTGGCTTTGCTGAAAAATGAGGCCAATCACCGGGGCCTGCCGACCACGGTTTTGACCTTTGAGCCGCATCCGCGCGACTACTTTGCGGGCTTGGCGGGTCGAGCCGAGTTGGCACCGGCCCGCATTGGCACCCTGCGCGACAAGTTACAGGAATTGGAGCGCTGCGGCGTTGATCAAGCCGTGGTCCTGCCCTTTAGCGCGGCCATGGCCGCCTTGTCCCCGCAGGCTTTTATTGACCAGGTGTTGCTGGCAGGCCTGCACACCCGTTATTTGTTGGTGGGCGATGACTTTCAATTTGGCGCCAAACGCGCCGGTGATTACGCCATGCTCGACGCCGCCGGACAAGTCCAGGGCTTTGACGTGGCCCGCATGAACAGCTACGAGGTCCACGGTTTGCGGGTGTCCAGCTCCGCCGTGCGTGAGGCGCTGAGCCGAGGTGACATGGGCGCGGCAGCGCGCTTGCTGGGCCGACCCTACAGCATCAGCGGTCATGTGGTGCACGGCCGTAAATTGGGACGCGAGCTCGGTTTCAAAACCCTTAACCTGCGTTTTGACCATTGGAAACCCGCGGCCAGCGGCATTTTTGTGGTGCGTGTTTTTGGCCTGACCGGCGCCCTGAACGACCCCAAAGCCTTCTTGCCTGGCGTCGCGAACTTGGGTGTGCGTCCCTCGCTCGACCCCAACGACGTCAACGGCGGTCGGGTGCTGCTCGAAACCCATTGCCTTGACTGGCCGGCATCGCTCGGGCTTGAAGGGGGCTACGGTAAAATCATACGAGTAGAGCTGGTGCACAAACTGCACGACGAGCTGAAATACGACGGACTGGACGCCCTCAAAGCAGGCATCGCTCAGGACTGCGTCAATGCCCGCACTTTTTTGACAGCTTCCCCTAACGCGGAATAAGAATCCATGGTCGACCCCAAGCAAAGCGGAACCCCCGAGTCCGATTACCGCAGCACCCTGAACCTGCCCGATACCCCTTTCCCGATGCGCGGCGACTTGCCCAAGCGCGAACCGGGCTGGGTCCAAGCGTGGGAAGAAAAAGGCCTGTACAAGCGCCTGCGTGATGCGCGGCGTGGTGCGCCTAAATTCGTCTTGCACGACGGGCCGCCTTATGCCAATGGCCAAATTCACATTGGCCACGCCGCCAACAAAATTTTGAAGGACATGATCGTCAAGGCACGCCAGTTAAAGGGCATGGACGCGGTCTATGTGCCGGGCTGGGATTGTCATGGTTTGCCCATTGAGAACGCCATTGAAAAACTCCACGGTCGTCACCTGCCGCGTGACGTGGTGCAGGCCAAGAGCCGTGCTTTTGCGACCGAGCAAATTGCCGGACAAATGGCCGACTTCAAGCGTTTGGGCGTGCTGGGTGAATGGGACCGACCCTACAAAACCATGGACTTCCAAAACGAAGCCAATGAAATTCGCGCCCTGAAACGCATCATGGAACGCGGCTTTGTTTATCGCGGCCTGAAACCCGTTTATTGGTGCTTTGACTGCGGCAGTTCGCTGGCCGAATTTGAAATTGAATACGCCGACAAAAAGAGCCAGACTCTGGACGTCGCATTTGAATGCGCCCAGCCTGAAAAGCTCGCCGAAGCGTTTGGCCTGCCTGCCCTGACGCAGCCTGCTTTTGCCGTTATTTGGACCACCACCGCTTGGACCCTTCCCGCCAACCAAGCCCTGAATTTGAACCCCGAGCTGGCATATGCCTTGGTCAAAACCGACAAGGGTTTGTTGGTGCTGGCGGCCTCCTTGGTCGAAAAGTGCTTGGAGCGCTTTGGCTTGAGCGGCGAGGTGCTGGCCACCACCCTGGGTCAACGTTTGGGGGGCATTGAATTCAAGCACCCGCTGTATGACGTGGCGGTGGAAGGTGCCCCCACCAGCCCCACCAGCCCCAACAACCTCACCCACAACCCCTTTAGCTACAAACGTTTATCGCCAGTGTTCCTGGCCGATTACGCCACCGCCGACGACGGCACCGGCATCGTGCACTCGTCCCCGGCTTACGGCGTGGACGACTTCAACAGCTGCATGGCCCACGGCATGGCCTATGACGACATCCTGAACCCGGTGCAAGGCAACGGCACTTATGTCGCCGAGCTGCCGCTGTTTGGCGGACAACACATTTGGAAAGCCGTCCCCAATGTGCTGGCGGCCTTGAAAGACGCCAACCGCTTGTTGGCCACGCAAGAAATTACCCACAGCTACCCGCACTGCTGGCGTCACAAAACGCCGGTGATTTACCGGGCGGCAGCACAGTGGTTTGTTCGCATGGACGAGGGTGAAGGCGTTTTCACCCAAGACAAAGCGGCCAAGACCTTGCGTCAATTGGCCTTGGATGCGATTGAGCAAACCAGCTTCTATCCTGAAAATGGCAAAGCCCGTTTGCGCGACATGATCGCCGGTCGCCCCGACTGGTGCATCAGCCGTCAACGCAACTGGGGAGTGCCGCTGCCCTTTTTTATCCACAAAGAGAGCGGCGAGTTGCACCCCAACACCTTGGCCATCATGGACCAAGCGGCGGCCTTGGTGGAACAAGGTGGCATCGAAGCCTGGAGCACCGCGACCCCCGAATCGCTGATTGGCGCAGACGCCCCGGACTACACCAAGAGCCAAGATATTTTGGACGTTTGGTTCGACTCTGGCACCACCCATTTCCACGTGTTGCGCAACAGCCATCTGGACAGCTCGGGCTTTCCCGCTGACTTGTATTTGGAGGGCCACGACCAGCACCGCGGTTGGTTCCACAGCTCGCTCCTGACCGCCTGTGCAATGGACGACCGCGCGCCCTACAAAGGCCTGCTGACCCATGGCTTCACCGTGGACGGCCAAGGCCGCAAGATGAGCAAAAGTCTGGGCAACACCGTCGCGCCGCAAACCATCAGCGAAAAAATGGGGGCCGAAATCATTCGACTCTGGTGCGCCTCAACCGACTATTCGGGCGACCTCGGCATTGACGACAAAATTTTGGCCCGCGTGGTCGATGGGTACCGGCGCATCCGCAACACGCTGCGCTTCTTGCTCGCCAATGTGAGCGACTTCGACCCGGCCCAAGACCGCGTCGCACCCGACCAGATGTTGAGCATTGACCGCTTTGCTTTGGCGCGGGCTGCGCAGTTACAAAACACCATTTTGGGCCACTTCGAGAAATACGAATTTCACCCGGTGGTCAGCAAATTACAGGTGTATTGCTCGGAAGATTTGGGCGCTTTTTACTTGGACGTATTGAAAGACCGGCTCTACACCACCGCCCCGAAAAGCCTGGCCCGCCGAAGCGCGCAAACCGCTTTGTGGGAAATCACCCACGCCATGCTGCGCTGGATGGCGCCCTTCTTGAGCTTCACGGCTGAAGAGGCTTGGGCAATTTTCGGAAAACCCCAATCTGGCAGCGAAAGCATCTTTTTAGAAACCTATTGGGACTTCAAAGCCTTCAGCGACAGCGCCAGCCAAGCCGATTTGTTGCGCCAATGGGAGCTGATTCGCAGCGCCCGTGAAGTGGTCAACAAAGACCTTGAAGCCGTTCGAAGCGCCGGCCAGTTGGGCTCTTCTTTGCAAGCCAAGGTGCAACTGCACGTGCCGGAGGGCGACTTGTTGCAGGCCCTGCAAAGCTTGGGGCAAGACTTGAAGTTCGTGCTCATCACCTCTGAGGCAACGCTGCAATCAACGCCCGGCCAAGCGCTTGAAGGTGAATCGCTGCTCCAAGCCAGCGTCAGCCCGAGCACCGACCCCAAATGCGAACGCTGCTGGCATTACGACGCCAGCGTGGGCAACAACGCCGAACACCCTGGGCTGTGCGCTCGCTGCGAAAGCAACTTGTACGGCGCGGGCGAAACCCGTGTCATGGCTTAAACCGGCAAGCCAAAGCCTTTCTCATTTCTGAAGCCGACTCCACAACCCATGGCCAAACGCCCCGCCAAATCAAGCTCGTTCAACAAATTAAGCCGCTCTAAGCCCCACCTGGGCTTGTGGCTGGGTTGGGCGCTGGTGGTGGTTTTGCTCGATCAGTTCACCAAAATTTTGGTGACGGGCTACTACCAACTCGGTCAGAGTGCCGTGGTCACGTCGTTTTTTAACGTGGTGCGGGCGCACAACCCGGGCGCGGCATTCTCCTTCTTGGCCGACGCCTCGGGTTGGCAGCGCTGGTTTTTCACAGGCTTGGCGGCCACGGCGGCCTTGTTCATTGTTTGGCAGTTGGCCAAGCACAGCAGCCAACGCTTGTTTTCCTTTGCCTTGGCTTGCGTATTGGGCGGCGCCCTGGGCAACCTGATTGACCGGCTCTGGCTGGGCTATGTGGTTGACTTTTTGCAGTTTCACTGGCCTTGGCTGGACCCCATTTTTTCAGGCGGCTATTTTCCCGCGTTCAACGTGGCCGACAGCGCCATCACGCTGGGGGCACTGTGTCTGATCTTGGATGAGTTGCTGCGGGTCAAGAAAAGCGCTTGAAGAAAACGGAGCGCGCGGCCCGTGTTGTGCGGCCAGTGTTGCAAGCTCTTCCAACCCTTACCAACAATCACAGCTGAGGGCGCCCTAAAAGGGCGATCGAGTCCTAAGATGATTCGATGAACAAAATCAAACGCCTCACCCTTCTGACACTCGCTCTCAGCCCCTGGCTCCTGAGCGCCTGCTCCAGCACCCAGCTGGTGAACCACTGGAGCGATGCTCGCTTCACCTCCCAACCCCTGCACCATGTGGTGGTTTATTCCAAAAACAAAGACCCTGGCATTGCCCGTTCGGTGGAAATCGATGTCACCAAACGCCTCAGCGAGGTCACACACGCCACGCCAGCCTACGAAATTTTTGGCGACAAAGACCTGGCCACTGTGCCCAAAGCAGAGATCAAAGCGGTCTTGCTAAAACACAACATCGACGGTTTTGTGGTGACCGAGGTCAGTGACATCACCTACACCGAAAAACACGTGCCTGCTGAATACTCGCGTGGCTTTTGGTCCGACGGTTGGGGCGGCTATTACGTGGGCAATACCCTGGTCAGTCCTGGCTACAACTACGTGAGCACCAACCTCTATGCACAAGGGGCTCTCTATGCGGTGGCCGATGGTCAGTTGGTTTGGTCGGCCCAGACCAAGTCCACCGACCCCGCCAATTTAGGCGACATGCGTCAAGACATCCTGAAGCTCTTCACCGACAACTTGATGAAGGCCAAGGTTCTGGCCAAATAAGCCCAAAAATAAGCCCTGGCTGAATTGCTTTGCGCTCAGAGCGTCAGAATGGTGCAGCCAGTGGTTTTACGGGCTTCCAAATCGCGGTGGGCTTGGGCCACTTGCTCCAATGGGTAGCGCTGCTCGATGTGAATTTTCACCTGGCCGCTCCGCACCACCGAGAACAAATCGTCGGCCATGGCCTGCGCACTTTCGCGGGTCGCGATGTGGGTAAACAAGGTTTGACGGGTCAAATACAAAGACCCTTTGGGGCCCAAGGCGCCGGGCGCAACGGGGGCGACCGGGCCTGAAGCATTGCCAAAGCTGGCCATCAAGCCAAAGGGGCGCAGGCAGTTCAACGACTTGTCAAACGTGTCTTTGCCGACCGAGTCATAAACCACCTTGACGCCTTTGCCACCGGTGATTTCTTTGACACGCGCCTCAAAGTCTTCGGTGTTGTAGTTGATGGCGTGGGCCGCGCCGTTTTGCAAGGCCAGTTGGCATTTGGCGTCCGAACCCGCCGTGCCGATCAGTTGATAGCCCAAGGCCTTGGCCCATTGGCAGGCAATCAAGCCCACACCGCCCGCCGCCGCATGGAACAAAATGTGATCGCCGGCTTGCAGGCCTTCAACAGGGAGGGTCTTTTTCAGCAAATACTGAGCGGTGAGGCCCTTGAGCATCATGGCCGCGCCGGTTTCAAAAGAAATGTCATCAGGCAATTGGCAAACGACCTTGGCGGGCATGACGCGCAACTCGCAGTAGGCGCCCGGCGGGTTGCTGGCATAGGCAGCGCGGTCGCCCACTTTTAGATGGGTCACACCCTCGCCAACCGCTTCCACGATCCCTGCACCTTCCATGCCCAACATCAAGGGCATGGCAAAGGGGTACAAACCGGTGCGTTGGTAAACGTCGATGTAATTCAAACCACAGGCATGGTGACGAATTCGAATCTCACCGGGTCCGGGCTCGCCCACCTGGACATCCACCAGCTTCATTTGTTCGGGTCCACCGACTTGGTCAATTTGAATGGCACGGCTCATGGGAAAAGTCTCCGAAGTTGAAATTCAATGGCCGCCATGTTGCCATGAATTCCAAAAACCAGCTGTCAAATGCGTTCCGCCTGATTGGAGGTCTGGGAAAAAACATAAATCCCCACCATCACCAAGACCGTCCCGAGCGCAACAGGCCAGGTGAAGGGCTCGCCCAACAGCAAAATGCCCATGGCGATGGTCGACACAGGGCCGACCATGCCCGATTGGGCGCTGGCGGCAGCGCCAATGCGCTCGATGGCCAACATCACCAGCACCACCGGGACCACGGTGCACAAAGTGCCGTTCAGGAGCGAGAGCCAAACGACCTCTGGGGCCACAGACAAGGCGCTGAGGGGTTTAAACAAAAAGAATTGCCCGATGCACAAAATGCAGGCAAAGCTGCTGGCCCACCCCACCAAACGAAGGGAGCCCAAGCGCTTCACCCATTCGCCGCTGTAGACCAAATAGGTGGCATAAGAAAATGCACTGGCCAGCACCAAACCCGCCCCAGCTATCGTATTGGCTGACTGGGTGGCATCGCCTTGGGCTGACGCCCATTGCAACTCATGGCCAAAAACCACCACCACGCCCGCGTAACTGATGGCCATGCCCAGCATCTGCTGCCCATGCACCCGTTTGCCAAATAAAAGCCAGCCCAAGAGCAAAACCAAGGTGGGGTTCAGGTACAACAACAAACGCTCAAAGCTCGCGCTGACATAGCCCAAGCCCAAAAAATCCAGATAACTGGCCAGGTAATAGCCCGTGAAGCCCAACCCAGCAATGGCCCCTAAATCACGTCGCGACAGAGGCGCTTGGCCTCGGCCCGACCACCCGATCAGGAGCAAGAACCAGGGCAAGGCGAACAGCATGCGCAACATGATCAAAGTCATGGCATCCACACCGTATCGGTAAGCCAGTTTGATGATGATGGCCTTGCCACTGAACGCCACCGCACCCAGCACGGCCATGGTCAGACCGACGCGTCGTTTTGAAGCGGCTGCAGTCAGGTCACTCAAAGCTGTAAACCACCGACAACATGCCGTCGTCCAACACCCGACGGGGCACCAGCGGGCTGTGACCCATGGCGGCGTCGGCCCACTTGCGCCGCCACTCCATGAGCAACGACCAAGACGAGGGCGAGAACGAGGACGAGGATGTTATTGGGGCCCATCCCAAAGCCGATAAAGGCAGGGAGAAAGGCATTTGCACCGCCAAGGCCAACACCGGTGTGGTGGAAGCTCCAGCAGAGTAAGCACGCCAAGGTCCGTGCAAAGCTTCTGAAGCCGACACGCCCACCAAGTGGTTCACATACCTTGCGCTGCGCCACTGAGCGCCGAGTTGCGGGTAGAAGCCAAGGCCGTGCCAATCAAATTCGGCGGCGTAGTTGAAGTCCCATAATTGCCCGCCCGACACCGAATCATGAAAGGCATGCAAAAAGAACCCGCCGACCGGGGTTTCTTGGAAAGTGCCTAACCCCAACGGCAAGGGGTTGCGCCGGGGCGCTAGGCCAGGAACGGTTTCGCCTTCAAAGCTCAGCCGCCCCGCCAACTCCAAATGCCCCCAACCGATGGGCAAGGTCTTGATGCCGAAGGTGTCCACGCGGGCAAAAAAGACCTCGGTTTGCCCAAATAAATAAGGCAATACCGTGGATTTTTTGGCCGAGTTTGAAGCAGAAACCCAGTTCGGCATGGCGTATTCGGCCAAGCCCACATCGCCGTGCCAATGCGCCCCACCCCAATTCGGGGCGCTGATCGGTGGTGCGTCGTTCAGCGACGCATTCCCAGGCGTCAATCCAGGTGCCAATTGGGCTTGGACCTGTGTCGAAACCACGCCAAGGAGCGCAGCACCGGCGCCTCCTAAAAGCCACTTTATTAACTTCATCACAAGCCCAGACTCATCGGCTTGAACACCTTCAGCCACCGACGAGCTGGGAGGGCATGGGTGCTTTCAATCCAATCGGCACGGGCTTCCAAAACCTCTCTTTTGGGACGGGACGCCGTGCGCTGGGCCAACACAACGGTGTTGCCTTCACGGGTCGCTTTGAAAGACCACAGTGCGTTTTCACCAAAGGCTTGGGCCATTTTGGCAACGCTTTTGTCAAAGCTCGAAGCCCGGCCAAACAGGTTGACCGTCATACAAGCGTCTTCGCTCAATAAGGCGCGGCAATCGGCATAAAAATCGGCGCTGTCAAGCACCGGGGCAGCCGCCTCATCGTCGTACAAATCAACTTGCAGGGCGTCGACCACACCCGCCCATTGCGGGGCTTTTATTTCTTCAGCCGCATCGGCCACGATGACTCGCAATTTGCTGTCGTCGGCGGGCAATTTGAACCAACCTCGGCAAGCATGAACCACCTGCGGATTGAGTTCGATCGCCGTGGTGGTGACGCGCAATTTTTTGCGGCAAAACTTGGTCAGGCTGCCCGCGCCAAGTCCCAGTTGCATCGCATGAAAGCGCTTGAGTTGCTCAGGCTGCACAAAGAGCAGCCACGCCATCATGCGTTGCACGTAATCGAGGTCGATTTCATAAGGCCGATCGAGTCGCATGGTGCCCTGAATCCAGGGGGTCCCCAAATGCAAGGCGCGCACATCGCCGTAGTCTGAAAAATTGACTTCCGGCAACGCGAGGGGCGTTTCCCGCACGCGATGGGCACGGGCTGATTTTTCGGCTTTTGCAGATTTAGGCGGGGCGGAGGTCATCGGATCAAGGCAGACAATTTGGGGAACGCAGAGACTGCATTGTCGCGGGTGGCTTGGGCCAACGCTTCCAAGCTCAGGCCCCGCAACTCCGCCAAGTAGGTCGCGATGCGGGGCAACTCGGCGGGACTGTTGCGGCCTTGTGGCCAGCCTGCGGCGCGGTCCTCGGCGCTGCGGTAAAGCCACTGCGGGGGGATGTCGGGGGCATCCGTTTCGAGCACCAATGCGCTCAAGGGAAGTTCACGGGCCAATCGGCGAATTTGAGTGGCGCGTTCATAAGTCAAAGTGCCGCCAAAACCCAATTTGAACCCCAGGTCAATGAAACGTTGGGCCTGCTGCAAACTGCCGTTGAAGGCATGGGCAATGCCCTGCCAAGGCGAGCGACCGCCGATGGCGCGCAAGCCCGCCAACAACGCATCGGCGCTGCGGCGCACATGCAGAATCACCGGCAACTGAAATTCACGCGCCATTTTTAATTGTTCGCGGTAAAACCAAGTTTGGCGTTCCCAATCGAGGCCAGGCACGAAACCGTCTAAACCGATTTCGCCGACCGCCACCAGGCGCGGGTCACTTTGGTGGTCCCGCAAGGCTTGGGCTAAAGCGGACAAGTCGGCCTTATCGGATTGCGGGGTGTAAAGGGGGTGGATGCCCAGCGCGTAAAAGTCACCCTGAAAATCAGCCTGAAAATCAGCGTTTGAGCCCTCGGCGGCCCCCGTGTGTGCCAGTTCCCTCACACGGCCCCAGTGGCTTCGAGCGACTGACGGGATCACGCAATGGGCGACCCCCGCGTTTCGAGCGGCGGCCCGTTGTTCGGTGCGATCGGCGTCAAACTCAGCCGCGTCCCAATGGCAGTGGGTGTCAATCCAAGGCATGCGCAGACTCAGTCCATCACCAACTGGCCCGCCGACAGGTGCGCGCGTTGACCACAGCGTTGGGCCAGTTGTTCATCGTGCGTGACCAAGACCAAGGCCGTGGCTTGTTGCTGAGCCAAGCCCAACATCAAGTCAAAAACTTGAGTGGCCGTGGTGCGGTCTAGGTTGCCGGTGGGTTCATCGGCCAGCACGCAGGCGGGCTGGGTCACCAAGGCCCGGGCGATCGCGACCCGTTGCCGTTCGCCGCCCGATAACTCCGCCGGGCGATGCTGGAGGCGTTGCCCCAAGCCCACCGAATGCAACATGTCGGCCGCGCGGGCGTGCGACTCCGCGACGGACCAACGGCGAATGCGCAAAGGCATGGCGACGTTTTCCAAGGCGCTCAACTCCCCCAGCAGATGGTGGAATTGGTAGATAAAACCCAGATGCTGGTTTCGCCAACGTCCTTGCTCGGCCAAATTGAGTTGTTGCCAATTTTGACCGGCCCACCATACCTGGCCTTCGCTGGGCGCCTCGAGGCCGCCCAACACATGCAACAAGGTGCTTTTGCCCGAGCCCGAAGCGCCGACAATGGCCAAAGTGTCACCGGCCTGCACCGACAACTCAAGGTTTTGCCAAACCTGCACGTCCAACGGGCCTTCCTGAAAACGCTTGCCCAAACCCTGGGCCTGCAAGACGGGGATGGAAGCCGGCGACAAGGATTGGGACCACGTTTGGGACCCCTTTGGGGTCAGGGGTTCAGTCATAGCGCAATGCCTCCGCCGGGTTGACCCGACTGGCACGCCAGCTGGGGTAAAGCGTGGCCACAAAGGACAGCAACAAGGACAACACGATCACGGGCACGATGTCGGCGCTTTGTGGATCGCTGGGCATGGTGCTGATGAGGTAGATGTCTTTGGGCAAGAAGCTCGCGTGAAACAGGCTTTCCAAAGCCGGCACGATCGTGTCAATGTTGAAGGCCACCAGCAGCCCCAACACCGCGCCGCCCAAAGTGCCCAGCACGCCGACCAGCGCGCCTTGCACCATGAAGATGCCCATGATGCTGGCGGGACTGGCGCCCAAGGTTCGCAAAATCGCGATGTCGGCGTTTTTGTCGGTGACCGACATGACCAAGGTACTGACCAGATTGAACGCCGCCACCGCCACGATCAGGGTCAGAATGATGAACATCATGCGTTTTTCGAGTTGCACGGCCGAAAACCAATGCTTGTTTTGATGCGTCCAATCGCTGATGAGCAAGTCACCTGACAAGGTCGTTGCGAGCTGCTGGGCCACTTCACGGGCTTGGTGCAAGTCCTTGATCTTCAAACGCACGCCGGTCGGGCCAGACAGGCGAAAAATGCGCTCAGCGTCTTGCTCATGGACCATCACCAAAGTCGAGTCAAACTCATAGTGTCCCGAATCAAAAGTGCCGACCACTTCCATCTGTTTCAAGCGTGGCACGATGCCGGCCGGGGTGACTTGGCCACTGGGCGCAATCAGGGTCACGGGGTCGCCGATGCGCACACCCAATTGGTGTGCCAACTCAGCGCCCAGCACCGCCCCAAAGTGGCCTGGCACCAAGCGCTGAAGCACGGCGGCGTCAAAGCCCAAATCGGTCACCTGCATTTCTTGGGTCGGGTCAATGCCACGCACCACCGCACCGCGCAACATCTCGCCCCGCCCCATCAAAGCCTGCGTGGCTGAAAAAGGCGCTGCGCCCACCACGCTCTTGTTTTGACGGGCCTCGCGCAAGGTGCGCTCGGGGTCGGGCAAAGCGTCTTCACCGGGGGTAAAAATCTCAATGTGCGCCACCACGCTCAACATGCGGTCACGCACCTCTTTTTGAAAGCCGTTCATCACCGACAGCACGATGATCAAGGCCGCCACGCCAAGGCCGATGCCCAACATGGACACCCCCGAAATGAAGGAAATAAAACCATTGCGGCGCGTCGCGCGACCGGCTCGGGTGTAGCGCCAACCCAAGGCCCATTCATAAGGCCACTTAGAGCGGGCCTGGCGGCTCAACTTGGAAAATATCGAAATCGACATGACCCGAGTTTAGTGGTCTTGGAAGCCTTGACCGACAATAAGCCCATGTCTGAACTCATCATTGCCTTTGCCGCACCGCCCGATACAGCGACTCAGGCGGCGCTGGGAGCCGCATTGGGCCCATTGGCCTCCAACCCCAACGACCCGCTGCCGCATTTTCGACAAGCCCTGAGCACAAGACAGGCCCAAGCGCTGCAAGCCGATGCAGAGGCCGAATTCAGCTTTGCCCTGCCCCATGAAATGGCGTGGGCCCGCGCACTCGGTGGGTTGGGGACCTCCCTGCAGCCCCCCCCAGAATGGCGCCCCGGTTTGCTGCCCTTGGCGGCTTGGGAAGCCCAACAAAGAGGGCTTTTTACCGCCTCCGATTCCTCTTCCGCATGGGCTTGGATGAGCCCTTGTCATTGGGCCGTGGGAACCCAGCAGGTGGTGCTGCAAACCCCGGAGCAACTGCGCTTGAGCCCCCTCGAGTCGCAGCAGCTTTTAGAAGCGGTCAGGCCCTTCCTGTTAGAAGACGGGATTCGTTTGCACTTTGTCGACGCCCACCGCTGGCTGGCCGAAGGCGAGGTGTTTCGCCATGTGCGCACGGCCGCCATCGAGCGTGTCGCCGGCCGCGATGTGGCCCAGTGGCTCCCCGCAGGCGACCCTGGCAAGCCCTTGCGACGGCTGCAAAGTGAGTTGCAAATGTTGCTTTACAGCGACCCCAAAACGGAAGCCTTGACGCACACCATGACCGAAGCACGCCGTGCGCAAGGCCTGCAAAGCGTAAACAGCTTTTGGTTCAGTGGGGCAGGGGCGCTGCCAGCCACCCTGCTTCAAAGCGGTCTGAGCGCTGAAAGAACCCTGTCTGACTCAACGCTTAAGTCAGGGGCAGAAAATTCAGCAAACCCGTTAGAGCCTGTTGTCTACCTGGGCCTGCGTGAAGCCGCCCTCAACAACGATGTAGACGCTTGGGCCCGCGCTTGGTTGGCCTTGGACGCTGACCTTGGCCAAGGCCTGTTGCCAGCGAAGGCTGCGCTGACCCTCTGCGGTGAACGGGCCGCCCAAACTTGGCGTCCCAGCCAAAAGTCCAGCGCGTCAACCCCGCTGGGGTTCTTTGAGAAACTGAAGCAAGTGGGCCATGCCTTCAATTCCTGGCGCCCCTCAAATGGCCACAAGACCGATGCATTGGCGTGGTCCAACGTGACCCAACACCTATGAAAATCCTGGTTCGTGATGTCCCACCCCGGTCCACTTGGGCGCTAGAGCAAGCGGGTCTGCATCCTTTGCTGGCGCGCCTGTATGCCGCCAGGGGCGTGCAATCTGCGGTTGAATTGGATGACGGCTTGGCCCATTTGCTGTCGCCCAACACCCTGCTCGGCGCGTCCGCTGCGGCGACTTTGTTGGCCAACGCGATCGCCCAGCAAGAACACCTTTGCATCGTCGCCGACTACGACTGCGACGGTGCCACCGCGTGTGCTGTGGCGGTGCGCGGCCTGCGCCTGCTGGGCGCCAAAAACGTCAGCTACTTGGTGCCCGACCGCGTGGTGGATGGCTATGGCTTAACGGCGGCCATTGCCAGCCGCGTCAAGGCCAACGGAGCCGATGTGTTGGTGACGGTCGACAACGGCATCGCCAGCGTCGAAGGCGTGGCTCGGGCTCGCCAACTGGGGCTCAAAGTGCTGGTGACGGATCACCACTTGCCAGCGGCCACCTTGCCCGAGGCCGACGTCATCGTCAACCCCAATCAGCCGGGCTGCGAATTTGCCAGCAAGTCGATGGCGGGCGTGGGGGTGGTGTTTTATGTGCTCTTGGCCCTGCGCGCCGAGCTGCGTGCACGGGGCGTTTTTGCCAGTCGCGAACAAGAGCCCAAACTCGATGGCCTCTTGCCCTTGGTGGCCTTGGGCACGGTGGCCGATGTGGTGAAACTCGACGCCAACAACCGACGCTTGGTGGCACAAGGGCTCAAACGAATCCGGGCCGGCGCCATGCCGCCCGGTGTCGCCGCGTTGTTTCAAGTGGCTGGCCGTGAAGCCCGCAAAGCGACCACATTTGACTTTGGCTTTGCCTTGGGGCCGCGCATCAACGCGGCCGGACGCTTGTCCGACATGACCTTGGGCATTGAGTGCTTGCTCACCGACGACGCTTCTCGCGCCACCGAATGGGCCACAGCCCTGGACCGAATCAACCGTGAGCGCCGCGAGATTGAAGGCGGGATGCGCGACCAAGCCCTGGCCTTGGCCGACGGCCTCTTGGACGCGCAGGCCGAGCCCCCTGCGGCGCTGTGCGTGTTTCACCCCGATTTTCACGAAGGCGTGGTGGGCATCGTGGCCTCGCGTTTGAAAGAAAAATTTCACCGCCCCACCTTTGTTTTTGCAGCCAGCGCAGCGCCCGGCAAAGAACAAGAACTCAAGGGTTCAGGTCGATCCATCCCGGGCTTTCATTTACGCGACGCCCTTGACCTGTTGGCCAAACGCCACCCCGAAGTGTTGATCAAATTTGGCGGCCACGCCATGGCGGCGGGCTGCAGCGTGGCACAAGCGCACATCGGCCTGTTCGAGCAAGGCTTGGCTCAAATTGCACAGGAGTGGTTGGACAGCGCCACTTTGACCCGACAACTCGAAACCGATGGCTCACTGGCGGCCGAATACCGCCGCGTTGATTTGGTCGAAACCCTGAACCAAGCGGTTTGGGGCCAAGGCTTTGCAGCGCCGGTTTTCAGCGACGAGGTGGAGGTGTTGTCACAACGCCTCATCGCCGAAAAGCATTTGAAGCTGCAACTCAAGCACCAAGGCCATCCGATCGAAGCCATGTGGTTTGGCCACACCGAAGCCCTGCCGCCGCGCCTCAGGCTGGCCTTTCGCTTGGACATTGACGAGTGGCAAGGCGCGCGCAAAGTGCGTTTCTTGGTGGAAGCGGCCCAAGCGATTTGAGGGGGATTCAGGCCCGTAAAATAGGCGGTTTCCCCAGAACGCCTGTCATGTCTGAACAAACCA